>CAZRKG010000064.1:0-285 GCA_964600635.1 uncultured Geobacter sp. | reverse complement strand
AGCGGGGGAGAGCCAACCATGCAGAAACGGCTGCCCCAGGCATTGGCTACTGTGCATGAAATGGGGTTTCTGGTGGGGCTGCATACTGCCGGAGTATACCCTGAGCGGTTGGCAGATTGTCTCCCACACCTTGATTGGGTGGGGATGGACTTGAAAGCACCATTTGATTGTTATGACCAGATTACCGGTGTGGCTGGCAGCGGCAAAGCTGCCCAACAAAGTGCTGGCCTGCTCAGGGCCAGCGGAGTCAGCCGCCAATTTCGCACTACGTTAGATCCCTGTCTG
>CAZRKG010000063.1:0-11276 GCA_964600635.1 uncultured Geobacter sp. | reverse complement strand
GAGAAGCCGATGACGAGCCAACGAAGAAGACGCTTTGATATGGAATTGGAATAAGACGGCAAGAGGGGTGAAGCACAATTATCGCTCCACCCCTGCCTGCTAACCTATATCTATACAATAACTGTTACTTCTTGACTTCCTCAAAATCAGCATCCACCACATTATCATCCGGCTTGCCGCCTGCATCCTGCTGCTGACCTGCATCTGCACCGGCTTCATTGCCAGCCTGCTGGGCCTGGGCATACATGGCCTCTGCCAGTTTATGGGCAGCCTGGGCCAGGTCGTCAGTGGCCTTTTTGATCACTTCGGCATCTTCGCCATCCATCGCCTTTTTCAGCTCGGCGATTTTGTTTTCAATGTTGCCTTTATCCACTGCATCAATCTTGTCTCCGGCTTCACGGAGGGATTTCTCTGTGCTGTAAACCATGGAATCAGCCTGGTTACGTGCCTCGATTACTTCACGCTTCTGCTTGTCATCAGCAGCATGGGACTCGGCATCCCTTACCATTTTGTCGATCTCTTCCTTGGACAGGCCGGAAGATGCGGTGATCTTTATGGACTGCTCTTTGCCGGTGCCAAGGTCTTTGGCAGAGACATGCACAATACCGTTGGCATCAATATCAAAGGTAACTTCAATCTGTGGAACACCCCTTGGTGCCGGCGGCAGACCGGTCAGCTCAAAGTTACCCAGAGTCTTGTTATCACGGGCCATTTCCCGCTCACCCTGTAGAACATGAATGGAAACCGCAGGCTGGTTATCTGCCGCTGTGGAGAATGTCTGGGACTTGCGGCAGGGGATTGTGGTGTTTTTGTCAATCAGCCTGGTAAGTACACCTCCCAGGGTTTCAATACCCAGTGAAAGCGGTGTAACATCCAGCAGCAGCACATCCTTTACTTCACCTTTCAGCACACCGCCCTGGATGGCTGCTCCAATGGCCACAACCTCATCAGGGTTAACGCCTTTGTTGGGTATCTTGCCAAAAATATCCTGCACCCGCTGAATAACAGCCGGCATACGAGTCATGCCACCAACCAGGATAACTTCATCAATATCAGAGGAAGACAGGCCAGCATCCTTCAAAGCAGTGCGGCATGGACCTTCCAGCCTTCTCAGCAGATCATCACAAAGGGATTCCAGCTTGGCACGGGAGAGCTTCAGGTTAAGGTGCTTGGGGCCACTGGCATCAGCGGTGATGAAAGGCAGGTTGATGTCAGTCTCCATAGACCCGGACAGCTCACACTTGGCCTTTTCTGCTGCTTCTTTAAGGCGTTGCAGTGCCATCTTGTCACCACGCAGGTCAATCCCCTGATCCTTCTTGAATTCATCAGCAATCCAGTCAATCACCTTCTGGTCAAAATCCTCACCGCCAAGAAAGGTATCGCCATTGGTGGATTTCACCTCAAAGACACCATCCCCTAGTTCCAGAATGGAAACGTCAAATGTTCCGCCACCAAGGTCAAATACAACGATCTTCTCATCCTTTTTCTTATCCAGACCATAGGCCAGTGCAGCAGCGGTTGGCTCGTTAATGATCCGCAGCACGTTAAGGCCGGCGATCATACCGGCATCCTTAGTGGCCTGACGCTGTGAATCATCAAAGTAGGCCGGTACTGTGATGACAGCATCGGTCACGGTAGTACCAAGGTAATCTTCGGCAGTACTTTTCATCTTTTGCAGTACCATAGCCGAGATTTCCGGTGCAGAGTACTTCTTGCCACGGGTTTCCACCCAGGCATCACCATTCTCTGCCTTGACAATATTGAATGGAGAGATGGAAATATCCTTCTGCACCGCCTCTGAATCAAATTTGCGGCCAATCAGACGCTTGATGGCAAACAGGGTGTTCTCAGGGTTGGTGACTGCCTGACGTTTGGCCTGCTGCCCAACAATACGCTCACCTGATTCTGTAAATGCAATCATCGAAGGGGTTGTGCGGCTGCCCTCCTGGTTGGCAATTACAATTGGTTCGCCACCATCCATTACAGAGACGCAGGAGTTGGTGGTTCCCAGGTCTATTCCGATTACTTTGCTCATTTTGTTGTTTCTCCTTCCGTAAAATATCGGGGGTTGTTTGTAAGTAAAGTTTATCTGTTGATAAAGATGATAATGGTTATTTACTAAATCAAGGTCTGTTTATGAATTTATTTGGCAACAGATACCATTGATGGACGAATCAGCCGTTCTTTCAGCAGATAGCCACGCTGAAATTCCTCCACAATGGTGTTGGATTGGTGTTCATCGCTTTCAACCTGGGCCATAGCCTGGTGAAAGGCCGGATCAAACAGGGTGCCGCAATTACCATCCACGGCACAGACACCAAACTTTTTAAGCGTGGTCAGCAACATGGAATGGGTCATCTTTACCCCCTCCAGCAGGGCAGGCAGGCTATCTTCTGTGGCATGTTCAACAGCCCGCTCCAGGTTATCCACCACCGGCAACAGCTCCTCCACCAGTGCCTTGATACCGTAGTTGAGCAGATCCTCCTTTTCGCGGGAGACCCGCTTACGGTAGTTTTCAAGGTCTGCCCGCTCCCGCAGCAGCTTATCCCAGTTATCTCTGGCCTCCTGCTCCCTGGCTGCCAGCTCGGTCTCAAGCTGTTCAACCCGCTCTTGCAGGCTATCAGCAGCTTCTGTAGCTTCAGATGCTGCCTCCATCTCCAACTGTTCTTCTGTCATGTTCTAAAATCTCCATACTAGTTTATTTGTTACAGGCTGGTGCAGAATCACCTCCTGGTCAGCAGGCGACTGACCAGTTGAGCAGTGTAGTCCACAATCGGAATCACCGTTGAATATCCCATTCTGGTGGGGCCGATCACCCCCATTATGCCGACTGTATTGGCATCGGTCATGTAGGTCGAGGTAATCAGACTCATGCCGGAAATCTCTTTTAGCGGGGTTTCAGAACCTATGAAAATCTGCACACCATCGGCCTGCATACAACTGTGCAGAAGCTGCAACAGACGGCCCTTCTCCTCAAAGGTGCGGAAAAGTTCACGCATTCTGGAAATATCTATCGACTCTGGCTGTTCCAGGATACGTGACTGCCCTGCAATAAATACATCAGCCCGCTCTGCTGGCAGGGTCTGCTGTGAGATCTTCAAAGCCTTTGACAGCAGCTCATTATAGCAGTTCCGCTCCTGCTCCATCTCTGCCAGGATTTTTTCACGCATCTGGCAGATTGACAGCCCTTTAAGGGTCTGGTTCAGATAGTTGGACATCTGCACCAGCTCTGATGGGGTTAATTCCTCATCGGTTTCAATGATCCGGTTTTGCACTGTACCGCTGCTGGTAACCAGGATAGCCAGAATCCTCTGCGATTCCAGTCTGATGAACTCAATCTGCTGAAAAAGAGCTGTGTCTATATGGGGTGCCATAACAATACCGGTGTAGTTTGACAGGCTGGAAAGTGCCTGGCTGGCCTCCTGTAACAGCTCGGTCAGGTTGCCTCCGGTTTCACGACAACGCCTCAGAATCTCTTTTTTTTCTGAATGGCTGATCTTCCGCAAACCCACCAGAGAATCAACATAAAAACGAAAACCTTTGTCAGTGGGAATCCGGCCTGCTGATGTATGTGGTGAGATCAGAAGTCCCAGATCTTCCAGACTGGCCATGACATTACGGATTGTTGCGGCAGAAAGTGGCATGGCGTGGCGTCTGGCAACAGAACTACTGCCCACAGGCTCTGCTGTGGCTATATAATCCTCTACAATCGCCTCAAGGATCTGCCTGCTACGTTGTGACAGTGTCAGATCTACCATCTGTTTACCCCGTTATCCCTGCACTTTATGATCGCTCTGCTAGCACTCTGGTTGTTTGAGTGCTAGCACATTACAACTTAATCAGCAGCCCTCTGTTTGTCAAGGTCATATCAGTGTAACAACAGGTAAACAATATATCTGACCAGTGGCAGATTGAACTGCCCGATTTAGCTGCTATGGATGATTTTCACGGCTGATATATACAGTCGGTAATTCCGTTTTTAATTCAACAGTGCTATATTCAACGGAGCTTAGAACTACTTCAAGACGAGGGGAATCTGATTAAAGATGTCTGAACTGCCAATCGGCATATTTGACTCTGGGGTAGGCGGACTGACCGTGCTGCGGGCACTGATTAACGCCTTGCCCTATGAAGACACCATCTATGTTGGTGATACTGCCCGTGTGCCTTACGGTACCAAATCCGCTGATACTGTAATCAGGTATTCCCAGGAAATCGCCGGTTTTCTGGTCAGGCACAATATAAGACTGCTGGTTGTGGCCTGTAACACCGCCTCGGCAGTGGCACTGCCTGCCCTGCGGAAGATGCTGACCATACCAGTGGTGGGGGTGATTGAACCAGGTGCCAGACGGGCGGTGCAGGTCAGCAGAAATGGCAGGATTGGTGTCATCGGCACCAGCGGCACAGTCCGCAGCAATGCCTACCAACAGGCCATACAGCGGTTAAATCCTGCTGCTGATGTACTTTCTGAGCCTTGCCCCCTGTTTGTACCGTTAGCTGAAGAAGGGTGGCTGGACAGCCAGGTAACCAGACTGACTGCACAAACCTATCTTGCTAACTTGAAAACAGCGGATATTGACACCCTGGTGCTGGGCTGCACCCACTACCCCCTGCTAAAGGGAGTAATTGCCGAAATCATGGGGAACGGTGTCACACTGGTGGATTCAGCCGAAGAAACAGCACGCACAGTAGCCGCAATATTGCAGGAGCAACAGTTGGTTGCCACCAGCCACAAAAACAGCCGACATCGTTACTTTGTAACCGATGTTCCCGAAGGGTTTGTCAGGATTGGCAGCCACTTTCTGGGTGATCGGCTGGAACAGGTTACACAGGTAGAGCTGGATGGTATTCAGGAAGATAATGGAGGAGACTGATGGCACCTGGCTATCGAAAACCGCTCGGTTTTGATCTGATGGTATCCTTTATTGTACTGGCCTTTGTCTTTGGCGGACTGTTCTGGCAGAAGCACCACCAGGCGGAGAAGCTACCAGACAAACCACCTTCGCAACAGGGTGAGGCAACCACCAAGCAGGTCATCCTCTTTTTTGCCGGCAACAGTGACAAGCTGATCCCTGAAGCCAGACAGATTGAAGGCTGCTACGATCAATCCAGTTGTCTTAGGCTGCTGGTTGAGGAATTAGTGAAGGGGCCGATTATATCCAACACTCCTGTTTTACCGGAATTTACCGTTGTTAACAGCACAAGTGTTGATGGTAACCTGGCCATAATTGATCTGCATGATGATTTAGCTGATACCTTGCCATCGGGCAGCCTGTCTGAAATATTGGCAGTGTATGCCCTGGTCAACACCATCAATACTAATATGCCGGAGATCGCACAGGTCAAGATCAACCTGGATCGTAACGAAACAGCACAGCTTAGACACCTTGATCTGTCAGAGCCACTATCACCTGATTATTCCCATCTGGAGTAGTTTTAGCATCAAAGGCACAGCGACAACTTGCAGGATAAAACTTTTGAGGTACTGTAACAATGCAACTGGGCTACAACCATAATATCAACTACAAGCAGCAGACCTTCCATGTGCAAACAGAGGACAGCGGTCTTAAAAACCCACATATTGTTACTCTGTTGTACAAAGATGGCGTAATCCTTGGTTCACAGAAGATAAACTACAAAGATGCTTTGCAGGTTGATCAGCTTGATGGCCTGGTTGAAGACCTTATGAAAGCACAGCACAAACGGATGATGTACCGTCTGAAAAACGGTGAGTTTGATGACAGGATTTCTGGCACAGCAGAACAGCAATCTGCACAACAGGCATCCCAACAGCCTGCTGCACCTTTTACAGAATCAGAAACTGATCAGGCACATACCGACAGGGTGGAGCCACAAGGGCTGGAAGCTGATCAGATTACAGAGGAATCTGTACCTGAACCCCAAATGGCAGCAATACAGACAGTTGGAGCACAAGCCCAGCAATTGGCTCCTGATGCAATGGATTCTGCTGTTATTTTGACAACAGAATACACGGTTGAGGAACAACAGGAGCAGGCATCTGCAACCAAAGAAAAAGAGCCATCAGCCCCTGCCAGTCTGGATGAGGCCATCCTCAGTTTCTTTACTTAGTACAGATGCTGATTCTGGCAATCAAATTACCTCCCCCCATTACAGAGAGGGAGGCTAAAAAGACCCAAATTCATTACACTGCCTAGTATCCTACCCCTGCTGCCTGAATACTGCGTGGATCGTGGGCATGGCAGGGGGTTACACCATAAACCATGCCACAACTACTGCATTTGGACTCCATAGTACTGGCAATAAAGCTGGCTCCGCAACCATCACAGGTCATTTCAACCTCTGCTGGCAGAGGCATGGCACTGAACCCCATCATCCGCAGCTTATCCACAATCTGGCCACCACCTCCAAAACTTCCATCACATCCCTGATGCATAGGTTTATCTCCTTTTATTTATATGTTGTTCCAATTCCAGATCAAAGATGGATTCAAGGCGGTGAGGAGATCGGCGACGAAGGCGTACACGAAGTACGTTGAGGAGCCGATAACGAGCCAACGAAGAAGACGCTTTGATATGGAGTTGGAATTAAATATTTTCCAGTGTTTCACCAAACCTGATCCTGTTCCGCAGAGCCAGTAGTGTATTATCCAGCTCCTCCAGACGGGAGAGGTTTTTACGTTCTGCCTCGCTGGATTCAATAATTCTGGATATGCCGCCGTTTTTGATAACCAGCCTTTTATCTCCCATCAGGGCCAGAATCGGGTCGTGGGTAGCCATCAAAATGATCTTTTCCTGACGTACCAGCAGCTCCAATGCTTTTTTACGATCAATGCCAGCGTTTTCAATCTCATCAATCAGTACAATCGGCGATTTGCTGAGGATTGCCATATCAGCGATCATCAGGGCACGGGATTGACCACCACTTAATGAAGTTACCGGTGTTTCAGGCCTGAACTGCTCCCCTGCCAACTGGTTGGCCTGTTCCAGAATCCGCTTTACCTTCTCTTCCGGGTCTGGCACCAGACGGCTTTCTGCATGTATCCGCACAAACTCCTCGGCTGACAGGTCCATCACAAAGTTCATGTTCTGGGAAAGCTGGGCCACAAGTTTATGTTCTGTGGAAAACCGCCACTTATTATCAGGCACCTTGTTATTTATCAATATTTTTCGTTTGGTGGGGGTATCGCCCTGGGCCACCCATTCTATATCTGCCAGCAGTCTGCTCTTGCCGGAACCTGTAGGCCCAACTATGCAGATTACCTGTCCCGGGATCAGGGTCAGCTCCAGAGCTTCGGCCTTACCGGTTTTGTCAAAACCACCTATGATGGTCAATGACTCCACCTTTTCAGCCTCTTCATCAAGGGCCAGCATACCAGATATAAAGTCGTGCAGAGATTGTGACATCTGCTCCTGGCTGGTACCAAGATCAAGCAGCAGATCAGGATCAAGCTGATCCAGGTACTGTTGCAGGGTCAGCTCACTGGCCTGAAATTCAATCCCGAAAGAACTGAAAAAGTCTGCCAGCCAGGGGTATTCCGCCAGCAGTTCGGTTAATTTTATATGTAACAGATCCGTATATTGCATGATCAGGACTCCATCTTACGGACATTGCCGGTCTGGTATTCATCGCCAATCCTGGTTTCACCCAGACAGTAGGAACAGAGGGCAGAAGGCATGGAAAAACGCAGCCGCATCCCCTCCAGGGTGGTGATATCCGAAGCAGCTTCAAACAGTGTGGTCAGCTCAAAGGCACCCTGGCCGGTGATTCCGTTGATATTCATAATCACAGCACCCGGGTTAACCTGCTTCACCCGTGAGGCAAACACCTCCCGTTCAGCCTGGGAGACAATATCCCCCTTGGTGATCACAACAATATCGGCTGATTTCAGCATCGGGCCGATCTTACGGGGTGTGTTGATGCCACTCAGGTTGTCGATTACGCAGATGGCGGTAATATCCTTGATATGGGGAGAACAGCGGTTACACAGACCGGCTGATTCGCTGATCAGAAAATCTACCTGATGCTCATTACCCCACTTTACGCAGGATTCTATATTGCTGACAAAGTAATGGTCAGGGCACTGGGAACCGGAAAGCCCCTTTTTAACCAGTACGCCCTTTTTGGCATAAAGCTGATCATCGTCTGTCATCAGGCAGTCATACTTGACCACCCCTATTTTTCTGTTTTTGGCCTGCAATGCCTCAATTACCCGCAAAGCCACCGAGGTTTTGCCAGAGGATGGCGGGCCTGAAATGGTTAAAAAACGCATCGAGTCTCTCCTTTTATGAAATTATTCCGATTACAGATCAAAGATGGATTCAAGGCGGTGAGGAAATCGGCGACGAAGGCGTACACACAGTACGTTGAGGAGCCGATAACGAACCAACGAAGAAGACGCTTTGATATGAAATTGGAATTACTCATTCATTGCATCTTCAAACAGCTTCAGTGTACGACGGATCTGTTCTGCCACGTTATTGCTGTACAGATAATCCCAGCCAACCCACATCCAGGGGTGCTTCTCTGGCAGCACGTTTTGAACAGCGGGATTAAGTGATGGAAACAGCCCTTTTTCAGTCAGTATTTCACCAACATCCCTGCTGTAAAGAAAATCGGCAATCGGCTGTAACTGCTCCTTTTTGCTGCTTTTGGTCAGCATGAAGATCGGGCTGAGGATCGCCCCGTCCTCTGGCCAGACCACCTCCAGGGTTTTGACCATGCCTGCCATCCGGCTGAAAAAGTAAGGGATGATGGTAACCGGTGGTTTTTCCTCGGAAACCCGCTGGGCATTTTTAATCATCTGGGCCGGATGCATTGACTTCAACATGCAGCGACCAAGCCGTTTGACACCATCATCACCATAGGTTTTGTGAATTGTAAGCAGAATTGCGTTGAACAGGTCAAAATCCCCCACTGGCAGGGCAACTTTCTGTTCAAAGGCGGGCGAGAGAATATCGGCCCAGGTACGGGGAACCGGCAGATCACCAAGCTCGTCGTGGTTCACCATGAAGGCCGATGGTACCATGGAAATCATGCCGTAATGACCCTTGGGATCCCTAAGCTCCACACCGTCAAAACTGCGGTTGTGCGGCCCCCTGGTCAAATCGGTGAAAACACCTTCATCCTTGAACTTACCGATGGTGGCAGGGTCAAAAAATGTCTCAAAACCGGCTGACACAAATATATCCGGCAGAGTATTGATGTTGCTCATCTCATCAAAATGCTCTGCCAGCCAGTCTGCCCCAACAGAGGCTGCCTCAAACCTGTAGCTGACCTTAAGCCCTGTATCCTGCTGATACTGCTCCACAAAGCTGTCAAAGCCTTCCAGCAGCGGCAAGCGTACCGGACATGGCAGAAGGCCGGAGATACGTATATCAGCATCCTCTTCCCTGACAGTCTCCTTCATGGTTATATCAACCTGGTTCTGCTTTTCTTCAACCTTCTGACGCAACAGTCCAAGGAAGTTTTCCAGGTCAAAGTTTTTGGTCTGGGCCGCCCGCTCCAGTTTAAGAATCCCTCCCACACCCGCCAAAACTCTGGAATCCTTCAGGTTTTCAAAACCATTGGCAACCAGCACATCAAGTGTTTCAGGGTGCAGCTCCAGTAGCTCCTTAATGGTCATATCTTTATGGATTTTGTTTGTTTTCATGACTACCCCCTTTTTAATGGCAACAATAGTCCTGTTCATAACAATCTGCATTGACCGGTATCAAAAATTAAGGAAAGTAACGGTTTTACAGGACTTATCTTGTCTGTCCATATCTGTATAATCGGCAGGGCACAAATGTACAGTAGCCAAAACCTTGATTCAATTGACTTTTGAGTGGTGATTGGATAAAAAATCTATTGCTTGCCAGCACAGCTAAAAAAGGAGCCAACCAACGTGACCAAGAAATCCACCACCTATAAGGAAGCCGGCGTAGATATTGAGGCCGGAAATCAATTTGTGCAGAAAATCAAGCCATTGGTTAAATCAACCTTCAGGCCAGAGGTAATGGCAGATATTGGTGGTTTTGGCGGCCTTTTTGCCCTTAATACTGACAAATACAAAGATCCGGTGCTGGTATCCGGCACAGATGGCGTAGGCACCAAGCTAAAGCTGGCCTTTATGGCTGACAAGCACGATACAGTCGGTATTGATCTGGTGGCTATGTGCGTTAACGACGTAATTGTGCAGGGTGCAGAGCCGCTTTTCTTTCTGGATTATCTGGCCACAGGTAAACTGGATCCTGATAAATCCGCCCAGGTTGTTGCTGGTATTGCAGAAGGCTGCCGCCAGGCTGGCTGTGCCCTGATTGGTGGCGAAACAGCAGAAATGCCGGGCTTTTATGCTGATGGAGAGTACGACATAGCCGGCTTTACTGTTGGTGTTGTAGAGCGGGACAGGATTGTGGATGGCTCCTCCATCACAGTTGGTAACAGGCTGATCGGCCTGGCCTCCAGCGGTCTGCACAGTAACGGCTATTCCCTGGCACGTCGGATATTGTTTGAACTGATGGGGCTTGGGATCAATGACAGGCTGCCAGGGTTTGACCGTACTGTGGCCGAAGAACTGCTTACCCCAACCCGGATTTACGTCAAGTCTGTCCTGCACCTGCTGAAGGATTTTAAAATCAACGGCATTGTCCATATTACCGGTGGCGGGCTGTTGGAGAACATCCCCCGTGTGCTGCCCAAAAGCTGTGCAGCAAATCTGACTGCCGGTTCCTGGGAGGTTCCGGCCATCTTCAGGCTGATGCAGGAGGCCGGCAATGTGGCCCAAAATGAGATGCTACGTACCTTTAATATGGGGATCGGTCTGGTGCTGGCGGTTGATACCAATGAAGCAGATGATATTATGGCCCGTTTGAACGGACTTGGTGAAACAGCCTGGCAGATTGGCGAAGTTGCAAAGCTATCTGAAGGACAGACAGAACAGGTGGTGCTGATATGAGCAATCAGAACGAAACTTCCATTGCAGTGCTGGTTTCCGGCAATGGAAGCAATTTTCAGGCTGTTCTGGATGCCATTGCAGATGGCGTGATTAAAAATGCCAGAATCGCCTGCCTGATCAGCAACAAGACCGATGCCTATGCCCTGGAACGGGCCAGGCAGCATAATATCACCAGCTTTGTGATGGATCACCGCAACCACCCTGACCGGCAAAGTTACGATGCTGCTATGGTGCAACTGCTTCAGGAACAAAAGGTGGATCTGGTGGTACTGGCAGGCTTTATGCGGATTCTGTCACCCACTATGATTGATGCCTTCCCCAACCGGATTATGAATATACATCCGGCCCTGTTGCCTTCTTT
>CAZRKG010000062.1:0-11422 GCA_964600635.1 uncultured Geobacter sp. | reverse complement strand
GAGTATCCCAAAGGCAGGGCTGTAATGGGGCTGTAATTCCAATCCCATATCAAAGTGTCTTCTTCGTTGGCTCGTCATCGGCTTCTCAACGTACTTAGTGTACGCCTTCGTCGCCGATCTCCTCGCCGCCTTGAATCCATCTTTGATCTGGAGTTGGATAACGCGATAAAACAACAGACCTCCCAGGCTCTGAAACCCGGGAGGTCTGTTTTTTACTGTGCTATAAATTGCATCCTACTGAATTTTAAGTACAATCTTTCCAAAATGTTTGTCTTCTTCCATCATCTGGTGGGCTGCCACCACCTCTTCAATCGGGAAGACCTTTTCTATAATCGGCACAATGGTACGATCTGCAAACTTTGGCAGGGCAGTCTTTGTAAACTCGGCCACAATAGCTGCCTTGTCCTTTACCGGACGTGAACGAAGCACACTGCCGATGATCTGCTGTCGTTTAACCATCATAAGGGCCAGGTTAAGTTCTGCCTTGATGCCGCTGATAATACCAATAATCACCAGACGACCGGCATAGCCCAGGGAGTTCATATTGGGTGCCAGATACTTTGCACCAACATGATCCAGAATAAGATCCACCCCTTTTTTACTGGTAAATTCCTTGACAGCATCTGCAAAATCAGGAGTTGTAGTGTAATCAATCACCAGATCCACACCCATTGCCTTTACACGCTCAATCTTGCTGGGATGGGCAGTCACTATGATCTTTGTATCAGGCACCAATGCCTTGCAAAGTTGCACACCTGCCATGTTAACCCCACCGCCGCCACCGTGAATAATAACCGTGTTCTTATCCTGCAAACCACCAATCATAAACAGGTTGGAAAATGCAGTAATGTATGATTCGCAGACACAGGCAGCTTCCTCATAGCTCATGTTATCTGGAATCGGCATCAGGTGGCTGGCATAGGCCACGGCATATTCAGCACAGGCACCACCACCAACCAGCGACATAACCCGCTGTCCAACCTGCCAGCCTGTTACGCCTGGCCCAACTGCCTCAATGGTACCGGCAACTTCAAGGCCCAGGATCTCGGAATCCCCTGGTGGCGGCGGATATTTACCTTCACGCTGCACCAGATCAGGGCGGTTTATGGTGGTGGCAATCACCTTAACCAATACCTGCCCTTCACCAGCCACCGGCTTTTCTACCTCACCAACCTTCAATACATCCACACCACCAAAGCCATCCATCAGCACTGCTTTCATAGTTTGTCCCTCCGGTAAAATATCGTTTGAAAACAATTATTATATCTATCTGCTTATAACTGGTTTGTAAACAAAAAGGTAATTTTATACAGGCAGTACAGACAAAATAACCCGACCTGTCCGAGCCGTAAGATATTTTCATATTTACAAAAAGCATGCAGCTACATTCAAACAGACTACCCGTTTAAGAGATAGTACTTTTTAATTGCTGAAATAATAAAAAACTCACATACTGAATCCTTCTGGCAATCAGACCGATTAATAAACACCAACAACCAGACAGGGGGCTTAAAATGAAAAAGAACAGTGTAAAACCTATATCAAAATTAAAACCTTATTTATTGGTGACAATTACACTGCTGGCTATGCTGTTTCTTTGTAGCTGCGGAAGCGATAATAATACAACTCCGCTACCTTCCGGGCCTGTGATTAAAAAGGCATATTACATTGGCAATGTTAATGAAGGTCTGGCTCCATATCTTATAAAACGATCCATAAGTTTTAAGCCATACGATGGAAAAGCAACCGATGGAGTACTATTTGTATCTTATCGTCAGGGATTTACCCCACAGGGCGTAGACAAACAGTGGATGCAAACAGCTTATAATGCCGGTAACTTTGTTGTTTTAGTACATGCTGGAGTAGATCAGGTTAATGAATTTCTGGAAGATCTTGGGCTGGAACCAAACTTTGACCTTCCAGCTAACAGCCAGGAACTTAAAAAGGTTGAACTGTTTGCCATCAACAAACGTCAACGTGAAGATTCAGGCTTTGATAAATTTATCTGGGTCACACCTGTAACTGACCTGGCTACATTATCTCCACTACCTGCAAAGACAAGTGTAAATTCTGACATGATATTTGAGCAACCTGTAGAGGATTATGATCTTGATCCAATCATGTTTAATGATATGCGGGCACAGAATTTCATAAAATACATTGCTGATGAAAACAGCAGGCTGGAAGCGCTGCAAACCAGTAAAAAGTCTGCTGTTACCACTGCATCCACAACCAATGCTGATCTGGCCCAAATATCAGAGGCACGGATATATACATATGATGTATCTGTACCTTCACAGACTTTTCAGCTTACCTATTATCTGTACGCCTGCCACTCCTATAATGCAGCCGACAATATTGATTATGACTGGTTTATTGTGCAGCAACGGGGCATGTTAAATCCATCCTTACTTTATTCTAACAAGGATGGATGGATGAAAAATATAATCACGCCAGTACTTTCAGAAATAAAAGGATATATGGTTGAATACAGGTTTGATAACAGAATTGAAACCAGTATCAGTAACAACTTTATACAGCTTATGAACTCTTCACCTGCTACCACAAATGGCAGTGCAAGTGTAACAAGTGGTTTCTCCTGGAACCTGGGCGGAAACATCGGCTTTACCGGCACAAGCCCAACATTAAATATATCTGCCGGAATAAGTTACTCTACATCTGAATCCGTGGTGGTGGAAGATTGCAAAGTAAACAATACGTCGGCACCCGCTGATGATAAAGTAAAGGCAGCCTGGAGCTACTCTTTTCCAAGACCAACTATAAAACCTAACAGTGCCCCGTTTTATCTCGGTGATTTTAATGATGCTGTCTTGCTGTCACGCAGTAACTTCCAGCCATATAATCAATGGATGTGGAAGATAGCTCCAGAAGCACGTGATGATGCTAAAGGCTTTGTATCGGATTTTACATGGAAAAACGGAATATCTACTGGAAATGTACACGAAGTATGGATTGAAACTTACCAAACCGAACACAATATATGGCAGACCAATACAAACTCTTTCTTCATCCCATTCAGCTATCCCCCGCTGATTGCTGGAAACAACCTGCACTTTGAAGCAAAAGGAAGTGCCAAGGTCTTTGAATTTGCCTCTGCAAGAGCCTGGACCGCTACAAGCAGCGAATCCTGGTGTACACTGGATAAGACATCTGGAAGTGGAAACGATACAGGTAATGTTTATGTAACGGTTGATCCGAACAGTACCGGTGCAGACCGTAAAGCGATCATTACCCTTAAGACAACAGATGAGAAAGGCTATTTTGAGGTTGAGGTTGTACAGTCACGCTACTGATTAAAATGCGATGGTTTCTGTCAGAAGAAGCCAACAGATTCCATCCTGAAAGTGCGGATGGAGCCTGTTGGCTTCCTGGTGGAACAGTTTAATACTCAAGCGGCATCTGTTTAACCTGGCTGGCGGTGAAAACAGGGCCATCCTTGCAGACGTAGATATTACCCACATTGCAGCGGCCACACTTACCCAGGCCGCATTTCATACGGTTTTCCAGGGTGGTGTAGATGGCATCATCAGCAAAACCAAGCTTCTCCAGCACAGGAAGGGTAAATTTAATCATAACCGGCGGGCCGCAAAGCAGGGCGATACTGTTCTCAGCCGCCGGAGCAGCCTCCTCAAGCACAGCAGGTACAAAACCCACCTTACCATCCCAGTCAGGAGTATCTCCACCAGGGTCAACGGTCTTTACCAGACGGACATCATCACGCTGCTGCCATTCAGCCAGTTCCCGCTTGTAAACCAGGTCAGCCTCTGTTCTGGCACCATAGACAATTGTGATCTCTCCAAACTTTTCCCGCAGATCAAGGCAGTTCCAGATTAAGGTTCTGAGTGGTGGCAAGGCTATGCCACCAGCCACAAAGACCAGGTTTTTCCCATAAAACTGCTCTATGGGGAAGGAGTTACCGTAGGGGCCACGCACCCCCATGCTGTCACCCACCTCCAGCCGTTGCAGCGATTCTGTGACCCGCCCCACCGCCCGGAAGCAGCATTCAATATAACCTTTTCTGGTGGGGGCAGAGGCGATACAGAAGGTGGATTCACCAGATCCAAAGGCAGAGTATTCAGCGAATTGTCCAGCCCGAAAGGTGAAGTTTCCCCTGACTTCAGGCTCCTGAAACACCAGTCGCAAGGTGCGGATGTCAGCGGTTTCCTGGATTATCTCTTCAACGGTGGCAAGGTAGGGCAGATAGATGTTTTGATTGTGGTTACACATATATAAAACCTTTATCCTGAACAGATTTAATTCTTTGGCACTTATAGTACTTGTTTGTCATTGCGAGGCTTTAGCCGAAGCAATCTATATAAAATTGCTGAGACTGCCACGCTTCGCTCGCAGTGACGGAAAAAACTGTCATTATAAATTTCCACCACAGTGACGAACCGGTCTGTTCTCCAAATTATGTTACAAGGGCAGACACTTAGGTCTGCCCCTACAGGTCTATATTGTTTTCTCGGCGTTTATCGCTGTTAATCGTCGGTTTATGCTTTTGCGTACAGATTCGTGGCTAAAACCTTATCCCCTATGCTCAATCTCCGCCAGTATACCGGCAATATCCACCCCCACCGGGCAGATGCGGATACATCGCCCGCAGCCGGTGCAGAGGGTCTGACCAAACTTGTCATCATAGTATTTGAACTTGTGCATAATCCGGTTGCGGTAACGCTTGGGCTGCATATCACGGGGGTTATGGCCGGAGGCATGGTGTGTGAACTTCCAGAATCCGCAGGCATCCCAGAACTTGCGTCGCTTGCCTGACCGCTCGGTCCCCTCATCAACAATATCAAAGCAGTGACAGGCCGGACAGACAAAGGCACAGGCACCACAGCCAACACAGCGGGTTCCAATCCCATCCCAGGCTTCATCCTCAAAATGCTCATCCAGCCAGGTTTTAATCTTCTTCAGATCCAGCTCTGCAAACTCTGGTTGTGCCAGCGGAACCTGCTCTGCTGCTTCAACCGACCTAAAACGATCTTGCCAGGTCTTAAGAAATACCTCCCCCTTCTCAGTATGGCTTTCTGCAAGAAAACCACCGCATTGCAGCGGATGCAGCATCAGGTCAGATCCCCGTGGATTATCCGGTGACAGGCCAACAGCGGTACAGAAGCAGGCATCGTCAGCGGTGGTGCAGGCCAGACCGATGATGGTGGTCTTTTTGCGACGTTCCAGAAAGAACTGATCCTTATAATCCCAGGAAAAAACAGCATCCAGCACCGGAACAGCCGCAGCATCGCAGGGGCGGACAGCAACCAGAACCGTCTCCTGAAAACGCTCAGCAGTAATATCCTCAAGATGAACCTGCTGACCTTCCTTACGGTATTCCAGCAGATCTTCGCAGACCGGAAAGAATGCCTCTTTGATGGAACGGGCTGGCAACTGGTCCAGCACCAGATCCGATGCAGAGGAAAGTGGTTCATACAGCAAGGTATCGGCGGTATAACGTGGCCCCACAAGACGCTGCCCATTAAGCAGCAGACTGTCCAGTAACAGGCGGAAATCAGCTTCACTGATCTGTTTTTGCATGGCTGTATTATCCCTTAATCCTTAACGGATAAACGACTGGTCATCGTTATCACAATAGCTGTTAAGTGCCCCTTTTTCCTGCACGGCAAAACCAGCCTCACTGCCAAACAGCTCTTTCAGCTCATCGGCCATCTTGCGGTTCAGCAGGTTAAGGGGAATATCCATCGGGCAGGCCCGTTCACATTCAGCACAGCCGGCACAACGTCCGGCCAGGTGCATGGCCCGCATGATATGCCAGGAGGTATTGCCAGCCGGACGGGGAGACTGCTCCACCATCTGGGGACGGTTCCGGTCACAGAGGCATTGCTCGCAGTAGCAGAATGGACAGACCTGGCGGCAGGCGTAGCATTTGATACACTTGCTGAACTGCTCTTTCCAATACTCCCAGCGTTCCGCCGGTGTTAATGATTCCAGCCGTGCAATTTCAGTTGCGTACCTCTTTTCAAGCTCAGGCAGGGTTGATGGGAAAGTTGCAGGTATAAAGTCACAGTCCGGCGGAATAGGTTCGCCACATTCAGTGCATTTGGGGGCGATATTTTCTGTTGTAAGCTGCTGATCCGGCTGCCGTACTGATTCCAGCACACCACAGCATGGCAGTCCGATCAGGTACAGCCTCTCCCGCTTTAACTGGGATTCTCCCAGTAACCCCACCAGTGCCTTCAGGTCACAGCTCTTGACCATAACAGCCACCCTGCCCTGTTGTGGAACATCCTTCTTGGCTTTGGTCAGGTAGACTGTCAGGTTATTTACACAGGCTGGGGAAAAAAGCAGCTTACCGGCCTCTTCAGCAGTGGTGATTACAATCGGCTGAACAGCCCCCCTGCGGCGGGCAGCGGCATATCCAACCACAGCAGATACGGTTCCGTTGGAAAGAATACGGGCCGCCTCGGCCTGAATCGCCATGGTAACATCGGCATGATAACTGGTATCAATGGTTTTACTCATTTTGCACCTTGATTCTGGATGTTGGTGGCTAAATCTCTTTATAGGCTTCCATCAGCTCCGGCGTATTCAGGCAGCCAGACCACTGTTCTTCCAGTGCCAGCTCCTTGAACTCCTGCATCGGCCCCATCTCCCGTACCCGCTCGGTAAGTTCTGTCACCACCTCAACCCACTTGCCCCCCTCAGCAGCAGAGACCCATGAGAATTGCAGCCGGTTCAGGTCTACCCCTATGAACTCCAGCAGTTTGCGGAAGACTGCAAAGCGTCGGCGGGCATGGAAGTTACCGGCTATATAGTGGCAATCACCTGGATGACAACCGGAAACCAGCACACCATCGGCCCCCTGTTGAAACGCCTTCATGATAAAGACCGGATCAATCCTGCCGGTGCAGGGGAACTTTAGCACCCGTACATTGGCCGGATACTGCATCCGGCTGGTGCCGGCCAGATCTGCACCGGCATAGGTACACCAGGTACAGACAAAGGCGAAGATTCTTGGTTCAAAGCTCTGTTTTGTTTTTTCAGAATGCACCGTTATTGTTCTCCTGGAACGAACAAGTTTTCGTCAGATCAAGAAAGGCAAGAGCCGACGCGGAGGCGTACATCAGAGTACGCCGCACAAGGAGGCACGCAGCCTGACGCCGAGCTGGCGGAAAATCGCTCATTCATAACGCCTCAATCATCGAGATAATCTGCTCATCGGTATACCCATCCAGCTCTACGGATTTAGATGGGCAGGTGGCCTGGCAGGTACCACATCCGGCACAGACACCGGGGTTGACGTAGGCCACAATCTTAATCAGATTGCCCTGACGATCACGAATTTCCTTTTCTTCCACCGCACCGTAGGCACAGACCTTTTTACAGGCAAAGCAACCCACACAGCCGCTTTCCCTCACCCGTGCCACAATCGGTTCACGCTCCAACTGATCCTTTGCAAACAGGGTCATCACCTTGGCGGCGGCTGCACTGGCCTGGGCGACTGTATCAGGAATATCCTTTGGCCCCTGGCAGGCACCGGCCAGGTAAATTCCGGCAGTGGCACATTCCACCGGCCTTAATTTGGCATGGGCCTCGGAATAGAACTGGTATTTGTCGTAGGAGATCCCCAATTTCTGGGCCAGGGAATCTGCACCCTGGCGAGGCATGACAGCGGTGGCAAGCACCACCAGATCAGCTTCCACCTCCACCTGCACACTTACGGAGATGTCGCTGCCCATCACCACCACCTTATCCCCCTTCTGATACAGACGGGAGACCATGCCACGGACGTAAACCGCTTCTTCCTCCTCAATGGCACGCCGCCAGAATTCGTCGTAACTCTTGCCCGGCACACGTGCATCCATGAAGAAGACATAGGCCTGTCCGTCATGCACCTTATGCTTGTACAGCATGGTATGTTTGGCGGTGTACATGCAGCAGATCTTGGAACAGTAGGTGATCCCCTTTTCCCTGGCACGGGAGCCGACACATTGTATAAAGACCACCTGCTTCGGCTCCTTGCCATCTGACGGACGCAGGATCTTACCGCCGGTGGGGCCAGAGGCGGAGGCCAATCGCTCAAAGGTCAGACCATCAATCACATCAGGGATCTTGCCATGCCCAAACTCGCCATAACCTTTAATTGCCGAACCTTTCGGCTTCTCGGTGATGTTGTACAGCTCAAAACCGGTGGCAACCACAATGGCTCCAACCGGTTCAACCAGCAGTTGGTCCTGCTGTTCAAAATCAACCGCACCAGGACCGCAGAACTTCTGACATACACCACACTTGCCGGTTTTGAACATGGTGCAATTTTCCCGATCAATCACCGGTATGTTGGGCACAGCCTGGGGAAAGGGAACATAGATGGCACTGCGGTTCCCCAGCCCGCAATCAAAATGACTGGTTATCTTTTTCTGGGGACATTTGGTGATACAGACACCGCAGCCGGTGCATTTCTTTTCATCAACTGAACGGGCTTTTTTGCGGATTGTGACCTGAAAGTTGCCGATATAACCATCAACCTGCTCAATCTCGCTGTAGGTGTGCATGGTGATGTTGGGATGGTTGGCAACATCCACCATTTTGGGGGTCATGATGCACTGGGAGCAGTCCAGGGTTGGGAAGGTTTCGGAAAGCTGTGCCATGTGACCGCCAATGGACGGTTCCCGCTCCACCAGAACCACTTTATGACCTGCATCGGCAATATCCAGGGCAGCCTGGATACCAGCAATACCACCGCCAATCACCAGGGCACGTTTGGTAACCGGAACGGTAATGGCAGGCAGTATGCGGTTCTTCTTAACCCGCTCCACCAGCATGGCGACAATCTCGGTTGCCTTATCTGTTGCTTCTTTACGGTCTTCATGTACCCAGGAACAATGCTCACGTATGTTGGCCATTTCACACAGAAACGGATTCAGGCCAGCCTGTTCCACCGCCTTGCGGAAGGTACGCTCGTGCATCCGCGGGGAGCAGGCCGCCACCACCACATGACTAAGTTTCTGCTCTTCAATCGCCTTTTTAAGCAGGCTCTGGCCAGGATCAGAACACATATATTTGTAGTCTGTGGCATAGGCCACCCCAGGCATATTTTCCGCTGAACGGGCCACCTGCTCCACATCCACGGTACGGGATATATTCTCACCACAATGGCAGACAAATACGCCAACTCTCGCCATATCTAGTTCTCCATCTCTATCAGGCCCAGCTTACGAAGTGTTCTGAGCAGCCGCTCTGGCTTGACAGGTTTAACCAGGTGGGCGGCGGACTGGGCCGAAACATAGGCCTGAATCACATCCTGCGGGGTGTTGAGTGAAGAAAGTACAATGATATTCACCCCTTGATCAGCACCTGTTCCATTCAGCTCCTCCAGCCTGCGGATTGCACGGGCAGCATCCAGACCATCCATCTCTGGCATAATAATATCCAGCAGAATCAGGTCATAGCCCCTGCCCTCTTTGAGGGCGGCCTCAAACAGCTCCACACCAACCTGGCCATTATCGGCGTGGTCACATTGGGCGTAGTTTTCAAGCTGTAGGGCCAGCATCTCTCTGCTCAGTTGATCATCTTCTATAATCAGGCATTTTAACATGCTAGGGTTTTCCTAAATCAGCTTTTTAGATGTAAGCAGTGACCGTGGGCTGACAATCAGTGCATCCAGCCCCAACCGTTCTGCCGGTATTCCCAGGGCCAGCCCCACCAGTTGGGTCAGATAAAATATAGGCAGGCCATAATCAGCAGCAAAGATCCCCTCAATCTCTTTCTGGCGGATGTCCAGGTTGCCGTGGCAAAGGGGGCAGGCCACCACAATGCAGTCTGCACCGGCTGCCTTGGCAGAATCCAGCACAGCATTGGAAAGCTGCTGCACCACCGGCGGACGGGAGAGGGTAAAGTTGGCTCCGCAGCATTCCAGGCGATGGGTCCAGGGTACAGTATTGGCCCCGACGTTTTCCATCACATCTTCCATAATGGTGGGGGCCTCAACACAATCAAGGTTTGGCACATCATTGGGCCTGGTCAGCAGGCAGCCGTAGTAACAGGCAACAGTTAGATCTGCAAGCGGCTTTTTAACTGCACCTGCAAGGGCTTCCAGACCATAATCAGCCGCCAGAATGGTCAGCAGATGCTTTACGTTCCGCTCAAGCGGCACCGGTGCATCAATCGCCTTCTCCACCAGCTTCAGCTTCTTCTCATCATTCCCCAGAATATGCTGGGCAAATTTGAGGCGGGAAAAACAGGAGGCACAGGCCACCGCCATATCACCCGGCACCTGTTCCGCAAGCTCCAGATTCTTGGCAGATAGGGAAAGGGAAAGCAGCTCATCAACATTATGGGCCGGAGTGGCACCACAACAGATCCAGTCCGGCACCTCTTCCAGGCCGATCCCCAGTGCTGCAAACACCTCACGGGTGGAAAGATCATATTCAGAGGCCGAGGCATGAAGTGAACAGCCAGGATAGTATGAATAACTAAGTTTACTCATGGTGCTTCACCTTTGCGACGCATCTCTTCAATTCTGCTGAAGATCTTTTCCACCTCAGCCACGTTTTTGTTTTTCTGGTGGAACATTTTCAGTTTGCCCTTTGTGATCAGCTTGGGGCCTAACATCATATCCTTCAGAAACTGGCCGGATTTAACGTTGAAGACCGCCGCCAGTCGCATCTCGTACTGGCGACCATAGGTGCGGATGTTATCCAGAAACAGGCGGTTTGCAAGCTGGACATAGCTTTCTTTAGAAGGGCCATCCAGATCCCATGAAAGTTTACGCAAGGCATCCATAATGGAGGCCAGATGTACCTTGTTTGGGCAGCGGGTGGAACAGGTTTCACAGGAAGCACAGTACCAGATGGAGCGGCCAGCCAGAATCCGCTGCCATTGCCCCAGTTGCAGCAGACGAACCACACGGTTAGGGGGATGGTCCATAAAGGTTGCCATAGGGCAGCCAGCAGAACATTTACCGCACTGGAAACAACGTCGGACAGATGTACCGGAAAGTGCCTCCACTTTACGGACAACATCTATGTCCATTGTCTCCTGTGAGAGGATCATTTTTTTCTTTTTCATTGCCACACCATTTTAGTATTACTGAAATTAAACTGCATAAAGCCTGTTTCAGGCTTGTTATGCTGGCAAGGTTTAAACAGATATATTCATTAAGGCTAAAAATATACAACACTGCAACTAAAATCAAGTTTTAATCCTGAAGGTATATTTCTGACGACAATTTTAACACAAACCCGCATGAAAAGCATTTGAAACACAGCGGCATAGAGCATACAGATAAAACCTTGTTTTTAGCCACGAATTAACACGAAACATCCTTTTGAAACATATAGCCTCAGAGTACACAGAGGAAAACTAAAACCATAAAATTTTGCCACGAATTTGCACGAATCTCACGAAACAAATCATATAAAACACAGAAAAACCAATGGCACAC
>CAZRKG010000061.1:8355-11522 GCA_964600635.1 uncultured Geobacter sp. | reverse complement strand
GTATCAGCGCGGCTACAAGTTCTCCACCTACGCTACCTGGTGGATCAGGCAGGCGATTGAGCGGGCCTTGATGAATCAGGCCCGCACCATACGTTTACCGGTGCATGTTTCAGAAGATATAAACCGGCTGCTTAAAAGCTCACGTAAATTGACCAACCAGTTGCATCGCGAACCTGATATTCATGAACTGTCTGAGGCTATGCAGGTTAAGCAGGAGCATATCCACCGGCTGCTGATTCTGTTAAGGCGGACCAGCTCAATTGATGATCCGATCAGTGATAACAGCGATTTTTATATTTCTGACACCCTTGCGGATCATGAGGCTGTCTCAGCAACTCAATTACTTGAAAATATTGAAAGCTATGCCCATATAGCCAGACATTTTGAAAATCTGAAAGACAATGAAAAGACAATTCTTAGTCTCAGGTTCGGGCTGCATGATGATGACCCTCAGACGTTAGAAGCCATTGGAAAGATCTTTGGCGTAACTCGTGAGAGGATCAGGCAGATTGAATCCA
This sequence comes from uncultured Geobacter sp., assembly GCA_964600635.1. Taxonomy (GTDB): domain Bacteria; phylum Desulfobacterota; class Desulfuromonadia; order Geobacterales; family Pseudopelobacteraceae; genus Trichlorobacter. The sequence goes on along the minus strand of CAZRKG010000061.1, from coordinate 11,004 downwards.
AGGCTTTGGAAAAATTAAAGAGAGCTGCAACAAGCTGAATATTGAATATATACTTTGGAGGAATAACCAGATGGACAACCTGAAAGCCGCAATCCGAGATATTTATGATTTTCCTAAAAAGGGGATTGTTTTCAAAGACATCACTACACTGTTGCAGGATGCCAAATCCTATACCCAGATGATAGATCTGCTGGCTAACCGCTATATTGGACAACGGATTGATAAGATCGTTGGTGTTGAAGCCCGTGGTTTTGTGATCGGGGCAGCCCTGGCATATCGTCTGGGGGCTGGTGTGGTGCTGGTCCGTAAGCCTGGCAAGCTGCCATCTGAGACATTCAGTAAAACCTATCAGCTTGAATATGGTGAAGATACCCTTGAAATCCATAAAGATGCCATAAAGCCAGGTGAAAAAATCCTGATTGCCGATGACCTGCTGGCCACAGGGGGTACTGTTACGGCGGTAATAGATATGGTGCAGGAACTTGAGGGCGAGCTGGTTGAATGCTGCTTTATGACAGAGCTTTGCTTTCTTGAGGGACGTAAAAAACTGCCGGAAGGAAAGGTTTACTCACTGCTGCAATTCTGATATAAACAGTGGCTGTTTCTGGTCTGGATTCCGCTAAACAGCAAACAGATAAGGTATAATATGTCCCCGTAGCTCAGCAGGATAGAGCACTTCCCTCCTAAGGAAGGGGTCGGGCGTTCGAATCGCTCCGGGGACGCCAATAAAAAACAGGGGGTTAAGCTTAATAGCTTAGCCCCCTGTTTTTTATTGGGACTCTTTTATTGCTTGTGAAACAGATGTAATTAATCAACAGTGTTGTTACTTTCAACTCGAAGGTGCTTGCCATAGCCGACATCAACGAGGCCATTGTAGCCCCGCCAGCCATCAGAATAAATGATGCTCTCAGGCTCTACTTTGCCACGGATAATGGCTTGTAGAGTGGCTTTAAAGCAATCGGGAACAATCTCGGTATAGACTTTGCCATTACGTTTGAAGACACCGAAGACGATGGTTTTACCGTAAGCACCACGTCCTCGTTTTCCTTTAATACGGCGTGCTCCAAAGAACGATTCGTCTACTTCGATCTTACCAGAAAAGGGAGATTGCTGCTCACAGAATTCAGCCAGACGAATACGAATGGCTTTGAGAAAACGGTTAACAGTATTCCGGTTCAGACCGGTTAATTTCGCGATTTGAGTAGCTTCTAAATTGAGTGAAAACAACCGCAATAATTCACGGAATTTGGCCTCTGAAATTTTTGAACGATTTGCATACTTGTTTTTCATAGTCATAACAAGATGTTAGCACACTTTTTAATGTGCTGTTCTAGTCATGACCCTTATTTAAAAACAGGCCCAAGGAAACTATTGAAGACATTTTTTTCGGCCTAACCCGCTAACCCCCGCCAAACTTCCGCCACTCCTTATCATCGCTAAACCTGCCTATTCCCGCTAAAACCGGTGGACGCTGTTAGTTGGCTCTGATATACACCTCTAATCTGAGGGGTTGTTTTTGGCCACCGCCTGTTGCCAGATGCAGGATGGAGAGTTTCCAGGAGGGATCAATGATGAAGTCTTTACGTCTGTCAGAGCAGTGGTTTAAGCGGGGCCTGTGGCTGGTAGCCGTTGTGTTTGCCGGTTTTCTGATTGGCCTGGGTGGGACCATAATCGGCGACCTGCCCAAGGTTGAACAAGTACGGAAGCTGGATGATTTCCTGGACAGCAACCGTGCCGATGAGTTGCGAGAGAGCATCAAAAAGTACAGTCGCGAGATCAGGGAAGCGAGTGAACATGTTGAGCAGTCTCGTCTGCAAGTTGAGGCTGCCCGTGCCGATGCACGCAGCACACGTCAAACGCTCAAAGACTGGCTGTCTACACTTAGCACCACTGAGAATGTGGAACAGGATTCCAAGGTTGTCTACCTGACAGAAAAGCTGGAGAAGCTGCAATCCATAGCCCGTGAAGTTGAAGAAAAGCTGGAAAAAGCCAACAGGCAGGAGTTGGATGCAAAACATATTCATGCTAAGGCACTGCGAGAACTGGGCGATATGGAGGCGGTTGCCCGTAAGTCCTTCGATAAAGCCCAGCGTAAGCAGGAGCTGCGAGTCTTTGGGTACCGGCTGTTGTTTACTTTGCCATTGCTTGTTGTTGCTGCATGGCTGTTCAGGTGTCAACGCAACAGCCGCTGGTGGCCCTTTGTTTGGGGCTTTGTGATATTTTCGGGTTTTACCTTTTTTGTAGAGCTTGTGCCATATCTGCCCAGCTATGGCGGATATGTGCGATACACGGTGGGAATTATAATCACCGTGATTGTCGGACGGTGGGGCATTGTGGGACTGCAACACTATCTGGAGCGACAGAAGGCTGCCGAAGATCGCCCTGAATCCCAGCGTCGCAAGGAGCTGTTCTATGATGTGGCACATGCCTTCCTGTCTAAGGGACTTTGTCCTGGTTGCGAGCGGCCTGTGGATCTAAAGACTACCCTTATGGATTTTTGCCCGCATTGCGGTATCGGTCTCTTCAACAGTTGCCGTGTCTGCAATACACGTAAGAGCTGCTTTGCCAGGTTTTGCCAAAATTGTGGATCTTCAGTGCAGGTGCAGTCGCCGCAGACTCTGCCCCAGGTGGAAGATGTGGATTTTGTTT
>CAZRKG010000061.1:0-8345 GCA_964600635.1 uncultured Geobacter sp. | reverse complement strand
TGGAGCGAGTCTGATAGCCCAAAATAAGAAACCAATACAGAAAACCGAAGCACTAAGGAAAGCGTGTGCTACCTGGTATGAAAGCCAAAGGCATAAAAGGGCTACATCTTACACGTAGAATTTCCTTTAAACTGCAACCAGGGAGTTTTGCGATGAGCAAGCCAGATTTATAAGCCCTTTTGAAAGGTTGTACCTCTTAAATCATGGCAAGTGCGTGAGCTTGTATCTCAAAAGTTAATGCGATATTAAGTTGCCGTAGTAATAATACCTGTATTACCCATCCTAAGGTAGATCAACAAACAAAAAGGCCTGTCCAGAATGGACAGGCCTTTTTTAGCTTATGAAGCATCTATGCGATCAATACGCATCCTTGTTATCTACCAGATCAGCAGCGGTGACCGGTTCACGGAAGAGCCGGTAGGCCCAGATCTTGTACAGGATCACTAATGGAACAAAAATGAATGCCACAACAGTCATAATCTTCAGGGTGTACTCGCTGGAAGAGGAGTTGAAAATTGTCAGGCTGTAGGCTGGATCAAGGCTGGATGGGATCAGGTTGGGGAACAGACCAGCCACACCGGTTACAACCACAAATACCACGGTGATACAAGAGGCAGTGAAGGCCCTTAATGGTGCGTTGGTAATCATAAAGTACTGCACTGCCAACAGGGCCAGTACGGCAATCAGCGGTATGATGAACAGAATCGGGGCTGACAGATAGTTATCATACAGCTTTGTGGCGTAGGCGGTATAACCCAGGAAGATTACTGCCACCAGCAGAGCAGGAATCCATAGGCATTTGGCAAACTTGAAGGCCCTGGAAGAAAGCTCGCCAGTGGTCTTGATGGCAGCATAAAGAGAGCCGTGCATGGCAAACAGCACCACAAACAGAACGCCACTGACCAGACCATAGGGATTAAGCAGAGAGATAAAGCCACCATGATGACCGGCTGCATCCATTGGCAGACCTTTGAATATGTTGCCAAAGGCCACACCAAACAGAAGGGCAGGCAGCAGGCTGGAGACTACAATGGCGATGTCCCAGCCACGTCTCCATTCAGGGTTGTCAATCTTGCCACGGAACTCAAAGGTTACTCCCCGCACAATCAGAGAGAAAAGCAGCAGCAGCAGGGCAGTGTAAAGATAGCTGAACATTAAGGCATAGGTGGTGGGGAAGGCGGCAAATGTAGCTCCGCCTGCGGTAAGCAGCCAGACCTCATTACCATCCCAGACCGGCCCAACACTGTTAAGCAGAACCCGCTTGTCAGTATCATTTTTTGCGATAATGCCATAGACCGATCCCAGGCCCAGTACAAAACCATCCAACATAAAATAGGCTGCCCATAGTACGGCCCAAAGTACAAACCAGGTAATCTGAAGGGTTTCCATATTACGCCACCTCCTTTGCTGTGGTCAGGCTGGCAGGTGCAGGGTCTGGCCCAAGTTTGGCGTATTTTACCAGCAGGTAAATATCTATGGCTCCCAGCAGCCCGTACAGGGCTGTAAAGCCAGCCAGTGAACCTGCAACCTGGTAAATAGAGACAGACTGGGAGACACCTTCTGCTGTTTTAAGCACACCGTAAACAGCCCAGGGTTGGCGACCAAGTTCGGCAACCAGCCAGCCAAGCTGGATGGCAATATATGGAAGTGGAATTGCGACAACCATCAGGCCAAGGAAAGGCTTGAAATTAACAAACTGTTTCCAGCGGGGCATAATAACAGCCAGTAAAGCAAGGCCACAGATCAGGGCACCAAGACCGGCCATGATTCTGAAACTGAGAAAGACCGGCAGTACCGGTGGCCGTTCAGATGCAGGAAAGTCCTTCAAGCCTTTTACCTCAGCCTTGAAATCATGGAAGGCCATAAAACTTAATGCTCCAGGTACAGAGGCTGTTTCAATGGCATTACGCTCATTGGCTGCATCTGGCCAGAGCATCAGGTGCATGGGTGCCCCCTGCTGGGTTTCCCAGACAGATTCCATTGCGGCAAACTTGGTAGGCTGAACCTTGGCAATCTCAACAGCGTGGAAGTCGCCACTAAGGGCCACAGCCAGGCTGGCTGCAAATGCAAAAACAGCGGCATTTTTGAAGGAGCGGACAAAGAAGTCTGTTTCATTCTTTTTAAGCAGGTGCCAGGCAGAGATCCCCATTACAAAGAATCCGGCCAGGACATAGCCCGATGTGACCGTATGAACAAACTTGATCCAGCCGTAAGAGTTGGTGGTAACAGCCAGAAAGTCGGTCATTTCTGCACGGCCATTCCGCAGTACAAAGCCTACCGGACGCTGCATCCAGCCGTTGGCCAAGAGAATCCAGAGTGCAGAAAGGTTTGTACCAAAGGCCACCATCCAGATGGTGACGGCGTGGGCCTTCTTGGATAGTTTGTCCCAACCGAAGATCCAGACTCCAATAAAGACAGATTCCAGGAAAAAGGCAGCAGTGGCCTCAATGGCCAGTGGTGCACCGAATATATCTCCCACATAGCGGGAGTATTCGGCCCAGTTCATGCCAAACTGGAACTCCTGGGTAATGCCGGTGACTACCCCCAGAGCAAAGTTGATCAGGAACAGTTTACCCCAGAATTTGGTCATCCTCTTGTAGGTCTCATCGCCAGTCTGGACATACCTGGTTTCAAACCAGGCGGTCAGTACCGACAGACCCAGGGTGAGCGGCACAAAAATGAAGTGGAACATGGTGGTGACTGCAAATTGCAGCCTACTGAGGGCAAGGATATCCATGCGTCCTCCTCTGAAAAGTAGTCTGGTCATCTAAAGACAACCAATTTGGTAGAATACGTACCATCTAATAAAAAATCAAGCCTAAAAGACTAAACTGGTCTCTTATGCTTGGTTGTGGTTGACAACAGATTTGTATAGATGTTGTCACGCTATATGGCAACATATCTGATCGGATCTGTTGTGCCTGTCTCAGCAAAACCTTTCAACCGCAATGCACAGGAATCGCAGATACCACACGAAAGCCCTTCTGGTGTGGGATTGTAGCAGGAGTGGGTCAGTCTGTAGTCAACGCCAAGTGTCAGCCCTTTTCTGATGATTTCTGCCTTGCTCATGCTGGAGAGCGGGGCATGAATCCTGTAGTGACCGCTTCCTTCAACTCCGGCTTTTGTAGCAAGATTTGCCAAGGTTTCAAAGGCAGTTATATATTCCGGGCGGCAGTCTGGATAGCCGGAGTAGTCCACAGAGTTAACACCGATAAAAATATCAAAGGCACCAAGCACTTCAGCCCAGCCCAGTGCAAAGGAAAGGAATATGGTGTTTCTGGCAGGAACGTAGGTGACAGGAATATCACCCCCCTGGCCTGCTGTTGGTACATCAATATCACTGGTCAGGGCAGAACCACCCATCTTACGCAGATCAAAACTTACCACCAGATGTTCTACTGCCCCCATTTTAACTGCATTGGCCTTTGCAAGTTCAAGCTCGCAACTATGTCGCTGACCATAATCAAAGCTGATGGCATAGGGTATGAAGCCCTGCTCACGGGCAATGGCCAGGCAGGTGCTGGAATCAAGACCGGCACTGTACAGGATTACGGCTTTTTTCATGGCTGGGATACTCCTTTTTGTGGTGGTCTGCCGGATCACCGATCATATTGTTCCTGAAGTTATCGTGGCAAGCCTGTTACTGTTGTTGTCTCGGTTCCTGCTCTGTGGGGGGATAAATGGCACAGGTACCGATCTCTCTTGGTGGCAGGTCGGTCACAGGCAGGTAAGGGGCCAATGCCGGGCTTGTGGCCTCATCAGGAAACTCAACTGGCGGCATCATTTCAAACTTATCCATTGATTCCGGTGGCAACATGCCTGTTTCAACCCGCATGTATGTCTGAAGTTCGTTAAGGCTTTGCAGGATGATTGCTTCGTCATTTGGAAACTCGTGCGGGTCAATTTCCAGGGTTACGCAGCCTTTGTAATCGGTATTTTTCAGGTGGTTCAGGAAACGGGTCAGGGGCAGCCGTCCATGGCCAGGGATCAGGTGTTCACGGTCATAGCCATAATCAGAAAAATGTATGTTTCTTATCCGTCCTGATTGGTAAAACAGATAGAAGTCATTGATAAAATTGGCCTTTCCAGAACCCATGTGGGTGGTGTCAAAGGTCAGGTAAAGGTTGTGCTCCTGAATAAAGCTGATCATTTCACGGGTAGAAGACAGAATATTGGGATTGATTTTATAGCGGCCAACCCAGGGCATATTTTCAATGGTTACAATCACTTCGCCATCCAGGCCAACCTCTTTCTGGAAATCCCTGATCTGATATAGCCAACGCCAGAAGGTAATCTCCATCCCCATCCAGGAGGGTGGGTGAAAGTTTACCAGCGAGATGCCGGTCTCTGCTGCCAGCTCGATACTTAAAAACAGTGACTGAATCGGATTGCCCCATCCTTCAAGGGGCATAAACGGGGCATGGATAGAGTTAATTGGTGCAATCCGCTGCAACGACCGCACAAGCTTAACCGGGTTTACCTTCTGAAAATCCTGGTTGATGATCAGCTCAACACCATCAAATCCTGATTCAGCAGACAGCTCAAAGGCACGGCAAAGGGGCAGCGTGAAGAGGGAGCCGCTGGAAAGCGATATTTGCAGGCCACGACTCATATCCTGCTTCCAGAACTCACTTGCAGATAACGCTGCAGATCGCCAGCGGTTTCCAGTGCGGCCTGCAACTGTTCCCGTTCAGTCAGGTTCAATCTGGTTGGGGAGAGATGCAGAATATCGCGGTGGTCAAGCCCGACAGGAGCCTCAAGTTCCAGTTTCAGCCGGTGGTTGCTGAAACAGTACCAGGCTTTGACTGCCCGTTCAGCCAGATCAACATCCAGCCTGCCGATTCTGACAAGCTCTCGCAGTCTGGCCGGTGTGCTGGTCTGATGCAGGTTAAAAATCAATCCAAGGGCGGCAGCAGCGGAAGCAAGTGGCATCAGACCGTTATTCAGCAGGGAAAAGCAGTCACGGTGCGGGCCACTTCTTTCCAGCCGGATAGTTCCCATCAGGCCGATACCGTTTGAAAGGGACAGGCAGCGGGATACCAGGTTTGACATGGCATTTTTTTGTTTCAGGCTGTTGTCACACAGGCTTGAAAACTCCGCAAAAATACCTGCTTCATCCAGTAACGGTTTACGATCAACAAAACGCAGCAGATCAATCAGGGCTGTCTTGTCATTGCCTGTGATAATTGTATTGAAGCGTTGCTGCCAATCAGCCAGACTGCCACGCCAATCAGATGATAAAGGGGAGATCGATTCTTCCACAGTGATGCCGCATACCCTTAGCCAGGCCACAAGTTCGGTTCCTGAAAGTTCCATAAGTTCTGGTGAGGCGGTGTTGTCAGACCAGACCAGAGCAAGTTGTAACTGGTTATAGCGGCTGGCTTCGCAACGTCCGGCAGGGCCAAGTGCCACCAGGGATACCGGCGGTAAAGTCCTGTTCATCTGTTGTGCAACCAGTTGCAGACATCGTTCTGCCAGACGGGACAGGAAGCAGTCGGTTATCTGGAAGAGTGCTTCAGGTGCAGCAAACAGGTGATAATGCCGTGCAGTCAGGTTGAAAAAGTCAGTTGTAAGTTTACGCAGCTCGGTCTGTCCTGATGATTCACCCAGCCTGTCCAGCAACTGTTCAATCTGCCTGGCTATGGTCTGATTAGCCTGTTTCAGGATTGTAATCTGATCCTCAACCTGCCTTATGAAGCTGGCAATAGCCTCTGGTGACTGTTTTACACCCTGCTGGATGACCGCAGCCCTGTAATCCAATGTAAAGTCCTCCAGGCCGTCCCAGGCTGTAAAATCATCACTCTTTGCAAGTAACAATGCCATTGGCTACACCTCCGTATCATGGACATCACTTACCAGAAAAGCGACGATCTCATCGGAAGGTGGCGGTGTGAGCAGTGAGACAACAATCATCACCAGAATTACAACCGGTGCCCCGATAAAGGCAGAGGATGTGACCGGAAAGATGGTGTTAATCAGCGGGATGTAGCCTCCCAGCAGTGGCGATGCTACGGTGATCAGGACACCGGTCAGCATACCTGCCAGCACACCGGCTGCATTGGTTCTGCTCCACCAGATACCCAGCAGGAAAGCAGGGAAGATGGTGTTGCCCGCCAGGGCAAAGGCAATGGCGGCTGTCTCTGCTATCAGCCCTGTCTGACCAAGTGTAAAGTAGATTACAACCAGGGCCAGCAACAGAAAGCAGCCTTTGGCCACCATAACCTTGTCACTGTCCGCTGCATTGGGGCGGATCAGTCTGGGGTAGATGTCATAGGCAAAGGCGGCTGCACCGGATTGCAGCAGACTGCCGGCTGCATAAAATGCTGCAGCCAGGCCACCGGCTACAATCAGTCCCAGTACCCAGGACGAAAGACCAGCCTGGCTTACGGCAGCCACTGCAACCATATCAGCCACTGCCGGATCCGGCCTGATGAAGGCGTTGCCAGCATGGGCATCAAACAGCCTGGCCAGAACGCCATAGGCCGGGGCAGACCAGTAGATCAGAGAGATAAAGAAAAGACCCCAGACAACGCCCCAGCGGGCATCACGCATACTGGGGGCCAGGTAAAAGCGGGATAATACATGGGGCAGTCCGGCAGTACCAAACATCAGCGTAAAACAGAGTGCAAGCCACTGGAAGATTGATATGCTGGCAAATGGCTCTGACCAGAAAAATCCAAACTGTTCCTGCAGGGTAATTATGGCTTTTCCATAGCCAAACTGGGGCAGAATCCAGAAGTAGCCCAGTTTGCGGTTAATCAGCATCAAGGGCAGAATAAAGGCAGTAATCAGTACAAAATACTGCAAACGCTGGTTACGCAGTACCCCCAGGGTACCGGAAATAACCACAAATGTTACCAGCAGGGCAGCACCTGTCAGGACAGCTTCTTTGTATTCCAGGCCAAACAGCCATGAAACCAGCAGTGCTATGCCCTTAAACTGTGCTGTGCAGTAGATTACGGAGATTGCGATGGAGATCAGGGCCACTACGGTGCGGGCTGTGGTGGATTCATAACGGAAGCCGACAAAATCCGGTGCGGTGAATTTACCAAAACGTCGGATCTGGGTTGCCATCAGCACCAGCAGCAGGACATAGCCACCGGTCCAGCCGATTACATAGGCCAGGGCATAGTAACCTTTCAGATAAAACAGGCCAGCCAGCCCCATGATGCTGGCAGCACTCATCCAGTTGCTTGCAATGGCTGCACCATTGCCCAGACGGCCACTGTAATTGCCGGTAAATCCGTAATCACTGGCCTGGCGAAACTTGCTGCCAAGACCACCGATAATAAAAAGAATAAATACGGCAATGGCGATTAAAAGCGGGATAAGTTGTACCTGACCTGTTTCCATTATGGCATTTCCCCCCTTTTGCGGCCAGTTGCCCTGAAACGGATGGTGCTTTCCATCCGCTTTGTTTCGTGCCGATCCATCCAGATGTTGAACAGCAGCCCCAGAATAATGAACAGAAGTGGCAGAAACTGCCCGGAAATCCAGTAATGGATCGGCAGGTTAAAAAATATCAGCTCTGAAAGCCAGAAACCTTCAGCATGGTCATCAAACAGCAGAATCAGAAACTGGGAGCCAACAATGGCAAACAGCCAGGCCAGCAACAACAGTGCAATTACCTGAACTTCTGTACGCATAGTCCCTTTGAGTGGCTTGAAAATATTGATTTCCTGCCTGGATTTGCTGCTGGTATGGTCGGTTTTGCTGTTGTTGGACATAACGTTATACCTCGTATGTACGCTGGTATTTTATAAAGTAGATCTGTTTGCCTTCTGCCATGAATTTTAACATATACTTGGTGCGTGGGTAGCCTTCCAGGTGGTGTTGCCAGAGATCCGGTGATAGGGCATTTTCAAACCCATCCTGTTTTTGCATCAGCTCGGCCACCGCTACGCCGTAATCATCAAAATCTGTTGTAAAATGGAACATTGCCCCCTGTTGCAGGTATGGCTGAAGAAAACTGATAAATTCCTGATTTACCAGTCTGCGTCTGCGTTGGTAACGTTTGGGCCAGGGATCAGGGCAGTTGATAAAGACACCAGAAAGTGAAGCAGGGGTCAGACAACGTCTGATGAAGTTTCTGGCTTCATCACGTATTATCCTTACATTGCCAAGCCCTGCCCGCTCTGCCCGCTTACAGCTTTTAAGACAACCTTTATTGTAATAATCAAGGGCAATAAAATTAAGTTCTGGATGCTGACTGGCCATGTTGACAACAAAATCACCAACACCACAGCCTATTTCCAGCATCAATGGATGGCGGTTTTCAAAAATTGCGGACCAGTCGGGCAGCTCTTCCAGCCGGTCAGCGGACAAAAACAGGGGTGAGTTAATTG
>CAZRKG010000060.1:0-11718 GCA_964600635.1 uncultured Geobacter sp. | reverse complement strand
CCGATGACGAGCCAACGAAGAAGACGCTTTGATATGGCATTGGAATAACATAAAAGCAACAGGTTTGACACTAAAACAGTCAGAAGCTAAACTCCATACCATGCCTATACTTGAAATCAATAATCTCTCTGTCACCATTCCAACCCCAGGCGGTGTTATCCATCCACTTAACAGCCTTGATCTTAAAATCCGAAGAGGCCAGTCTGTGGCCCTTGTCGGTGAATCAGGGTCAGGTAAAAGCATGACCGCCCGTGCCATTATGGGACTTATTCCAGCCTCTGGCAGGATCACCCGTGGCAGCATCCACTTTAATGGTCAGGAGCTTAGTTCCCTTGCACCAAAAGAGTTGAGGCAGATTCGTGGTAATCGGATCGCCATGATCTTTCAGGAGCCGATGACCTCGCTTAATCCGGTACTGAAGATCGGTGACCAGTTGCTGGAACCACTGCTGCTACACCGCAGGCTGGATAAAGTGAGTGCCAGACAGATGGCAATCGAGCTGTTGCAACAGGTGGGTATCGGAGCAGCAGAGCAGCGTATGAATGATTATCCCCACCAGTTTTCAGGTGGTCAGCGACAACGGATTCTGATTGCAATGGCCCTGGCCTGTAACCCGGAACTGCTGATTGCCGATGAACCTACAACAGCACTGGATGTGACAATCCAGGCCCAGATCCTGGGACTGATCGACCAGCTACGCCAGACCAAAGGTCTGACTTTACTGCTGATAACCCACAACCTTGGTATTGTTGCCCAGCGGGCAGATCAACTAAATGTAATGTATGCCGGCAGTGTGGTGGAATCGGCAGCCACCAACAGCTTACTTGCAAAACCGTTACACCCCTACACCATGGGGCTCTTGGCATCTCTGCCGGAAAATGCCATACCTGGCCAGCCACTGCCCACCATTAAAGGGCAGCCCCCCAGGCTGGATCGTGACATTACAGGCTGCCCCTTCCGTGAACGTTGCCCGATTGCAATGCCGGTCTGTGGTGAACAGGCCCCAGGCTGGCAGGAGATAGCAACCGATCATCATGTTAAATGTTGGAGTTGCAGGCCATGACACCGATAATTTCAGCAGATAATATTGCTAAAAGTTTTCCCATCAAAGGCAGCGGGCATAAAAAGGCCCGTCTGAAGGCGGTGGATCAGGTCAGTATGCAACTGTTACAGGGTGAAACCCTGGGACTGGCAGGAGAATCAGGCTGTGGCAAATCTACCCTTGCCAAGATCATGACCGGATTGCTACAGCCTGAAAGCGGTACAATCAGCTACTGCGGAACTGATTTGGGCCAACTTGACAAACAGGCAAAGGCCGGTTTCCGCCGTTCTGTGCAGATGATCTTCCAGGACCCGTTCTCATCCCTAAACCCCAGGATGAGGATTGGCGACATTATTGCCGAGCCGTTACAGATCCACCGCATGTATGATCAGCCTGAGATAATGCCCCGCACCCTGGATCTGATGGAAAAAACCGGTCTGATGCCAGAACATTATCACAGGTTCCCCCACGAGTTTTCCGGCGGTCAGCGTCAGCGGATCGGTATCGCCCGTGCCCTGGCAGCAGAACCCAGGGTATTGGTGGCCGATGAGCCGGTATCCTCGCTGGATATTTCCATACAGGCCCAGATCATCAACCTGTTGCAGGAACTGAAACATAACCACGGACTGACCATGCTGGTGGTCAGCCATGACCTTTCCGTGCTACGCCACATCTGTAACCGGATTGCGGTCATGTACCTTGGCAGTATTGTGGAGCTGGCTCCGGCTGAAACATTATTCAGGCAGTGCCGACACCCGTACAGCCAGGCTTTGCTGGCGGCAATCCCGACCATTTCCGGCGGTGTGCCACAAAAGGCTGTAAACAGTACGCAAGCAGGAGAACCACCCTCAGCCATCAACCTGCCGAACGGTTGCCGTTTTCACCCCCGTTGCCCGTATTGTCAGGAGATCTGCCGTACAACACCTCCGCCACTTGTGGAAATGCAAGCAGGCCATCAGGTTGCCTGCCACTTTGACAATATAAAACAACAACTTACATCTGATAATGAAAGTTAAACATGAACTTCAAACTACTCAAAAAGGATAAAGATTCAGCAGCAAGGCTTGGCCTGTTGGAAACCAGCCGTGGCCAGATCCAGACCCCGATCTTCATGCCAGTGGCCACCCACGGGGCCATGAAGCCACTGACACCTGCCCAGATTCATGATACCGGTTCCCAGATCATCCTTTCCAACACCTACCACCTGCACCTGCAACCAGGCGAGGGGCTGGTCAAAAAAGCCGGTGGACTGCATAGTTTTATGGCCTGGAATAAACCGATTCTGACTGATTCAGGCGGTTTTCAGGTTTTTTCGCTGCCCAAAAAGCGGATTACAGAGGATGGAGTCTTTTTCAAGCATGAAGTCACCGGTGAAGAGATCTACATCAACCCTGCCAGGGCAATTGCAATCCAGCAGGAACTTGGCTCTGACATCATCATGGCCTTTGATGAATGTATCCCCTACCCCTGCGAGCGTAAATATGCAGCACAGTCCACCAATAAAACCATCAAGTGGCTGAAACAGTGCAAAGAAGCCTGGACAAACCGTGAAACCCAGTCCCTTTTTGGCATTGTGCAGGGTTCGGTGTATGAGGATTTACGGATTAACTGTGCCAGAGAGATGGCAAGACTGGACCTGCCAGGCTACGCCATTGGCGGTGTAAGTGTTGGTGAGGGGCTGGAGTTGCTGAAGCAGATAGTTGGCTGTACAGCACCCCACCTGCCAGTTGACAAACCTCGCTACCTGATGGGAGTGGGACTGCCGGAGGATATTCTTGAAAGTGTTGAGCGGGGCATGGATATGTTTGACTGTGTTATCCCGACCCGTTATGCCCGCAGTGCAACCCTGTTCACCAGACGGGGCAGAATCCGGGTCAGCAACAAAAACTACCGGCGGGATTTCTATCCGGTTGATCCGTCCTGTAACTGCTACACCTGTCAGAACTTCAGCCGAGCCTATCTGCACCATCTGTTTGCTGCCAATGAGGTACTTTCAGCGGTGCTGTCTGCCATACACAACGTCAGCTTTTACCTGAATATGATGGCTGAAATCCGTCAGTCGATTGCAGACAACCGTTTTATGGCCTATAAGCAAGCCTTTCTTATGGAATATAGTGGTCACATTGACAAGCCTGTAAGAACATTATAATATCAGTATCTATATACTATATACTTTGAATGCTTATTATAAGATCTATGGAGTAATTAACTATGAATAAACAAATCATGCAATGGATAAAGATACTGATCGGTATAGCAGCAACTGTTATTATCATTATTGTTGGTTGGCGAAGTTACAGCTCAAAAGGTAACAACAGTAATATCATCAGTAGTAATGGTCGCATTGAAGCGGTGGAGATTGATCTGGCCACAAAAATTCCAGGGCGGATAAAGGAGATCCTGGTAAAAGAAGGAGAATTTATAACAGAGGGTCAGATACTGGCTGTTATGGATACCGAGGTGCTTCAGGCACAGCTACGTCAGTCCGAGGCACAGCTTAACCAGACCAGAATTGCAGTTGCCACTGCACAGAGTCAGCTTGCCCAGAGAGAAAGCGAAAAAGCTGCTGCAACGGCATCAATGGCACGTCAGAATGCAGAACTTGTCAAGGCAAAGCAACATGCAAAGCGGTCATCAGAACTGGTCAGTGGAGGAGCAATTGCCCGTCAGGATGCCGAGGATGATGCTGCACAACTTAAAAGTGCCGAGGCAGCGGTATATGCAGCAAAGGCCCAGATAACCGCCAGTGAGGCTGCAATTACAATGGCAAAGACCCAGATTGAAGCTGCCCATGCCGCTGTAGAGGCTGCCAGGGCAAATGTAGAGCAGATCAAGGCTGATATTCAGGACAGTAACCTGACTGCACCCCGCGACGGCAGAGTACAGTATCTGACGGCCCGCCAGGGTGAGGTGCTTGGTGCTGGTGGCAGAGTACTAAGCATGGTGGACCTTAGTGATGTCTATATGACTTTTTTCCTGCCTACCACCATAGCGGGTAAACTGGAACTGGGGTCTGAAGTAAGACTGGTGCTTGATGCAGCCACGGAGTATGTAATTCCTGCCACCATCTCTTTTGTTGCTGATGTTGCACAGTTCACCCCCAAAACCGTGGAAACTGCTGAAGAACGGGAGAAACTGATGTTTCGTGTACGGGCCAGGATTGAACCGGCATTGCTGAAAAAATATATCACAAAGGTCAAGACCGGCCTGCCTGGTATGGCCCATATCAAACTGGATCCAGACACATCCTGGCCTGACAACTTGCAGACTAACCTGGTAAAATGACCACCTCGGGTACTACAAATACTTCACCGGCTGCTTGCCTTAAAAATGTTTCATTACGTTACGGCACTGTCCAGGCCCTGAACAATGTAACCCTGGATCTGCCATCCGGCTGCATGGTGGGCATCATTGGCCCGGATGGCGTGGGAAAATCCAGCCTTTTCTCTCTTGTTGCCGGTTCAAGGGTTATACAGGATGGGCAGGTCACGGTGCTTGGTGGTGATATATCTGACAAGCATTACCGGCGGGAAATCTGCTCCAAAGTGGCCTACATGCCCCAGGGGCTTGGTAAAAACCTCTATCCCACCCTGTCTGTTATGGAGAATGTTGATTTCTTTGCACGCCTTTTCGGACATGACCGCCATGAACGTAAAAAACGCTGCAACGAGCTTTTGGCTGCCACCGGCCTGCTGCCCTTTGCCAACCGTCCGGCCGGTAAACTTTCAGGTGGCATGAAGCAGAAGCTAAGTCTCTGCTGTGCCCTGATCCATGATCCAGACCTGTTGATTCTGGACGAACCAACCACAGGGGTTGATCCATTATCACGCCGCCAGTTCTGGGAGCTGGTGAACAGCATACGGACTGCCAGGCCCGGCATAAGCGTCCTGGTGGCCACCGCCTATATGGAAGAGGCATCCAGTTTTGACTGGTTGATCGCAATGAATGCAGGGACTGTGCTTGCAACCGGCACCCCTGGTCAACTGCTGTCACAAACCGGCTCCAGAACACTGGAAGAAGCCTTCATAGCCCTTTTACCCCAGGCACAGCGAGAAGAACATAAGCCGGTACTGATCCCTCCCCGCAGGATTGATGCAGACGATGAAATTGTAATTGAGGCCCATAACCTGACCATGCGGTTTGGTGATTTTGTGGCTGTTGACAGTGTTAATTTCCAGATCAGTCGAGGTGAAATCTTCGGTTTCCTGGGTTCCAATGGCTGCGGTAAAACCACCACCATGAAGATGCTGACCGGCCTGCTGGAGGCCAGCGAAGGTGAGGCCCAACTGTTTGGCAGACCGGTAGAAGCCCGTGATATTGATACCAGACGACGGGTAGGCTACATGACCCAGGCCTTTTCATTGTATGGTGAGCTTACAGTACATCAGAATCTGGTACTACATGCCAGACTGTTCAGTATGCCGGAAGAGCAGATCCCTGAACGGGTAGCGGAAATGACCAGACGTTTTGGTCTGGATACGGTCAGTAATACCCTGCCAGATGCACTACCATTGGGATTGCGTCAACGGCTGTCACTGGCTGTAGCCATGATTCACGGCCCTGATATGCTGATTCTGGATGAACCAACTTCAGGGGTAGACCCTGTTGCCAGGGATGCCTTCTGGCAGATTATGGCAGACCTGTCCCGTAATGATGGTGTCACCATCTTCATATCCACCCATTTTATGAATGAAGCAGAACGTTGCGACCGGATCTCACTGATGCATGCCGGACGGGTACTGGTAAGCGACACACCGGAAACACTCAGAACCACCAGGGGAACAGCAACACTGGAGGAAGCCTTCATCGGTTATCTGGAGGATGCCAGTGCAGAGTTTGACACTGAAGTCACAATGCCGCTTGAAAAAGAACCAACAGAAGCCACCTCCACAACCAACACCAGCAGTTTCAGCCTGACCAGAATGTTCAGCTACAACCGCCGTGAGGCACTTGAATTATGGCGAGACCCGATCCGACTTACCCTTGCACTGCTTGGCAGTGCAATCCTGATGCTGGTGATGGGATACGGCATTAACATGGATGTGGAAAACCTGACCTTTGCAGTGCTGGATCGAGACCAGAGCGTTGCCAGCCGTGATTACACCCTTAATCTGGCTGGTTCACGTTATTTCAGCCAAAAACCACCAATAAAAGACTATGCTGATCTTGATAAACGGATGCAGGCTGGTGAAATAAGCCTGGCAATTGAACTTCCACCGGACTTTGGTCGGGATATGGCACGTGGCAACAGTGTAAGCGTAGGGGCCTGGATTGACGGTGCCATGCCAACCCGTGCAGAAACGGTACAAGGCTATGTGCGTGGCATACACGCCCAATGGCTGGCAGCCAGAATGCAACACAGCAGTACAACCGCTACTAAAAGAGGCGAAGTCTCAATTGAAACCCGTTACCGCTATAACCCTGATGTAAAGAGCTTGCCAGCCATGATGCCTGCCACAATTCCGATCCTGCTGCTGATGATTCCGGCCATGTTAAGTGCCCTGTCAGTGGTGCGGGAAAAAGAACTCGGCTCCATAATAAACTTTTCGGTTACACCGGTTACAAAGCTGGAGTTTCTGCTGGGCAAGCAACTACCATATATTGTCCTGGCCTTTATAAACTTTCTTATGCTGACATTTATGGCTGTTTTTGTGTTTGGAGTACCACTTAAAGGCAGTTTCATCACACTGGCCCTGGGGGCGTTTCTGTACGTTATCTGTGCCACTGCACTTGGCCTGGTGGTTTCCAGCTTCATGCGAAGTCAGATTGCAGCCCTGTTTGGTACTGCACTGCTGACCTTGCTGCCGGCAGTACAGTTTTCCGGCATGGTTGACCCTGTTTCATCACTGGAAGGCCCTGGTGCCATAATCGGTTCAATATATCCCACAACCCACTTCCTGACCATTGTACGTGGCACATTCTCAAAAGGGTTAGGCTTTACAGACCTGTATGCATCCTTTACACCACTGTTGCTGGCAGTGCCACTTCTGATCGGACTGGGAACCATACTGCTCAGAAAGCAGGAGCGTTAGCCATGAGAGTAGCCAACATACTGCACCTGGGGGTAAAAGAGCTACGCAGTCTGCTGCGAGACCCGATGATGTTGTTTCTGATAATCTACGCCTTCACCCTTGCCATTCACACCGGTGCAACCGCAATGCCGGCAACCCTGCATAATGCTCCCATATCTATTGTTGATGAGGACAGGTCGCCACTTTCACAACGGATTGCAGATGCCTTTTATCCACCATACTTCATACCACCGGCACTGATTACACCAGGTGAAATGGATGCACGGATGGATTCAGGACTGGATACATTTGCCCTGATGATCCCGCCTGAATTTCAACAGGACCTGCTAGCCGGACGCAGTCCGTCAATTCAACTCAACGTTGATGCCACCAGAATGAGCCAGGCTTTTACCGGTAACGCCTATATCCAGACAATTATAGGCAACGAAGTAAATGCCTTTTTACAGGGCCACCACGCTGAAGTTGAATCACCTGTAAACCTTGCCCTCAGGGCCAGGTTTAACCCAGAACTTAACAAAACCTGGTTTGGTGCTGTCATGAAGGTTATTGACAACATCACCATGCTATCCATCATCCTGACCGGTGCGGCCCTGCTGCGGGAACGGGAACATGGTACAATAGAACATCTACTGGTAATGCCGGTCACTCCCTTTGAAATCATGGCCAGCAAGGTGTGGGCAATGGCACTGGTGGTAATCATAGCTACAACCGTAGCATTGTTTTTAGTGGTTAAAGGCTTGCTTGCCATACCTATAGAAGGCTCTGTAGCACTATTCATGGCAGGTACTGCCCTGCATCTGTTTGCCACCACATCCCTGGGGATATTTCTTGGCACCCTTGCACGCTCTATGCCCCAGTTCGGTCTTTTGTTAATGCTGGTGCTGTTGCCTTTGCAAATCCTGTCCGGCAGTATTACTCCTCAGGAAAGTATGCCTGAAATCATACGGATCATTATGATGGCTGCCCCCAACACACATTTTGTTATGCTGGCCCAGGGAATCCTGTACCGTGGTGCCGGCCTGTCAGTAGTCTGGCCTCAATTCGTATCTTTACTGCTGATCGGTTTCGTGTTGTTCTCTCTGTCACTGGCCCGTTTTCGTCGTACCATTGCCACAATGGCCTGAAATACAGCCAAAGCTCTCCCAGATTAATGGTCTGGGAGAGTTTTTTTACAATCAGTCAGTCAAATATGTTTCAGGCTGCTACTTTCAGCTCCTGATCATAAACCAGTAACGGATTTTCCTTATTGTTGATCACATCTTCGTTAATCACAACTTCCGATACATTCTGCATGGTTGGTATATCATACATGATGTCCAGCATCGCACCTTCCAGGATTGACCTCAGTCCTCTGGCACCGGTATTACGCTTTAAAGCCTCTTTTGCCACATTCACCAAGGCACCATCGGTAAAACGTAGCCGTACACCTTCCATATCCAACAGTTTCTGATACTGCTTGGTCAAGGCGTTTTTAGGTTCCGTCAGGATCTGGATCAATGCCTCCTCATCCAGTTCTGTCAAGCTGGCCAGCATCGGCAGACGACCAATAAACTCTGGAATATAACCATATTTAAGCAGGTCCTCCGGTGTCACCATCAACAGCAGCTCGCCAGCCTTCTTCTCCTGTTTCTTTTTAATCTCTGCCCCGAAACCAAGGGTTTTCTTGCCGATCCGCTGCTGAATTACACTGTCCAGCCCAGCAAAGGCACCGCCACAGATAAACAGAATATTGCTGGTGTCAACCTTCAGGAACTCCTGCTGGGGATGCTTGCGGCCCCCTTTGGGCGGAACACTGGCAACAGTGCCTTCCATAATCTTAAGCAGGGCCTGTTGTACCCCTTCACCAGAGACATCACGGGTAAGGGACGGTGATTCAGACTTGCGGGCAATCTTGTCAATCTCATCAATGTAAACAATACCCTTCTGGGCACGCTCCACATCATAATCAGCAGCCTGCAACAAACTTAATATTATATTTTCAACATCCTCGCCAACATAGCCAGCCTCGGTCAGGTTGGTCGCATCGGCAATGGCAAATGGAACCTTCAGCATCTTGGCAAGGGTCTGGGCCAGTAATGTCTTGCCACAACCAGTTGGCCCAAGGATCAGGATGTTGCTCTTCTGCATCTCCACTTCGCCCGGCTTGGGCGGATTCTCAATCCGCTTGTAGTGGTTATAAACCGCTACTGAGAGTACTTTTTTAGCCACATCCTGACCAATAACGTACTCATCAAGAAACTCTTTGATTTCATGGGGTTTTGGCAGCTTGTCCAGATCAGGGCCAAGTGCCTCCTCCATATTCATCTCTTCCAGAATGATGTCGTTACAAAGCTCGATACACTCATCACAGATGTATACCGACGGGCCTGCAATCAGTTTACGGACCTCATCCTGACTTTTTCTGCAAAAAGAGCAGGCCAGTTGTTGTTCTTCAGACTTACGCCCCATCCTGATCCCCTCCATCCTGACGGCGAACCATGACCGCATCAATCAGGCCATAGCTCTTTGCCTCTTCTGCTGACATGAAGTAATCCCGTTCTGTGTCACGCTCTACCCGCTCCATTGGTTGTCCAGACAAGTTGGATAAAAGCTGATTCAGCTCACGCTTCATCCGCAGGATTTCTTCAGCCTGGATCATGATGTCAGTTGCCTGTCCACGGGAGCCGCCTGAGGGCTGGTGAATCATGATTCTGGCATGGGGCAATGCAAACCGCTTTCCATTCTCGCCTGCCGTCAGCAGCACAGCCCCCATGGAGGCTGCCTGGCCGATACAGATAGTTGAAACCGGTGCCTTGATATAATTCATGGTGTCAAAGATAGCCATACCGGCTGTCACCACACCGCCAGGCGAGTTGATATAAAGGTGGATATCCTTATCTGGATCTTCAGCCTCAAGAAACAGCAGTTGTGCAATCACCAGATCAGCAACCGGATCGTTAATTTCTCCCCCCAGAAAGACAATCCTTTCCTTCAACAGCCGAGAGTAAATATCATAGGCCCGCTCACCACGACCACTTTGTTCCACCACCATTGGTACATACATATTAATTAGTATCCTTATACTTCCTTGAGTCTATGCAACCTGAACTCTGGTTATATACCCTAAGCCTCAGAAGTTTCCTGTGTCTGTTGCAGCTCACCGGCAGCAACCTCTGTCACCACTGCATTATCAAGCAGGAACTGGATCGCCTTATCCTCCTTGATTTCTGCTATCAAGGAGTTAAGGGCACTGGATTGGGCCTTATAGAAGTTTCTGATATTTTCAACAAGGGCAGGATCATTATTGGCGATTTCAGCATAGCGTGCCTCAAGCTCTTCTTCACCAACTTCAATCTTTTCCTGTTCTGCCAGAGCCATCACCAGCAGGCCACCCTTCACCTTCTGGACAGCTTCATCGTTAAAGCGTTTCCTGAAATTATCTTCATTGAATCCCACCTGCTCAAGGGACATATTCTGACCCTTCAGGCGGTTTTTAAAGTTATCCAGCATGAAATCCAGTTGGCGACGCACCAGTGAATCAGGTACTTCCAGCGGATTCTTTTCAATCAGGGCATCAACAATGCGGGTTTTCAGGTCAAACTGAATCCGTGACAGGTTCTGTTCTGCACGCATTTCAGTCAGTTTGGTACGCATTTCATCCATTGTTTCAAACTCACCAAACTGCTGGGCAAATTCATCATCCAGTTCGGGCAGTTCTTTCTTACGCATCTCCTTGACTGTAATGGTAAAGACAGCAGTTTTACCAGCAGCCTGGTTGTACTCTTCACCCTCTGGCATGGTAACGTTGATCTCTTTTGTCTCGCCAATCGCCATCCCCAGCAGACCATCTTCCAGTCCTTTGATCAGACGGCCCGCACCAACCTCGATGCTGGCACCATCACCATTGGAATCTTCTTCAGGGGCATCAGGGATGCTGAGCCTGTAATCTACTGTCAGCACCATGCCGTTTTCCACAGTACCTTCCTCAACCGGCACAAGCTCGGCCATGTTTTCACGCATACGGCTGATTTCGGCCTCTACTGCATCATTATCTTCAACATAACGCTCTTTTTTTACTTCCAGTCCCTTATGCTCGCCAAGCTGGAACTTGGGAAGAACTTCAACAATTGCGGAATATTTGAATGGTTTACCCTCTTCCGGCAGTTCAAAGTCATCCACCATTGGTGTATCAATGGCCTCAATTTTATGTTCTTCAAGTGCTTTGAAGAGGGTCTGCTCATAAATCTTACGCATCACCTCATCTTGCATTGAATGGGAGTACATTTTTTTAATCATCTGCAAGGGAGCCTTGCCCTTGCGGAAACCTGCCAGAGTCGCCTTTTTCTGGATATTGGCGTAGGATTTCCTGATCTCATCCGCAACCTTGTCTGCTGGAACTTCAATGGTAACTTTACGTTTAACTGAGCTGATCTCTTCAAGCTGTACCTGCATTAACTATACCTCGCTGAGTTGGATTTTTATTATCTTGGGTGGGAATCTACAGAATGGCTCTGAAATGTAACTCCAGATGCTGCAAGATTAAGGTTTATACTTTCATAAGGCAGCATTAAATATGAGAATTTGGGGAAATGGTGCGAGAGAGGGGAGTCGAACCCCTACGGTTGCCCGCTGGATCCTAAGTCCAGTGCGTCTGCCAGTTCCGCC
>CAZRKG010000059.1:0-11754 GCA_964600635.1 uncultured Geobacter sp. | reverse complement strand
GTCCGTTCCCGCGGTACCCGGTAGGTAAGGGTCTGTTCCAGGCCAACAATCAGCGTATCTTTCATGTACAACTCCTTTCTCGTTGTTTTGTCCGCATCGTGATGGATGGAATCTAGCACGGAGCACAGCTATAGTTGAAATACATTGTTTCTATTGCTACCATAGATAAAAACTATGGAGTTGATCATGGAATTCCGTCAGATCAGATACCTGCTCGAAATTGTCCGTTGCAGCGGGTTTACCCGCGCCGCCGAATCGCTCAACATCTCCCAGCCCTCCCTTTCCACTGCGGTACAGAAGCTTGAGGAGGAGCTGGGGGCGACGCTGCTTAACCGGCAGGAGCGGAAGATCACGCTGACCGCCGAGGGGCGGGCGTTTTTTGAACGGGCTCGCCAGATGGAAGACCTGATGAAGGATATGGTTCATGAGATGGAGGAATTTCGGGGGCTGGAACGTGGTGAGCTACGGATCGGCATACCAGTAATGCTCGGAGCCCATTTCTTCCCCCCGGTCATTGCCCGATTCAGGCAGCACTATCCAAAGCTGAAGCTTTCCATATGCTCTCACGGTGCAAATATGATTCAGGCAATGATTAAGTCTGGTACACTGGATGCGGGGATCGTGGCAAAGGCTGAGTTTTCCGACGGTATCGTCTGGCAGCCGCTCATGCGCGAAGAGATGGTGGCATGCGTGGCGGACAGTCACCCCCTTGCCCGGCAGAGGTCCGTAACCCTGGCCGAGGTGGCCCGTGAACCGCTCATTTTGTTCAATGAGGAGTATTTTCAGCGACAGTATCTGACCGAGGCGCTGGCACGTCTCGGCTTGAAGCCCACGGTGGTGTTCGAGACCAACCTTGTGCCGCTCCTGAAAAAGGTAATTGCCGGAGGGGGCGGCGTCAGCACGCTCCTCAGAATGGCGGTAGACGAACCGGGGCTTGCGGCGGTTCCGTTTGATCCGCCGCTTATTGTGGAGGCCGGCGTTGTCTGGAAAAAGAACGCCTATCTGTCAAAAGCTACTCGGGCCTTCATTGAATTCCTTGCGGATGTTTCCGGTTAATGATCCTCATACTTAGAAAGCTGATTTCATCGTGATTTCTATGCGGAAGAACAGGCTTGTGAGCGGCGTTGTCATAGCGGAAGAGCAATGTGCCATTTGAATCTTGGCAGTGGTAGGAATAATTCAGATTTTCAAGGCGGTAACGGCAGTCAACGTATTTATTGAATACCTTTGAGGGTTTTCAGTTGGGAAGCGATCCTGTCCCGCAGATTCAATTCACCAGCCAAGACAACATACTCTTGATCACCACCTGCCAAGTCTTCAGCAGCCAAATCTTTCAAAAAAACATCAGAGGGCACCTGATAACGATCTTCAAAAACATGAATATGTCGTTCGGTTGTGCGAATTCCTCATTCAAGTCGGTTTATCTCGGCGGCAATTGCCGAACGTACCAGATCAAGAGCAGTATCCTCTACGTCTGCCCGTATTTGAATATTAATCATTGATGACCTCCCTGATGTTTAAAAAGCCTGATTTAGCCTCTTCAAGAGACTGCATGATCCCTCCCTAAAATGACACGTTACTGTACAATACAGGGTGCATAGATGTTTAACAACGCAAAACATCTGAACCTTGTTATCAACAAAACCGCCATCCTCACCCACCGCAACGCTTCATTATTTGCAATCAGCCAGAAACACGCTACACTGTCTCCGATTTACACAAAGAACCGATAACAGGAGGTGCGTATGTCGCTCTGGAATAAATTAAGGGCTGAATTTATTGATATTATCCAATGGCTGGATGATACCAATGACACACTGGTTTACCGTTTTCCCCGCTATAATAACGAAATCAAGTACAACGCAAAGCTGGTGGTGCGTGAAGGCCAGGCAGCGGTTTTTATCAATGAAGGGCAACTGGCCGATGTCTTTGGCCCTGGCACCCATACTTTGAGTACCCAGAACCTGCCGATACTTGCCACCCTGAAAGGCTGGAAGTACGGCTTTGAATCCCCTTTCAAGGCAGAGGTTTATTTTGTATCCACCCGCCAGTTTACCAATCTTAAATGGGGTACGCCTGGCCCCTGCACCATGCGGGATGCAGAGTTTGGGGCTGTCCGTGTTACCGCTTTTGGTATTTATTCCATCAGGATCAGTGACCCCAGTGTTTTCATCAGGGAAATTGCCGGTACAGATGGACACTTCACCACCGATGAGATCTCGGACAACCTGAAGGGCAAGATCGGGCTGCGGATTAAAGAGGTGATGCCAGAGCTACAGATTCCGGTGATTGATCTGGAAAGCAAGGTCTATACACTGGGCGAAATGCTGAAGGAGCGGATTGCAGCATCCTTTGAAAACCTGGGAGTTGCCCTGACTGAAGTGCAGGTTCAGGATATTGGTCTGCCGGAAGAGGTGGAGAAGGCCATTGACAAGGCCGGTGCAATGCGGGCCATCGGTAATATGCAGACGTACACCCAGTATGAAACCGCCAGTGCCATTAAGGATGCCGCCAATAACCCTGGTGGTCTGGCCGCTGCCGGTGTTGGTGTTGGGATGGGCTTTGGCATGGGCGGTCAACTGGCCGGTGCCTTTGGTGGCATGATGCAGCAGGGAACAACCCCGCAACAGCCAGGACTGGCACCCCAGGCCCCACCAGCAGCACCAGGTACTGCCCAGCCACCACCAATGCCTGGTCCGCCGCCACAGCCACAACTTAATTTATTTGTGGCTGTCAATGGACAGCAGGCCGGCCCGTTTGAAGTGCCTGCCCTGCAACAGATGGTGATGCAGGGCCAGTTGACCCGTGAAACACTGGTCTGGCAACAGGGCATGGCTGCCTGGGCCGCTGCATCAACAGTGCCTGAACTGGAAGCGATTTTTGGTGCTGTTCCACCACCAATGCCACCGGCCTGAACATGGGGGTATCTGAATGAGTGAGCAGGAAGCAGATGGAGCTACAGTAGGGGATAAGATCGGGGATCAGCCAGGTAACAAGCATTTCCCCTGTAGCTCCTGTGGTGCAAAATTGGAGTTTTCACCCGGCACAGCCAGCCTGAAATGTCCTTATTGCAACCACCTGAATGAGATTCCACAGTCAGCGGATGATATTGTAGAGCTGGACTTTCACGAGTACCTTGAAAAAGTCAGTCAGCATGAAGAGTCAGAAGAAGTGCAGACCGTCAAATGTAATGCCTGCGGTGCCAGCTCCACCCTGCAACCCAATATCTCCATGAGCCACTGCCCGTTCTGCGGCAGCCAGTTGCACACAGAGGCCAGGACCAGTCGCCTGATCAAGCCAGGGGCTGTTATCCCGTTCAAAGTCACCCAAAACAAGGCAATGGAGCAGTTCCGTGGCTGGCTGGGCGGACTATGGTTTGCACCAGGCGGTCTGAAGGACTATGCCACCCGCGAAGGGGCCATCAAAGGGATCTACATCCCCTACTGGACCTTTGATGCCAACTCAACCAGTTGGTATGACGGGGAACGGGGCGATTACTACTATGAAACCGAGTACTACACCGCAAAGAACAACATAGGCGATCAGGAGCAACGCAGCCGTCAGGTACGCCACACCCGCTGGAGACATACCAGTGGCACAGTATGGCAGAACTTTGACGATATTACCGTGCTGGCTGGCTACTCATTACCGCCCTCCATTGTTGAGCGGCTAAAGCCCTGGCACATGCAGGAGTTGGTGCCATACCAGGATGCCTTTATGAGTGGCTTCCAGGCAGAGGCCTATCAACTGGAGCTGGGGGCTGGTTTTTCAATGGCCAGGGAAGAGATGGACGGGATCATCAGGCAGGCAATAGCCAGTGATATTGGCGGAGATGATCAGCGGATCAACTCTGTAAAGACCCAGTTTGACGATATAACCTTCAAGCATATACTGGTACCGATCTGGATCAGTGCCTACAAATATGGCGGTAAATCCTACCGTTTTCTGATTAACGGAGCCACAGGCAAGGTGCAGGGTGAACGCCCCTGGTCAATACCCAAAATCGCCCTGGCTGTTTTGGTTGCAGTGATTATTATTGCGATTATTGTGGTGTTGTCACGGTAGGGATGTATGACGTTTGTTTACCGTTATATTTCAGGCAGATTTCAGGCAGGGCGAGCAAACAGATAGGTTGCAAAATCATCCCCGATCCGGCTATCCACCTGATGGCAACCAAGACGGGTGTAGCATTGCACCAGGTCAAACTTATCCTGTAGCGGCACTCCGGACAGCAGCAAATGCCCACCAGGTCTGGTAAGTTCCACCAGTTGGCTGGCCAGTGGAATCAGAATATCCACATAAATATTTGCAAGAATCAGGTCAAAGGGCTGCCTGGCTACCGTTGACAGTTCGCCACAGACCGGGTTTATGACCGTCTCAAGACCATTTAGGGTAATGTTTTCCTGGCAGGAGCGGACAGCAGCAGGATCAAGATCAACTGCCAATACAGATTCTGCACCTAAACAAGCCGCTGCAACGGCAAGGATGCCGGTGCCACAACCAAGATCAAGGGCCTTACAGCCGGCAAGCTCTGGAATAGATGGCATAATCTCCAGGCAGGATGCTGTTGTTTCATGCTCACCAGAGCCAAACGCCCCCTGCCTGCCAAGGATGATCGGCAGTTCACAGTCAGGTGGAACAGGATCACCATCAGGCAAGATGGTAAAGCGGCCAAGTTGAAAGGTTTTAAAAATTCGTCCAGACATAAGCAGGCAACCTAGACCGTTATCAGTCTGCCGTCAAGAGTATTGAAAGGAGTAATTATTATGAGGCTGACCCCCGCAACAGAGCTGGAATACCGCTGTAAAAAGCTGCAAGACCTGATGCAAACAGCAGAAATTGATGCAACCATAATCGTACAAAATGCTGATCTTTACTACTTTACCGGCACCATCCAGAATGGCTGTCTTTATGTGCCAGCCCAGGG
The DNA here is from genome assembly GCA_964600635.1 of uncultured Geobacter sp. Lineage (GTDB taxonomy): Bacteria > Desulfobacterota > Desulfuromonadia > Geobacterales > Pseudopelobacteraceae > Trichlorobacter. The sequence goes on along the minus strand of CAZRKG010000059.1, from coordinate 6,827 downwards.
CCAGCCCCTTTATCTGGTACGGAGGGACCACAGCAGAGCAAGAATGGAATCCGGCCTGAAAGAGGTAATCCCGTTTTCAACACCAAAGGATATTCCAGGCATCATCAGCAGCTATGGCTATCCTGAACCAAAGCGGATCGGCCTGGAATTTGATGTACTGCCGATCATCTTTATGGAACGATACCGCAAGGTCTGGCCCAATGCCACTTTCAACGATGTTACACCACTCATCCGACAGATCAGGATGATCAAGAGCCACTATGAAATCCACCTGATGCAGGATGCTGCCGACCAGGCCCACAAGGTCTTTGAAAGGGCAAGGGAGGTCATTCGGGAAGGGATGACCGATTATGAACTGGCGGCGGAGCTGGAGTACACAGCCCGTAAAAATGGCCATCTGGGACCGATCAGAATGCGTGTCTTTAATGGTGAAATGAGCTTTGGTCATGTTTTTTCAGGAACAGACAGTGCCGTACCAGCCTATACAGATACACCTCTGGGTGGCATGGGAACTTCGCCCTGCTTCGGCCAGGGGGCAAGTCATAAACCGATAGTGGCTGGTGAGCCGATAACCGTTGATTTTACAGGTTGGGTTGACGGTTATCTGGTGGATCAGACCAGAATGTTTAGCATCGGCAAGCTGTCACCAAGGCTAACCAAAGGTTTTGAGGATATGCTTCAGATCCAGGAACTGATGAAAGAGCTGATTGCACCTGGCCTGGGCTGGACAGAACTATATGAACGTTGTCACTCACTGGCAATGGAACTGGGTTATGCTGACAGCTTTATGGGTGCTAAAAACTCGCAGGTAGCTTTCATAGGACATGGGCTGGGAACTGAAATCGATGAATACCCATTTATTGCAAAAGGCTTTAATAATCAAGCATTTGAAGTTGGAATGGCCTGGGCCTTCGAGCCGAAACTAATCTTCCAGGATGAAGGTGCGGTTGGAATCGAAAATACTTTTTATCTGAGTAACGACGGCTTAAAACAGCTTTCCCGTACAAACGATGAGCTGGTCATTTTATAATGTTGTTTCTGTATACAAAAAACCTGTTGTAATTGGTTTTAGACGATGTTATAAAGACCGGAAGTTTTTGTATACAGAATCCATAACTATGGATTCAGCTTAGTGCAGTCAATATATTGAGTGCACCTAACTAATTATTGAAAGGAGAAGTACGCATGGCACTGAAGGAAACCCTCAAGCAGAAGATCGAAGAGTTTCGTCCCCGTACCACCAGGCTTATTAAGGAGTTTGGTAAGGTAAAGATTGACGAGGTAACCATTGATCAGTGTATCGGTGGAGCCCGTGACATCCGCTCCCTGGTAACAGACATCTCTTATCTTGACCCACAGGAAGGTATCCGTTTCCGTGGCAAGACCATCCCTGAAACCTTTGAAGCACTGCCAAAGGCTCCAAACTCCGCCTATCCTACCGTTGAGTCCTTCTGGTACTTCCTGTTGACTGGTGATGTACCAACCCAGGCACAGGTTGATGAAGTAGTTGCTGAGTGGAAGACCCGCCAGGTTGTACCTTCCTATGTATGGGATTCAATCCGTGCTCTGCCACGTGACAGCCATCCAATGGTAATGCTTTCCGTTGGTATCCTGGCATTGCAGAAGGATTCCAAGTTTGCCGGCTTCTACAACTCCGGCAAGTTTAACAAGATGACTGCATGGGAGTATGTGTACGAAGATTCCTGTGACCTGGTAGCACGTATTCCAATCATCGCAGCATTCATCTACAACCTTAAGTATCGCAGTGATTACCAGATTGCACCAGACCTAAGCCTCGACATGGGTGCTAACTTCGCCCACATGATCGGCCAGTGTGAAGAGTACAAAGACGTTGCACGTATGTACTTCATCCTGCACTCTGACCATGAGTCCGGCAACGTATCTGCCCACACCACACACCTGGTACACTCCGCCCTGTCTGATCCATACTATGCATACTCTGCTGGTCTGAACGGTCTGGCTGGCCCGCTGCACGGCCTGGCAAACCAGGAAGTTCTGGACTGGACCCTGAAGTTCCAGGAAAAGTACTGCAAGGATCAGGAGCCTACCAAAGAGCTGATTACACAGGCTCTGTGGGATACCCTCAACTCTGGACAGGTAATCCCTGGCTACGGCCACGCTGTTCTGCGTAAGACTGACCCACGCTACACCTCACAGCGTGAGTTCTGCCTCAACACCGCAGGTCTGAAAGATGATCCACTCTTCAAGCTGGTTGCCATGATCTTTGAAGTTGCTCCTGGCGTTCTGACCGAGCAGGGTAAAGCCAAGAATCCATGGCCAAACGTTGATGCACAGTCCGGCGTTATCCAATGGTACTATGGTGTACGTGAGTGGGATTTCTACACTGTTCTGTTTGGTGTAGGTCGTGCTCTTGGTTGTATGGCCAACATCACATGGGATCGTGGTCTTGGTTATGCTATCGAGCGTCCAAAGTCCGTTACTACAGCAATGCTGGAGAAATGGGCCGAGGCTGGTGGTCGCAACTAATCACCACTGTTTCAACTGTATTACACAAAAAGGGGTGCCTTATGGCACCCCTTTTTTTATACTTGCTGCATTAATGTTTAAGGACAATATTTCAGTCAAACCTTAACCTGATTGACAAGCTGAATATCAATATATATAGTTTTTTAAAAATATGTCTGGGAGTTGAGCTTGATGAATTTCAGAAAAGATATGATTTTTAATGCAGAGTCAGAAATCCTTAAGGTACTTGGACATCCAATCCGTTTAAAGATAGTCGCCGGACTTTGCTCGCAAGAATGCAACGTAAAGCACATCTGGGAATGTCTTGGTCTGCCCCAGGCCACGGTTTCACAACACCTGGCACTGCTCAAGAATAAAGGTATCATCGAAGGCAAGCGAGAAGGTGTTGAGGTACATTACAGCGTTATTAACCCACTGGCCCGCAGGATAATTTCTGCCCTGCTCCAGAATGATCAACGCCTGCCAACACCATAAATCACTCCATAGCTGGCTGGAACACCCTGTTCAGAACCATAAGCAGACTGATACAGCTCTGCCACCTTCTGCATAACCGAACGCCAGCCCAACCCCTTACCAGACAGTGGCCTGGAAGTACCAGCGCCGATCCTTTTAATAGCCTTCAAAACCTGTACAAGATCAGGATACCAGACCTGCTCCAGACTACTTTCAACACGTATCTCTTTAAATCCCGCCTGCTTCAACGCCCCCTCAACATCTGATACTGTATGAAAGCGGTGCAGGCCACCCTGGCCCTTTTGCTGATTGTCAGACGATACAAGCACCCTTTGCCAGCAGCAATGCAGCTCTGCCAGTGTACCTTCACCAAAAAAACAAAACTGAAAATAACCGTCATCCACCAGCACCCGCCTGACTTCCTGAAAGCAACAGGCCAGATCATCCAGCCATTGAAAGGTAGAACTTGACAATACCAGATCAAAACTGCCTGCTGCAAAGGGCAGTAGTTCTGCATCGCCCTGCATAAGCTGTACGGTGGACAACAAACGTTCTCGGGCAAGATCAAGCATAGCAGGTGCCAGATCAAGCCCTGTCAGCCTGTAGTCTGGATAAGTAGTTGCAAGCTGTTCCAGCAGTCTTCCGGTACCACAACCAACATCAAGCAAGCTGGCTTTTTCAGGCAAGCTGTCTGATTTTAACTGCTGCAACAGCTTTGCAACCACCTTCATCTGTACCGGTGTATGCTGATCATACTCCTGTGACCCTCTCTGAAAGGAGCTTCTTACACGCCTGCGATCAATCCCTGTCATAAATACCATCCAAAAATTGTAGCAGGTGCTGATTAAACTGTTCTGGCCTGCTTAAAAACGGGGCATGGCCACAACCCTGAAATATAATCCGCTGATTTCCTGCAATCCTGTCCGCCAGCCAGGCTGAAGCCTGGGGCAGGCAGATCTGATCCTGATCTCCATGTATCAGCAAAACAGGACAATCCAACTGTTCAACCTCAGAAAACAGTTCTTCATTCATCAAGGCATCCAGTCCGGCCAGTGCAGCTTCACTACCAGGTAGTTCCACCTGATCCAGTACACTGTTAGCCAGTGCTTCCTGTTGAGCTGTTTCAAGCTCACCGGCTGCAAACATGCTCTGTTGAAAGCCCTGCAAGGTGCCTGCAAGATTACGACGTAACTTCAGCCCCATCCCCTGGGCATCCTTTAGTGGTAGTGCATGGGGGAAATCTTGAGAAGCGGAAAAACGGGGTGTTGTCCCAACAAGCACCAGACCTGCCACCCTTTGCCTTAACAGGGGCCAGCTTTTAAGCACCGCCTGCCCACCCATTGACCAACCCACCAGCACCAGATTTTGCAGATCAAACTCGTTAACCACCGCTGCAATATCAGCAGCATAGTCGGAAAAACCGGTTACTGGCTGCAAGGGAGATTTACCATGACCACGCAGATCAATACTGATCGTACGGTATCTGCTGGAAAGCCCCTCCATCTGTAGTTGCCAGACAGCAGATGACATACACCAGCCATGCACAAACAGTACAGGAGGGCCGTTCCCCGCCTGTTTGTACCAGATTTCACCCGCAAATGGCATTAGATCACCCCCATTCGCTGCCCAATCTTGATCATTGTGGCAGCAGCAAACTCAATCTGTTCTTTGGTATGGCTGGCCATTACCGTACAGCGTAACCGGCTTGTTCCCTGTGGCACAGTTGGCGGCCTGATCCCCTGCACAAACAGCCCTTCCTGCAATAGCTGACCGGAAAAAGCACAGGTTTTGTCTGCATCACCCACCATCAGCGGTATGATCGGTGTAATTCCATCCGGCACCTGAAAGCCCGCCTGCTGTAGTAGCCCCCTTAACAGACTGCTGTTGACAGCCAGTTTCTTACGTAGCCTGTCCCCCTGTTCTGACCTGACCAGTTGGATTGAGGCCATCGACGCAGCCAGCACTGCTGGCGGCAGTGATGTGGAGAAAATCAGGGAACGGGCATGGTTAATCAGGTAATCTCGCATGAATTGCGAACAGGCCAGGTAAGCCCCAAAGCTGCCCAGTGCCTTGCCAAAGGTTCCCATTAACAGTGGAATCTGATCTGATACACCAAGCAGATCAGCCGTACCTCGGCCCTGCTCACCAAGCAGGCCACCACCGTGGGCATCATCCACCATCAGCAGGGCATTATGAGCAGTTGCCAGCTCTGCCAACTGCTTCAGTTGGGCCAGATCACCATCCATGCTGAAAACACCATCGCTGACAATCAGCCGTATCCCCCTGGTCTGGTGTTGCTCCAGAAGTTGTGACAGTGCCTTAAGATCATTATGGCGGTAACGGATCAGCCTGGCACCTGAAAGCATGGCACCATCAACAATACTGGCATGGTTCAGGCGGTCAGAGAAGATCAGATCTCCCCTGTCTGCAATGGCCGGAATAATACCGGTATTAGCTGCATAACCACTGTTAAACAACAGGGCAGCTTCGGTGCCTTTCCAGTCTGCCAAAGCCTGCTCCAGCTCGGCATGTAAAGGCAGGGAGCCTGAAACCAGCCGTGATGCAGCACTGGATGCACCGTACAGCAAGGCAGCCTCGGCAGCGGCAACGGAAAGCTCCGGTGCTTCTGCCAACCCAAGGTAGTTGTTTGAGCAGAGCAGCAAAGCCTGTGTATTATCAACCAGAACCTGGGCTTTTGTGCTGTCTGTAGTACGCAGGCTACGGTACAAGCCAGTCTTGCATTTTTTTTCCAGACGTTCTGCAAGTATATCCAGCGGCATGGTTAACCTCTGTTTCTGTTTTAAGGTTAACAAGTAAGACAAAAAACAGAGGGTGTCAACCTTAACACCCTCTTTAATTGCTACTTATTCAACTTTTATGATCAAGTCTTTTCAAGATCAATGATGATTCTCAGTCATGGCAGAGGTCATAAACAGCTTGCCATGCATAACCCCCTTAACCCCCAGCAGTTCATCGGCTATCCGGTGTATATCAGCACTGTTGCCCCGCAAGACCAGCACTTCCAGACAGTTATGATGATCCAGATGTATATGCAGTGTGGATACAATCTGATGGTGGTGGTGATGTTGATGTTCCGTCAAGCGGTCGGTCAGGTCACGAACATGGTGGTTATAGACCATGGTGATGGTTCCCACCATCTCTTCATCATCATTGGCTGATTTTTCTTCCACAATGGCAGCACGGATCAGATCACGGATCGCCTCAGAACGGTTCTGGTAGCCCTTTTCAGCAATCATCCGATCAAAGCTGTTCAACAGATCACTGTCAATTGAGATGCCAAACCTTGTTGTATCACCCATAGCTGATGCTCCTAAACCTTCAAATACGCATTACCTGATTCCAATTCCAGATCAAAGATGGATTCCAGGTGGAGAGGAGATCGGCGACGAAGGCGTACAGGTAGTACGTTGAGAAGCCGATGACGAGCCAACGAAGAAGACGCTTTGATATGGAAGTGGAATTACCTTTTCATGGCCTCATCCATAACCTTGTAAGCACAGAACTCGCCACACATGGTACAGGCTCCATGATCAGAAACCGGTGATTTTGCACGGTATTCCCTGGCCCGCTCCGGGTCCAGTGCCATTGCAAACTGTCCTTCCCAATCCAGCTTTTTACGGGCACGGGCCATTGCATTGTCCTTATCAATGGCTCCTGGCAGCCCTTTGGCTATATCAGCAGCATGGGCCGCAATGCGGGAGGCGATTACCCCTTGACGGACATCTTCTATCTCCGGCAATGCCAGATGCTCAGATGGGGTAACATAGCAAAGGAAATCTGCACCAGCCGCCCCTGCAATGGCACCACCAATGGCACAGGTAATATGGTCATAACCTGGTGCAATA
>CAZRKG010000058.1:0-11777 GCA_964600635.1 uncultured Geobacter sp. | reverse complement strand
AGCTGACCACCGACAGCTACCAGGCACAAACCCGCAACAAACTGATTGCCGAAGCCTTCTACCTGACCGGTGATATTGAAAAATACGGTAGTGGTTACATCCGCATCCGAAATGAAATCGCCACCTACCCTGGAATGAAGTTCGATTTTGAAGAGATGGGCAATGGGTATCTGGTTACGCTAAGTTATGGGTCAGGTGAGGGAGTAAATGAGGGAGTAAATGAGGGAGTAAATGTCGGAGTAAATGTCGGAGTAAATGTCGGAGTAAATGTCGGAGTAAATGAAGTGCATCAGTTCATAAAGCAAAATCAGCCAGTAAAGGCTAAATTTATAGCACAAGGTTTTCCACAGGTAACCCAAAGAACAATAGAGAGATGCATCAAACAACTAAGGGATGATGGCAAGATCGAGTTTAAGGGGGCACCGAAAACAGGCGGATATTATGCGAAGGTTGAGGATTAACATGAACATCACCTTCCGTACAGATGCTTCACTACAGATCGGCAGTGGCCATGTTATGCGTTGCCTTACCCTGGCGGATGAACTGCGGCAGCGAGGGGCGGATACAACATTTGTATGCCGTGAACATCCCGGCAACCTGATCGGCCTGATTGAAGAAAAGGGGTATCCGGTCATACGGCTACAACAGCCAAAAGCTGAATATGTGGCGACAACAGGAGATGTTGCCCATGCTGCCTGGCTAGGTGTTTCATGGCAGCAGGATGCCGCCGAAACTATTACTGCCGTGCAAGATATTCGACCACAATGGCTGATTGTCGATCACTACGCCATTTGCCACCAATGGGAAGAGAAACTGCGTCCCTACATTGGCAAGATCATGGTGATTGATGACTTGGCTGACCGCCCTCATGATTGCAATATCCTATTGGATCAGAACCTGTTTCAGGATATGGATACACGCTATGATAGGCTGGTGTCCGCTAACTGCAAAAAGTTGCTTGGTCCCGGGTACGCTCTGTTGCGGCCGGAATTTCTGACTGCCCGCAATAATCTACGCCAACGTGATGGACAGGTAAGGCGGGTGTTAGTTTTCTGCGGTGGTGTTGATCCAACAAACACAACAGAAAAAGCTTTGCAGGCTCTGGCGAGATGTGAAGATCAGCAATTTGAAATTGATGTAGTGGTGGGTGCCGGTAATCCCCATAAAGAGCGGATTAAGAGCTTTTGTACAGCTTATGGTGGATTTCACTATCACTGTCAGGTTAGTAATATGGCTGAACTGATGGTGAAAGCCGACTTAGCTATCGGAGCCGGAGGAGCAACTACGTGGGAAAGATGTTTTTTGGGCTTACCTTCTTTAGTGTTTATATTGGCGGAAAACCAGAGGCAATCGGTTCAATATCTGGCAAGCTTAGGAGTAATTATTAGTCTTGGAGAAGCAGAGAATGTATCTGTAGAAATTATATATCAAGCATTGCAGTTGGTAGTAAATAATAACAACAAATGTATTGAAATGTCTATGCAATCACTGAAAATTATAAATTCTGAATCAGATACTATTTTAAGTATTTATTGGAGCTTTTATGAAAAATATATCAGAATTTAACTTACGTAATATAGATACAAGTGACAAAGATATAATATTGTATTGGCGTAACTCTGAACATGTCCGTAAAAATATGTACACAGATCATATAATATCAATAGGAGAACATGATCAGTGGTTTGATAAAGCTCTTGTAGATGAAAACTCACGCTATCTGATATTTGAATATAATAAAAGACCAGTAGGATTTGTAGCTTTTACTTGCATCTCAATGAAGCATCAACGGTGTACTTGGGCATTTTATCTTGGTGAAACAGATGTCCCAAAAGGAACAGGAGCAATGATGGAGTTTTTTGCTCTTTCTTATGCGTTTGAAGTGCTTGGGATCAGAAAGCTATGCTGTGAGGTTTTTTTATTTAATACTAACGTAATTAAGTTACATGAAAAATTTGGCTTTAAGAAAGAAGGCCATTTTACTAAACATTATAGTAAGAACGATATTTATGAAGATATTGTCTGCCTTGCTAAATTTAAGGATAATTGGTCAGACGAGAAAGAGCTTTTCAAACTACGCTATTTTGGAAAAAATGCCTGATGAAATCCCACATGTTTTTGAATAATAGAAAGATTGGTTTTTCCCATCCACCTTTCATCATTGCCGAGATGTCCGGCAACCACAACCAGTCCCTGGAACGGGCGTTGGAGATCGTCAGGGCTGCGGCCGCCAGTGGTGCCCATGCCCTCAAGTTGCAGACCTATACTGCGGATACCATGACGCTTGACATCAGCGAACGAGAGTTTTTTATCGAAGATCCCAAAAGTCTCTGGAAGGGACGTTCCCTGTATGATCTCTATCAGGAAGCCCACACCCCCTGGGAGTGGCATAAACCGATATTTGATCTCTGCCGTCACCTGGGAATGATCTGTTTCAGTACTCCTTTCGATGATACCTCGGTAGACTTTCTTGAGTCGCTGGATGTCCCCTGCTACAAAATAGCTTCATTCGAAAACACCGATCTGCCGCTGATCCGTAAAGTTGCGGCAACCGGCAAACCGATGATCATCTCCACCGGCATGGCAACCATCGCAGAACTGGACGAAACCGTGCAAGCGGCACGTCAGGCTGGCTGTGCCAATATTATTCTGCTTAAATGTACCAGCACCTACCCGGCTACACCTGAGAACACCAATATTTTAACTATTCCCCATCTGCGGGAGCTTTTCGGATGTGAGGTCGGCCTATCTGACCATACCATGGGAGTTGGCGTATCTGTGGCATCGGTTGCATTGGGGGCCACGGTGATTGAGAAGCACTTTACTTTGAGTCGTGCCGACGGGGGGGTGGATTCATCTTTCTCTCTTGAACCGGAGGAGATGAAGCAACTCGTTGTTGAAACCGAACGGGCTTGGCAAGCCCTCGGAAAAGTCAGTTATGGCCCGACGGAGAAGGAATTGAAATCGCTGGCATTCAGGCGGTCATTGTATGTAGTGCGGGATATGGAAGCGGGTGAAACTTTTACGGAGGATAATCTCAGAGCCATCAGGCCAGGCCTGGGATTAGCACCTAAGTTTGTAGATCTGTTGATGGGTAAACAAATTGCAATAAGTGCAAAAAAAGGGACTCCCGTTACATGGAAACTGCTGGAAGGCAGGGCTGGTGCAGATCATGGCAAGTAAAAAGATGGGGTACTACCGTGACAGGCAGTAAACAGGCAACTAAACAAAGCGGGCCATTGGCCGCAAACATATTCCTGGTCTATTCTCCACTGCATTACCTGGCCGCTGAAAGTATTACAGTGCATTTCGGGCAGAACGCACGTAATCTCCTTTTTTTCCTGAAACCGGAGTTTAAGGAACTGGTTGATCTATCGAAATGGGATGCTGCTGATTTTCTCCCATGGCCGCGTTTTTATCCCCAAAAAGGTCTTTTCGGAAGGATTCGCCGCACTCGGAAAAACCTGGCCGTTGTGGGAAGCACCTGTGCGGGAGCGTCGGAAATACGGCTGCATACTCCGGTGATTGACACTGAGGCGGTCAATTATTTCATAAATTTTCTCCGTACCTCATATCCGACTGCTGAATTCAGTGTACGCCTAATTCCAGACGGACTGCTGAACGTTCAGCGTCACCCGTTGGGACGTTTGAAGGAGATTTTCCAATACTGCAAAAAAGCTCGCCGTCTTATCTGCCCTGCCCTGGATTATTATACCTTCAAAGGGGACAGAACCGGTTCCGACGCAGAAGTTGTAGACAGAATTTATGTTTTGCAGGGTTTCCCTCACGAATATGATCGGGCAAAGACGGTTGAAATATCTTTGCTGAAAGAGGCTCCTGCCTGTGACAGGGCAGCGGATGAGAGAAGCACAAAAAGGCGTGCTCTTGTTCTGGGGCAGCCTCTGATTGCTTTTAACCGCTTTACCGAGGAAGATATGTTGTCGGTGGCATTGGGAATACGTGCATTTATTGATGACTGCGGAATATCCGAGATTGAGTACAAGTCACATCCACGCGATTCCAATAGGGAGTTTGGACATCAGGATTATAAAGAGCTGGTAATTGTAAACCCTCTGGAAACATATCTGGCGTCCAACCACTATGATCTGATAATCGGTGTTTGCAGTACAGCTCTTCTGACCGCACGAATGATCCTCCCTGAGTCATGCAGGATAGTGGCCTATGGTATGGACATGATCAAATACCGCGGTGAACGAGACAAGAAGAATGTAGAAAGTCCGTTTCTGTCCCTGGGGGTGGAGGTAGTGGAACATCGCAGGCACCGTAGTGCTTCCTGCGTAGAATCCATCTCCCGGCCAATTAATTAGTCAGCTCGGTTATTGGAGGGTTTATGACTGCCATAATGCAGCATCACTAATTTTCCAGCGAGGAATACCCCAACAAATGACTTCACCTAATATATTGATAATCCGCACCAGTGCCATGGGTGATGTGGTGATGGCATCACCTTTGGCGGAAGGCTTGAGAAGAGCTTTTCCGCAGGCACGTATCGTATGGCTCGCAGAACCGCAGGTTGTTCCGCTGCTGGAAGCCAACCCTGCACTTGATGCGATAGTAGTCTGGCCAAAACTGCATTGGAAAGAGTTACTACGTACCCGTCGATTCGTAACACTGGCTAGAGAAGTGATCGCATTTATAAAGTCACTACGATCCCATAAGATTACTTGTGCCCTTGATGCACAGGGACTTTTGAGGACAAGGCTGCTCGCATGGCTATCCGGTGCCAGAGAACGTATCGGCTTTGAATCACGCGAACCAGGCCGTTTCCTGATGACACGCCTGGTGCCGGATGATGACGGCACTCACCAGATGGGGGCTGAGTATTTCCAGCTATTACAGAGTGTCGGCGTTGATACCGATCAGTTGCGACAGTCTGTTTCTCTTGCATCTGAAAGCTATACCACCGCTTCAGATACGCTTGCCACCTCAGGGATCATCGGGGATTATGCGGTATTTGCCCCGTTTACAACACGTCCTCAGAAACACTGGATTGACCAGTCCTGGATCGCATTGGCCCGCGAGGTTACTGATAAACTGGGTTTGCCGGTGGTCTGGCTGGGTGGCCCCTCCGACCGCCAACCGGCCGATTTGCTTGCAAACAGCGGAGGAGGAGTTAATCTGGCAGGTAAAACCAGCCTGGCCACATCGGCGGCAATTATCGCCAGATCATCACTTCTGGTTGGCGTAGACACCGGGCTGACCCATTTGGGAACCGCCTGTTGTGTGCCAACAATAGCCTTGTTCGGCTCAACCTGTCCCTACACAGAGACCCGCAGCCCTGCAACTGTTGTTCTTTATCATAAACTGCCCTGCTCCCCCTGTCGCCGCAGACCGACCTGTGAGGGGCGTTTTGAATGTATGCAGGCAATTACCGTCGAAGAAGTGGTTCAGACTGCACAGAGGCTGGGTGTGATGGGGCGGAAACAATGAAGGTTCTGCATATAGAAACAGGTCGCCATCTTTACGGCGGTGCCTTGCAGGTCTGCTATCTGCTGGAAGGGCTTGCCCAGCACGGGATTGAAAATCACCTGGTCTGTACGGCAAATAGTGAAATTTCCCGTACAGCGACTCATTTTGCCACCATACATGCCATGCCGATGCATGGAGAACTGGATCTGCTGTTCCCCTTGCGTCTGTTAAATCTGATCCGCAGACATCGCCCGGACATCCTGCATGTACACAGCCGCCGTGGGGCAGACCTGTGGAGCGGACTCTGCGGTCGTATTTCAGGGGTGCCCACCGTTGTCACCAGGCGGGTTGACAATCGCGAGTGGCCGCCTTTTGCCCGTCTGAAATATGGAAGCTATGATCGGGTTGTCACCATTTCCGAAGGGATTCGCCAGGTACTCCTTTCGGAAGGGCTTGCACCAGAGCAGGTCGTCTGTATCCATAGCGTAGTCAAATCTGAACAGTATCAGCAGGTCAGAAACAGAGACTGGTTTACTGAACAGTTCGGGATACCGGTTTCAGCACCGGTAATCGGCGTGATTGCCCAGTTGATTCCACGTAAAGGCCACCGTTATCTGCTGGAAATACTGCCACGGTTGCTGGCCGACTTCCCGGAGCTTCGGGTTGTGTTCTTCGGGCAGGGGCCGTTACGGGCAGAACTGGAGGCGTATGTCGCTGAACATGGACTTGCCGGAGTGGTCTGTTTTGCCGGTTTCCGTAAGGATATGCCAAAGATCCTGCCCTGCCTTGACCTGGTGGTGCATCCGGCTTTAATGGAGGGATTAGGGGTGTCCCTGCTGCAAGCGGCGGCGGCCGGTATACCGATTGTTGGAGCACGGGCTGGCGGCATACCGGAGATCGTGCATGATGGTATCAATGGCCGACTTGTGGAGCCAGGCAATGGCGAACAGCTCTACCATGCAGTGACCGAACTGCTCGGCAATACATCGCTACGCCAACAGTTCGGTCAGGCGGGGCAGGAGATTATCCGGCGTAATTTTTCCGTAGATACAATGGTTGAGCGATACCTGAAGTTGTATGAAGAATGTTAACAGATAAAATTTGGGCGGAGGAGTTGGTTATGCTTCATCCAGTAGCAGCCAGGCCACACGTTTCAGTACTCATGTATCATCAGGTCGGACATTTTGCGGCACCTAAGACACATCGGGCGGTTTACTGTGACATCAGACGATTTGAGGCTCAGATGGCCTGCCTGAAATGGGGAGGGTACCATGTAATCAGCCTCTCTGATGCCTGTAATGGAATTTTTAACGGAGCAGCACTTCCTTCCCGTCCGGTTGTTCTTACCTTTGACGATGGCTACAAGAATTTTTATGAAGATGCGTGGCCTGTATTGCAGAAGTATGGTTATCCCGCAACTGTCTACCTGGTAAGCCGGTTGCTTGGAAAGCAGGCAGGATGGCTTGATGAAGGGAAGCAAGCACCTCTGATGGAAGCAACCACGATAAGGGATTTGCAGAAGGAGGGGATAACCTTTGGCTCCCATACGCAGACCCATTGCCGGTTATCAAAGCTAACCGAACAAGAACAGCGTGCCGAGATACTGGATAGCAAGTCCGAGCTTGAAGATGTTTTGGGAGAGCCTGTCGTCGATTTCTGCTATCCGTATGGTGATTATGACCTTCGTTCGCGTGATCTGGTGATCCAGGCAGGTTATAGTTCTGCACTCACCTGTATCCGAGGTGCAGCAAACACCGCCGATAATCCTTTTGAAATTCCTCGCAAAGCAATTTCATACGGAGACAACCTGATCGGTTTTCTGTGGAAGTTGCAGTTTAAAAACAAACGGAAAAACAGTTCCCGCTATAATCCGCAGCATGTAATAGAGGAAGCCGGATCGGGAAGGGGTTGCATGCCATGAGAATCATCCAGGTCCTGCACAGCCACGGTTTTGGTGGTGCCGAACAGCATACTCTTTTACTTATGAAAGGGTTACAGAAGCGTGGTCATGAGGTGCTTTACGCTGGCCCCCGCGATTCCTGGCTGGCAGAACAATGTCAGGCACATGGTATTGAGGTACATCATCTGCGTATGGCAGGCATGTATGATTTCTTCTCGTACCATAGCCTGAAAAAATTGGTGCGGAGTTGGCAGGCCGATATTGTTCATGGCCATTTGTTGAGGGCGGCCCGCTATGTCGGGGCCTCAAGTGGCAATGCCATTCCGGTTTGTACTGCCCATGCAACAACAGCAAGAAAGCATATGGGAAAATGCCGACATATTATTGCTGTTGCTGATGCGGTGCGTGAGACCCTGCTGAAGGCGGGTTATCCGTCTGAAAAAATTTCTGTTATTCATAATGGTGTTCAGGATGTCATGCCAGGGGATCGTGAACTGTTACGCAAGGAACTGGGTATCCCCTCAGATGCGTTTGCATTGTTCAATGCCGGTCGATTTATCAGGGATAAAGGTCAGGACCTGCTGGTGCGGGTACTTCAGCAAACTCCTGATGTTCTGCTGTACCTTGCAGGTGATGATACCACTCCTTTTGGAAAAGAGGTGCGTCGGCAAGTCGTTGACAATGATCGCATACGCTTTCTTGGCTATCGATCGGATATTCAACGTCTGCTCTCTGCCTTTGACATATATGTTTCCGCCTCTCGCAGAGAGGCTTTTGGTTTATCGCTAGCGGAGGCGTTTGCAGCCGGTTTGCCGGTGGTAGCCACTGCTGTGGGTGGAGTACCGGAGCTGGTTCGGCATAACGTAAATGGCATGCTGGTTCAAAGTGAGAATGTCGAAGAGTTTGCCTGTGCCATAAAACATCTCGCCACTGACCGCTCCTTATTACGTTCTTTAGGGGATACAGCACGCAAAACCTTTGAAGAGGAATTTAATTCTGAAGTGATGATAGATCGTGTTGAAGCCATTTACCGTAGGCTTATCAGCTAATACAGTGGCCACCGAGATTTAGGGTTTTAAAACCCCTTGCCCCTTAATCCGGCCTTTGGCCAGGCTGCATTCCCGCACAGTCAGGCGAATGAACACGAATTCGCACAAATGTTAATTGTGGTGCAAGGGGCAGGTATTGTGCCTGCCCTTATTACTGCTACCCACAAGGGGTACCCCTACTAATCCACGTCATTGAGATGGCTTCAGCCCGAAGCAATTTCAGTCCCAATTTTTCAATATCACCACGGCCTTGCGGCCTTGTGATGACGATTATTACCCATAAAATCCGCCACTGGTAAAAAAGCCCATACAATTTTAACCCCAATGCAGTTTGGTGATGTAGAATGCACCTTTGCTGATATGGCCTTGCTGGAGCAAGCCACTGGTTACAGGCCACAGGTGGAGATAGAGGAAGGTATGGCAAGGTTTGTGGAGTGGTACAGGGGGTGGGTAAGATGAGATGTGGTTTGTTTTGGTGAGATTGCTTTACTCGTTCGTAAAGACATCCCAATACAGTTCCACAATATAAAACATAGCCTGATTCAGGAGCTTGGTCATGAAGACACAACCAACCAGTAATCAAAATGACTTCTACGCTTTTGTTGCAGATATAAAAAGCAAAATTTTAGCATCACAATATGCTGCGCTAAAGGCTGTAAACAAAGAACTGATAAGCCTCTACCGGGAAATAGGTAAAAGCATTGTAGAAAAACAGAAAGAGTTTGGTTGGGGTAAGGCAGTAGTAAAAAACCTGGCGAGTGAGCTGCAAAACGAATTTGCAGGTGCTAAAGGTTTTAGTGTGCAAAACCTATGGAATATGCGCCAGTTTTACCTTGAATATCACGATGATCCAAAACTCCAGACACTGTCTGGAGAAATAGGCTGGTCGCATAATGTAACTATCTTCCAAAAATGTAAGGACAACCTGGAAAGAGAATTTTACCTGAAAATGGTGATTAAATTCGGCTGGACATGCAGGGTGCTGGAGCACCAAATAGAAAGCCAGGCCTACGAGAAATATCTGCTTAACCAAACCAATTTTGACAAAACCCTTGTGGAAAAATACCGGCACCAGGCAGTTCTGGCGGTTAAAGACGAATATAACTTTGACTTTTTAGACCTTGGAGAACAATACTTACTGAAACCCTGCCCAAAGAATATAGAAGCCTGCTGCCCAGCCCTGAAGAGATCAGCCAACGGTTAAATACTTTGCTGATTGAGGGTTAATCAGAATTTGACGACCTGGGAGCCTGCCCCCATATCCTTGATCCTATGATTTATAAATGAGAGGTAAGCATGTTTCTGGTGTATGTGGACGAAACAGGTAACCGTGATCCACGGTTAGAAATCCCACAAAAGGATGGCACAACTAAGCTGGGAGATTGGCTTTATGTCCTTACAGGGATAAGTTTATTCGAGCATCAATGGCACGGATTCGAAAAGACTTTGAACCGATACAAGCAGTCTTTGATGGCACGTATTAATCGGGATACTGGGCTACGACTCGACCTTGCAGACAGTGAGATTAAATCGAATTGGGTGAGAATTCCTAAAGAAAGAGCAAGAAGGCCATTCCTCGCCAACCTAAGGGATGACGAATTAACCACATTAATGGACCTGTATTTTCGTCAACTTGAGCATCATAAGATGCACATCCAATCAGTTATCATCGACAAGCGTCATCTACACGATTACATGGATCAAGAGAAAATTCACCGTAAGTCCTGGGAGTTACTTCTAGAACAGGTTGAAAAAATGATGCGCTTAAAGTTTAACAAGCATCAAGCTCTTATGATAAATGATGATATCGGTAGAGAAGTAAATCGTTCTCTGGCTATGAAACATGCCTTCTTGCAAGACAAGGGAACTCGGAACGACATGAAACTAGCTCATATTTGCGAAATGCCTATGTTTGTGAGAAGTGAATTTTCAAACGGTGTGCAATTGGCGGACTTGTGCAGTTACAGCATCTACCGGGCGTTCAGGGATGGTGATTTAGCATATCAATATTTTGATAGGATTGCCCCATCGATATGGTCTCGTACATTGGCAGTGAGTGACCCGTTTTCCGGAATTAAAGTGTTCCCGGAACATAGCCCATTAAAATTACTAGTTGAAGAGTTTGAAAGAAAAAGAGCCTTGACCTCTGCGGCCAAGGCTCTGAAGTAATTGATGTCCAGCGGGGCGAACCCTATCGAGTCGACAAGCGACACTGGACGATAGAGGGCTTATGTATAGCTAAATAAGCTATAAATTGTCAATAAGAATTTCCATCAAATTTCCAAATCACGAGTTAAAAGTTTGTGCGGATGAGCTACTATCACCTGCAAGAGTATTCATCAGTAAGTGAGCTTCTTCACTGTCAACCTTAAATTCTTTCAGGTAGAGTATTCTGGACACGGCGGTGGAAATATGAACAAGTCTGATCAGTTGGTAAATTGGCTATAATCTATTCACTATTCACTTTGCACCATAAAGTTCCAGAAATTCATGCCGATTCGTGTTAATTCGTGGCTCAAAAGTTTTCTGATTCGTATCAATTCGCATCTACCCCCTGAAAGGCCAGCTATGAAATACCTTGTAACCGGTGCTGCCGGTTTTATAGGCATGTACGTAACCAAGGCTCTATTGGAGCAGGGCCTTACGGTGGTTGGGCTGGATAACCTTAACAGCTACTACACCCCTGCCCTTAAGCAGTACCGTCTGGAGCAGCTTACCCCATACAGTAACTTCCGCTTTATAAAGCAAGATATTGCCAATCGGGATGCGATGGCAGCGCTTTTTAAACAAGAGCAGTTCCAACGGGTAATTCACCTGGCTGCACAGGCCGGGGTGCGTCATTCACTTAAAGCCCCTTTTGATTATGCTGACAGCAACCTGACCGGAATGCTGACCATACTGGAGGGCTGTCGCCACAATAAGGTACAACATCTGGTGTATGCTTCATCCAGCTCTGTCTATGGCATGAACAGTAAAATCCCCTTTAGTGAAGCTGATCCAACTGATCAGCCTATCTCACTCTATGCTGCCACCAAAAAAGCCAATGAACTAATGGCCCACAGCTATGCACACCTCTACCAGATACCCACCACCGGACTACGCTTCTTCACAGTCTACGGCCCTGCCGGACGGCCAGACATGGCCCCTTGGCTCTTCACAGAAGCCGTCCTTAACAACCAGCCGATCAAGCTTTTCAACCACGGTAAAATGCAACGTGACTTCACCTACATAGATGACATAGTTGCAGGCATCATCCATATTCAGAACCAGCCACCCCAGGGTGATATATGCCATAAAATCTTTAACATAGGCAACAGCCAGCCTGTTGAGCTTACCCGTTTTGTAAAAGCCATAGAAACCGCCACCGGTAAAAAGGCCCATACAATTTTAACCCCAAT
>CAZRKG010000057.1:0-11986 GCA_964600635.1 uncultured Geobacter sp. | reverse complement strand
TGACGTGGCCTGGGCCAAGGGCAAGAGTGCAGCACTGCCTGTTAAGCTGAGTGTAATCTGCATGGATGAAAAAGGTATGCTTGCCAACATTACCCAGGCCATAACCAATGCAGAGGCCAATATTGTCAGTGCCCAGATCAGGAGTACCATTGATAAACGGGGCGAGAACATCTTTGAAATCAATGTTACAGACCTTGGACATCTGAACAAGGTTATTAACAGTCTGCTGCGTATCAAAGGTATTATCAAGGTAGAGCGAATCAAAAAATAGGGGTTATGTATGAAGATAATTTGCACTGACAAGGCTCCAGCGGCAATCGGGCCGTATTCCCAGGCGGTTGAGACCGGCGGCTTTCTGTTCTGTTCTGGTCAGATTGCACTGGACCCGCTGACTGGCGAGTTTAAGTCCGGTACCGCAGAGCAGGAAACAGAGCTGGTGATGGAAAACCTGAAAGGTTTGCTGGAGTCAGCAGGGCTGGGGCTTGATCAGGTGATAAAAACCACCATTTTTCTGGTTGATATGGATGACTTTGCCAGGGTCAATCAGATTTATGGGCAGTATTTTAATGACTGCAAGCCGGCCAGATCAACTGTGGCTGTGGCAGCATTACCCCGTGGTGCAAAGGTGGAGATTGAGGCGGTTGCAGCCTGTAAAAACTGAAAAGCCGTGGCAACTCTGATTGCACACGGCTTTTCAAGGTTAGTTGGTGCCAGTAACTGTTTACTGGGCTTTTGTGATGGCACCGGAACGGATGCAGCGGGTGCAAACCTTAACTGTCGAAACGCTGCCATTGGCTGCCTTGGCCCTTACCTTCTGAAGGTTAGGATACCAGGTTGTACGGGTTTTGTTATTGGCATGGCTCACGTTATTGCCGGTGCTTGGACCTTTTCCGCATACTTCACATCTTCTGGACATTATTTTATTTCCTCCCTGGCAGACTGAACAAAATCTTTTAACAGAAACAAAGACCATAGGCAAGGATTAAATCAGACCATGAAACTTATCAAGGCAATTGTCTCACTGCTTACCATCGGCTTTCTGATTGTGGTAGCCCTGTTTGTGGACTTCACCTATAAAACCTTTTCCGCCACACCAAGACAGGTGCAGGTGGATGCAATTGTTGTCCTGACCGGTGGTAAAGGTCGGGTTGAGGAAGGATTGCGGCTGTTCAGGGAGAAAAAGGGCCAGCAGCTTTTTCTGATCGGTGTCAATCCTTCGGTACGAAAACCAGAGCTGTATATCCCTGGTCCCGATGATCCGCCTGAAGAAAACCTGGTACTGGAGCAGCAATCCCGCAATACCCTGGAAAATGCCATCTATGGCCGTGACCTGCTGATGGCCCACAACGTAAACTCCATCATGCTGATTACATCACGCTACCATCTCAAACGTTCTGCAATTTTGTTTCGTAACGCCCTGCCTGAACAGGTGTCGATTTATCCCTACCCTGTGGATAGCAGCAACTTGCAGGAAATCTGGTGGAATCATCGTGCTTCCCTTAAACTGCTTTTTTCCGAGTTTTACAAATACTGCCTGCTGCGGGTCTTCTTTACTCTGGCACCTGGTGAGTTACGCCCTGTAAACCACTAGCCTTTTTCCACTCGGTTTGGTAAATTTCCAAATTCGTTTTTTTGCAACCAAACAATAGACAATAGAAATTTGGAATCTGCACTTATTGAAAGGATTTGATGCGTTATGCGTTATATCAGTACCCGTGGTGGTATTTCCCCGGTTTCCTTTAAAGACGCTGTAATGATGGGGCTGGCCGACGATGGTGGCCTGCTGCTGCCGGAATCCATCCCTACCATTGGGGATGAGGAGCTTGAATCCTGGCGTGGTCTGCCTTATCCGCAACTGGCCTTTAAGATCATATCCCGCTTTGTGGATGATATTCCTTCCGATGATTTAAGAAGCCTGATTGAGCGATCCTACAGCAGTTTCAGCCACCATGAAGTGACCCCGCTGATTAAGGCCGGCAATCTGCATATTCTGGAGCTTTTTCACGGTGTTACCCTGGCTTTTAAGGATGTTGCACTTCAGTTTCTTGGTAATCTGTTTGAATATATTCTGAAGGAGCGGAATCAATCTCTTAATATTATTGGTGCCACATCGGGAGATACCGGCAGTGCTGCCATCCACGGTGTACGGGGCAAGCAGGGCATCAATATCTTTATCCTGCATCCTGACGGCAAGACTTCGCCGGTGCAGGCGATGCAGATGACCTCTGTGCTGGATGATAATGTCCATAACATCGCTGTAAGCGGTACTTTTGATGATTGTCAGGGTATTGTTAAGCAGTTGATGGGTGATCTGGAATTCAAGCAGCGTTACGCATTGGGTGCGGTAAACTCCATTAACTGGGCCAGGGTTCTGGCCCAGGTTGTGTATTATTTCTATGCCTGGCTGAAGGTGGCAAAACCAGGCCAGAAGCTGGTTTATTCTGTGCCAACCGGTAACTTTGGTGATATTTTTGCTGGTTTTCTGGCACAGCAGATGGGGCTGCCGGTGGAAAAGCTGTTGCTGGCTACCAATGAGAACAACATCCTGACCCGTCTGGTTAATCAGGGTGATTATTCCGTTGGCGAAGTGGTGCAGACACTGTCACCATCTATGGATATTCAGGTGGCTTCCAACCTGGAGCGTTACCTCTATTATCTGTTTGATCAGAACTATGACAGGGTTAAGGCAGCCTTTGCACAGCTTTCCAAACAGGGCAGGATTGACTTTACAGAGGATGAAATCAGCAGGGTGCAGCAGGTATTTGGTTCTGTGTCTGTAGATCGCAACAAAACCCTGGAGACCATTGCCAGCTTTAAAAATGAGACCGGCTATCTGCTTGATCCCCATACGGCGGTGGGGGTACGGGCAGCACAGGAACTGTATGACGATAAAACCGCTGTTGTCTGCCTTGCAACTGCACACCCGGCCAAGTTTGGTGAGGCAGTGCAGGAGGCCACAGGTGAACCATCCCCTGTACCGCCAGCCATTGCAGCCCTGGCAGGTCTGTCAACCCGTTGTGTGCAGATGGCAGCCGATGCAGAGCTGGTACGTAAGTTTATAATGGATAAGGTGGGGTAGACAGCTTATTCCAATTCCATATCAAAGCTTCTTCTGTGTTGGCTCGTCATCGGCTTCTCAACGTACTTAGTGTACGTTTTCGTAGCCGATCTCCTCGCCGCCTTGAATCCATCTTTGATCTGAGACTGGAATTATTCTGCTTTGCTGTCAGTTGACTGGACGGCCTGATCCGCTTTTTTGCGTGGTCTGTGCCGTCTTTTCTTTTTAACAGGCGTTTCATCCGCCGAGGTATTGACAGCAGGCTTGATTGGCCTGGTTTTGGCAGGACGGCCAGAGCTGGTTTTACGGTTTTTGTCAGTTCTGGACTGCCTGGTGGTATCTTTTTTACGGGCAGGCTTGATGAAGTCGGTTACAAGCAGCTCTTCCGTGGCCCATGCCACCGGTATCTTATGCTTTATATATTCCTCAATCGGCTCAATATAAAAAGCACCATCCTCATCGGCAAATGAGATCGCCTTGCCGACAGCACCGGCCCTGGCGGTACGGCCTATGCGGTGAACATAATCCTCAGGGTCCTGTGGCAGGTCATAGTTGACCACATGGGATACCCCTTCGATATGCAGCCCCCGCGAGGCCACATCTGTGGCAATCAGAACCGCCAGTTCCCCCCGTTTGAACTGTTCCAGAATATTCATCCGTTTGCGTTGCTCCACATCCCCTGAAATCACACGGCAGGAAAAGCCGTTGGCATCCAGCAGCCGTTGCAGCTCTTCTGCATAACGCTTGGTATTGCTGAAGACTATGGTACGTTCCATCTGCCCCTGGCGTAAAAGCCCCAGTAACAGCGGAAATTTTTCATCGGCAGCCAGGTGATACAGGGTCTGTTCCACCAGCTCGGCAGTTACCTTTTCCGGCGTGACAGAAACCTTGCTGGGCAGGTTCATAAATTCATAGGAAAGCTCCATAACACGCTGGTTTAGTGTTGCGGAAAACATCAGGTTCTGGCGTTTATCATAGGGTGGCAGCCGTCGCAGAATAAAACGCAGATCAGGGATAAAGCCCATATCAAACATCCTGTCTGCTTCATCAATCACCAGCATCTCAATCTGTTTAAGCGAATATACTTTTTGTTTCAGATAATCTATCAGCCTGCCCGGGGTGCCGATAATTATATCAACTCCATCCTTCAGGGCATTTTTCTGCTTCATGTAATCAACACCGCCATAGATCGACTGGATGGTGAAACCGCAATGCTTGCCCAACAGTTGGGCATCTCTTTCAATCTGCACCACCAGCTCTCTGGTGGGTGCCAGAATCAACGCCCTGGGATGGTTGGTCTGATTGGGATTTTCATTGTCTGATGCCAGCAGTCGGGTAAATAGAGTGATTAAAAATGCTGCGGTCTTGCCGGTTCCTGTCTGGGCCTGTCCAGCGACATCTTTGCCATTCAGGGCATGGGGCAGGGTCTGGGCCTGGATCGGGGTGCATTGACTGAATCCGGCCTGATTGATGCCATGCAGTAACTGTTCTGGCAGTGGCAGTTCATTAAATTTCATGTTATTGGTCTTCTCCTGTTCCTGGCTGTTTACAAGCCATGAGAGACACTAACATTGGCAGGCTATACAGTCAACTTTACACGTACTTCTGGTAGGTTACGCCCCTGTTTACCCAGAAATACTTTGACAAAGCAGTGACTGGTGGGTAATGTTGATAAAATTTACTTTTTGATAAGGACAGGCATGCAGGCAGCATTAAAACTGATAGGCGAAGATCTGGGGCGGGTTGAAGAGCAGTTTAAGAAAGACCTTGAGTCTGATGTTCCTTTAATACGTAAAGTTGGTGAATACCTGCTTTCAAGCGGTGGTAAAAGGATCCGGCCTGCCATGTTGCTGCTGGCTGCAAGGCTCTGTAATTACAACGGCAATCAGGCCATTCCCCTGGCCAGTGTTGTTGAGTTTATCCATACCGCTACCCTGTTGCATGATGATGTAGTTGATAATGCCTCCCTCCGCCGTGGTCTTGCTTCAGCCAACACCTTATGGGGTAACGAAGCCTCTGTTCTGATTGGCGATTTTCTGTTTTCCAAATCCTTCTCACTGATGGTTGGGGCTGGCAGCCTTGATATTCTGCGGGTCATGTCCAAAGCCACCACTGTTATTGCAGAAGGCGAAGTAATGCAACTGCTCTACACCGGCGAGGTCGGCCTGACTGAAGAGCAGTACATAGAGGTGGTTCAGGCCAAAACAGCGGTACTTCTATCCGCTGCCTGCCAGTGCGGTGCTATTCTGGGTGATGTTTCCAGCCAGCAGGAGCAGGCTTTAGCTGATTTTGGCATGGAGCTTGGGATTGCATTCCAACTGATGGATGACATACTTGATTACACGGCATCAGAAGAAGAATTTGGCAAGAGCATCGGCCATGATCTTGATGAAGGCAAGCTGACCCTGCCACTGATACATGCCCTGCGTAGCTGTACTCCCGAAGAACATGCTGCTGTCAGTGAAATCATTGAAAAGGATGAGGTAAACCGGGAGGATTTTAACCTGGTGTCCGGCTTGGTAGAAAAGTATCAGGGGATTGAATATACAGTGGAAAAAGCAAAAACCAGCATCAGGCAATGTGAGCAGCATCTGGCCGGTTTCCCTGATTCTGAATGTAAACTGGCCCTGATAGAGCTGGCCAATTATGTAGTGACCCGCAACAGATAGCAGAGTTTTCAAATCTGCCGTATCTTTTCCGTTAAACTTCCTGTCTGATGACTCAATAAATTAAGTTTCTGCTTGGAGGCTGATTTCATGAAAAAGCTGATACTTCTGCTTTGTTGTACCCTGTTTTTAACGGTTGGCTGTAGCAAAGACAAGCCTGGCCCGTCTGGAAGGGTGGCTGAAAAAAGTCCTGCCCCTGAAATCAGTGTACTTGGCATGGATGGTGGCGAGCTGACACTGGCCAGCCTGAAGGGCAAAGTGGTTCTGCTTAACTTCTGGGCTACATGGTGTCCACCCTGCCGCGAAGAGATCCCTTCAATGATGAAGCTGAACAGCTTTATGGAAGGCAAACCGTTTCAGATGGTCTGTGTCTCTGTTGATGAGGGCGGACAACAGGCAGTTAAAAACTTTTTTGCCGGTTCTGGCTACTCTTTACCGGCCTTTTTTGACCCCAGCGGTCAATCAGCCAGAACCTATGGTATAACCGGCGTGCCGGAAAGCTTTGTGATTGATAAAAATGGCATCATGGTAAAGCGGGTCATCGGAGGTCTTGACTGGGCAGCCCCTGATGTTATCGCTTACCTGGAAAACCTGATGCAGTAGGAAAACAGGCTTTATGGAAACACCCCATATAAGTTACATAGGTGCCTTTATTGCAGGTCTGCTCTCCTTTCTCTCCCCCTGTGTGCTGCCGTTAATCCCGTCCTATATCACCTACATAACGGGTCTTTCCTTCAGCGAGCTGGATGCTGAACAGCCCGGTGAACAGGTGCGACGCAAAACCATCCTGCATTCACTGGCCTTTGTGGGCGGCTTCACGGTGGTTTTTGTACTGCTGGGGGCCTCAGCTACCTATGTTGGCTCCTTTATGCAGCAACATATGGATATTCTCCGCAAGGCGGGTGGTCTGCTGATCATCGCCTTTGGTATCCATATCACCGGCCTGGTGCCGTTAAAGTGGCTGCTGGGTGAAAAACGGATTTCCATTAAAAACAAACCTGCCGGATACCTGGGCAGCTTTCTGGTGGGGCTGGCCTTTGCGGCTGGCTGGACACCATGTATCGGCCCGATCCTGGCCTCTATCCTGATGATCGCTGCAACTGAAGAAAAAGTGGCCCAGGGGGTAGTTCTGCTTTTGCTGTACTCCATCGGCCTGGGAATACCATTCATACTGTCATCGGTTGCCCTGCACCGCTTCATCACCATCTTCAACCGCTTTAAAAAGCATATCCGGCTGTTCGAGATCATCACCGGTTTTTTCCTGATTGTAGTCGGGCTGCTGATCTTCACCAACTGGTTCTCCATCCTGGCTGGCTATGCCAACCAACTGTTTGTCAGATTCTGAAATGAACAAGCCCCATCAATCCAAGCACTCAATTCAGCTTACCGTTACCCAACTGCTGGTGACAGAGGCGTTTTATGCCGGAATCCTGGAGCTGCCGGTGCGTCGTTCATTTTCAGTGCCTGGTGCACCAGAACATCTGGTGGTTGAATCCGATGATCTGTCCCTGATGTTTGTTGAAGAAGCAGACGTGGCTGCGGCACACCCGTTGCTGGCCCATCGTTTTGAACTGTTTCCAAAAGGGGTGGGGGTTACGCTGCATTTTGAGGTGGAAGATATTGAGGGGATCAGGGATGCGATTCTGGAGGAAGAGCTTGAGATACTGTATCATCTGGAGGAAAAACCCTACGGCGTGAAAGAGATGTGGTGCTTTGATCCCGATGGCTACCTGCTTGTGCTGGAAGAACCGGTGCTGAATCGTAACAATAAAGCCGGTCGCTGATGCTGACCGGCTCTGTTTGCTACAGGTGCTGTTTATAATGCTATTTATCTGTCTGATCTTCCTTTTTCTGCTCCCGCCCGGGGAGGCTGCAACTGTCAGACATTCAGGTTTGTATTCCCAACCTGGGCAGAATATACTTGTTAAGCACTATCCACAGTACCAGTATCAGCAACATCAACAGTATTTCTTTCATATCCGTACCTCCAGCACCGTCTATAGCATAAAGCAAAATTAAGTTTGTATTTTTAACTATATAGACAGATCCGCTGCAACAGGGTAGAGGTGTAAAAACATGAACTTTCCGGTTATAGATCCGGTATTTCTTAAGCTGGGGCCGCTACAGTTTCGCTGGTATGGGTTGATGTATGTCATCGGCTTTATCAGCAGCTATTTTATTATCCGTAATGAGGTCAAACGAAAAGAGCTTGGCCTTAGCAATGAATCTGTTGCAGACCTGATCTTCATAATGGCCCTGGGGGTGGTGTTGGGGGGCAGGCTGGGTTATGTGCTGTTCTATGACCTTGGCAGCTACCTGGCTGCACCACAGCGAATCTTTGCCATCTGGCAGGGCGGGATGTCCTTTCACGGTGGTTTTATCGGTGTGCTGCTGGCCGGATTCTGGTTTGCACGTCGCAACAATATGAAGTTTCTGCAACTGTCAGACCTGGTGGCACTGGCGGCACCGCTGGGGCTTGGGCTGGGGCGGATCGGTAACTTTATAAATGGCGAGCTGTATGGCCGTACCACCAGCGTACCCTGGGGGATGGTTTTTCCTGCTGGTGGCCCGTTACCAAGGCATCCATCACAACTTTATGAAGCATTTCTGGAAGGGCTGGTTCTTTTTTTCCTTGTACGAATTTTAGCCAGACGCTTCAAATCCACCGGTACTGCCACAGCCACATTTATAGCTGGTTATGGCCTGTTCCGTTTTATTGTAGAACTGTTCCGGCAGCCAGACAGCCAGCTTGGGGTCTTCTGGGGCTTTTTTTCCATGGGTCAGTTATTAAGCCTGCCGCTGTTTATTACTGGCACAGCCCTGCTGATCTGGCTGAACCGCAGCAAGCAGGATTTTACAGAAAACCTGAATAGTGAAAAATAAATATTGACAGACAAGTGAAGGCTTTGGTATCTTTTCTTTCTATTTTGAAACAAAACCCTATTGATAATCCGGTTGGAGGCTTATAATGACTAAGGCAGAATTTGTAACATCCATTGCAGAAAAGGCAGACCTGACTAAAGCCAGTGCAGAGAAAGCAGTATCAGCTTTTATTGAAACTGTGACCGAGTGCCTGCAGGATGGCGATAAAATCACACTGGTTGGTTTTGGTACATTCTGCACTGCCGAGCGTGCTGCACGTGAAGGCCAGAACCCGCAAACCGGCAAGAAAATTGAAATACCAGCAGCAACTGTACCCAAGTTCAAGGCCGGCAAGACATTGAAGGATGCAGTAAACAACTAACGTAATTTTTGGGGTTGTAGCTCAGTTGGTTAGAGTGCCGGCCTGTCACGCCGGAGGTCGCGGGTTCGAGCCCCGTCAACCCCGCCATAAATAAAAGGGTGAATAGCTCAGCTGGGAGAGCGCCAGCCTTACAAGCTGGATGTCGGGGGTTCGATCCCCTCTTCACCCACCAAACAAAGTCCGGTAAATCTGGATATTAAAAGCCTCTGCAAACGCAGGGGCTTTTTTGTTACCTGGAATAACAAAGTATTGCTATGCAAAAAGTACATAGTTGCGGATTTGTGCGGCTGAGGTGGTATGCAAAGTTTATGAAACAGATTTTTTTGCCATAATATATCAATAATATCAGCATGTTGTATTGATAGTCACTCTGGCATCTGAATTGCATATCCATGTTACGCACTGCATACAGAGTGTTTCTACAATGAACGGCATAGCCGCTGTTATAAAAAGATGTGTGTTAAATTACATGTTGTAAAATCAAATTCTGGAGGCTGTAATGCTTAAACAAATATTAACCGTACTACTTGGGCTGTCTGGTATATCTTCTGTGGCGTATGCGTCTGATTATACTGTAATCAAAGGTACTATTACAGATATAAAAGGAAATACAATAACTGTCAGCAGTGCAACAAGTGAGACAAGCAACGTGTACCAGCAGACTCGTAGTTTTCTGCTTAATAAGCAGACCCGTTGTTTTAGTGGCAGAGAAAAATATGATTGCTCCAGAATCAAAGAAAGCTATGGCGTTACTGTTGTAATCAAAAATGGTACTGCTGTTAAAATAGCAATACATCAGTTGGCGAGTTAAGGGAGAGTAATATGTTAATCAGAATTTTAATGACAATATGTATGTTGGTGTTTGCTTCAACTTCTTATGCAGCATTACCAACACTTGTTAGCAGTATTAGCCCAGCAGAGGGTACAACAGGAGTTTCTACAAACCCTGAGTTTATAATTAATTTTAAATCAGGTAATGGTGGTATTAACTGTGCAACTGTGTTGGGTGATGAATCATCTCGTATTTATGTGGTCGGAGCTAGTAATACAACAAGAATTGGGATTGTCAGTTTTAGTTGTAACTCTGGTGATAATCAACTGACCATGAGTGTGACCGGGCTGACAGCTAATACCAACTACAGGCTGTTCTTTTCACATGAACTAAGAATGAATGCTTCGCGGAATGCAAAATATGTAATAAGTGGAACTTCTTCAAAAGGTAGTAGTGATCATATTACATCCACCTTCCAAACTGGCTCAAGTGCAGAGCCGCCAATTGTTTTATCAACTTTGCCAGGCAATAGTGCTGTTGATGTACCGATTACATCACAAGTGTCCATTTTCTTTGATAAAAAAATAGATCAAAGCACATTAACTACTTCAACTGTTATATTTAAAAAAGGCAGCAGTACAGTTTCTTACTCACAAGCGTATACTTACGACTTGGAAACAGAAGACAGTGAGCTTATCCTGACTCCAAATACCAAGCTTGATTCAGATACTACTTATACCATTACAATAAAAACAGGTGTAAAAACAACAGATGGGGCAAATTTAATATCTGATTATCAGTTTAGTTTTAAAACTATGCCAGAAGATACTACCAAACCGTCAATTATAAGCTACAGCCCTGTAAATAACGCTACAGATGTAAAAGTGAGTGTAAATCCAACAATCATTTTTAGTGAGCCAATGCTTGAATCAACTGTTACTAACTCTGCAAATATTTATTTAAAGCAGGGTAGCAGTACTATTTCAGGATCATTAAGTTATATGCCTGGTACTAACACGGTCACTTTTACTCCTGATATGAAGCTTGATAATGAAAAAAAATATACTTTAACTGTTACAACAAACGTAACTGATCTTGCCACAAACAAAATGGCACAGTCCCAATCCTGGTCTTTTACCACTGCTGGTAAAAAGACAGTTACCAATGTTGATCTGAATAATTATTGCCAGATACCTCCTTTTATCACCAGCGGGGCTAATTCGCTTAAACCAAACGTTTTACTTATATTTGACAACTCTGGTTCCATGTCCGAATTTGCATATAAGGCTTCTGGAAAAGGTAATTCCAGTAGTTCGCGTGATAGTAGCTATAGCACCAGTACTGATTATTATGGCCTGTTTGAAAGTGACAGGATGTACAAATATAATAATTCTGGTTATTTTGAGCTGGATCTAAGCACAGCTTTAGATAAAACATCCATGTTTTCAGGCAATATGCTTAACTGGTTGACAACCAGGCGTGTTGACCTTGTTAAAAAGGTTCTGGTTGGTGGCCAGGCAACAACTGTTGGACAAAAAACCCCAGTACGCCCTACTTCAGGGCCATATTATGTTTACCCGTATAGCCAGCCTGACCGTGATTATTATAAATCATATAATAAAAAATACTATAATGTAACTACTGCATTAAAAGAATGTTCATCGTCAAGTTGTAATTCAAGTAGTGATAAAACATATCAACTTAAAGTACTTTATGGCAACACTGAACCTAAAGGATTGCTTCATAACAGTTACGACAAGGTGAACTTTGGAATTGAGTTCTTTAACTCTGGTACTAAATATGAAGATGGCGGTTCAAACAAGGATGGTGGCTACATTAAAGCATTTATTCCTATTTACAATAAAGAATCTACCGATGCACAGATGCTTAATCACTTAAAAAGTCTTGTTTCTGCTGTTGAAAGCTCAGATGCTGACCCGCAGAACTGGACTCCACTGGCAGAATCATTCTATGAGGCAACCCGTTATTTCAGGGCACAGCAATCAGCTTATAACAGTAATGTTGACTACAAAAATAACGATCCGATAAGTGTTCATTGTATGCAAAACTTTGTGATTCTACTTACTGATGGACTTTCAAGTAAGGATAGAAACGTGCCTGGTACCGGATATTCAGGTGCTAGTGGTCAGGCTAAAATACAGGAGCTTACCGACGGGAGAGCTAAGGTTAAGTTTGATGTAAAACCCTGGATTGAGTTTATTCAGGTTAAAGAGGGTAAAACAGGC
>CAZRKG010000056.1:0-12308 GCA_964600635.1 uncultured Geobacter sp. | reverse complement strand
CAGGCGGTTGATAACACTGGTCAGCTTTGACTTCTGTTGGTTTTTGTGAGCTTCAATCTTCTCTTCCGGCAGAATCTTGCTGACCAGTTGGGCTGGAGCAATCTTGCCATAACCAACCGCTGCCAGCAGGTCATCTTCTGTGTGAAAGCCATAACTGCTGGCAATCGGGCCAAGCTCACCGGATTTGATCAGTTTTTGCAGGTTAAGGGAATATTTGCGGAACTCCTTATCCACCAGATCCCGTCCCAGGGTGGCACTCCGCTTACGCTCTTCAGTTTTAATCCAGGTTCTGATTTTGTTGCGTGCCCGTGAAGAGCGGACAATCTTCAGCCAGTCTTTACTGGGTACATGGTGGGGAGAGGTAATAACCTCAATAATATCACCATTTTGCATCTCATGCTTAAGCGGCACCAGCTTGCCGTTGACCTTGGCACCAACACAGCGATGCCCCACATCAGTATGGACAGCATAGGCAAAGTCAATCGGGGTGGATCCTTTGGGAAAGCCTTTCACATCCCCCTTGGGAGTAAAGACATACACCTCTTCAGTAAACAGATCCACCTTGACCGAATCCATAAATTCACGGGAATCCTGCAACTCCTGCTGCCACTCCAGCAGTTGACGCAGCCAGGCAAAGCGGCGGACTTCCTTCTCATCATACCCTTTGCCTTCCTTGTACTTCCAGTGGGCTGCAATGCCCGATTCTGCCACACGGTGCATCTCATTGGTACGGATCTGCACCTCCATCCGATCACCATAGGGACCGATCACTGTGGTGTGCAGGGACTGGTACATATTCCCCTTGGGCATGGCGATGTAATCTTTAAAACGTCCTGGAATCGGTCGCCAGGAAGAGTGGATAATCCCCAGCACCTCGTAACAGGTTTTAACATCATCCACCAGCACACGCAGGGCTGTCAGATCATAAATATCGTCAAAATCCACCTTCCGTTTTTCCATTTTGCGGTAGATGGAATAGAGATGCTTGCTGCGGCCGGAAACATCCCCTTCAATCCCGTGACTTAATAACTTCTGCTGAATGATCTCCTGGATCTCAAGCACAATGGATTCCCGCTCCTGGGTCTTACGCTTGATCTTTGCAGACAGGTCATTGAAGATTTCGGGGTGAAGGTAGCGAAAGGAGATGTCTTCCAGCTCTACCTTGATCTGGGAAACCCCCAGGCGGTGTGCAATGGGAGCATATATATCCATAGTCTCCCGTGATATGGAGCGTTGCTTCACCTCTGGCTGAAACTCCATTGTCCGCATGTTGTGCAACCGATCAGCCAGCTTGACCAGAATCACCCTGATGTCATTGGACATGGCCAGCAGCATTTTGCGGAAGTTCTCGGCCTGGTTTTCCTCTTTGGTCT
Organism: uncultured Geobacter sp.; assembly: GCA_964600635.1. Taxonomy (GTDB): domain Bacteria; phylum Desulfobacterota; class Desulfuromonadia; order Geobacterales; family Pseudopelobacteraceae; genus Trichlorobacter. The sequence continues at coordinate 10,935 of CAZRKG010000056.1, read as the reverse complement.
TAAAGTGAATTTTGCTGATCTTAGTGACACCATCCACCATAGCCGCAATTTCAGGGGTAAACATCTCTGAAAGTTCTTCGGTAGTGGTTAAGGTATCTTCAATCGTATCATGCAGCAGACCTGTAACAATGCTTGGCACATCCAGCTTGAGTTCTGCCAGGAGACCAGCCACTTCCAGCGGATGGATGATGTATGGCTCGCCAGAAAGACGCATCTGCCCCTGGTGTACCTTGGCACAGTAGATGTATGCCTTTTTGATCATGTTAAGATCAGCGGTGGGGTTGTAGCTTTCAACCGTATCTAATATGTCATTCAGACGTATCATAGATAGGAAACTTTACCTTTGGGGAAAAAGTGACAAAAAAGGGGCACCACCACTCATACATCAGGCAGCACCCCGTTTTCAGAGAACAATCAGGCAGAGCGTTTAGTACCAAATTCTGCTGTAATATTGCCAGCGGCAATCTCACGCAGGGCAGTAACCACCTGACGGTTATTTCTGCTGTCAATCAGCGGTTTGGCCCCTTTATACAACTGCTTGACACGCTTTGAAGCCATCATTACCAGCATAAAGCGGTTATCAACCTTTTCCAGACAATCTTCTACTGTAACCCTTGCCATAGTTTATATCTCCCTTCAATCCTGTTGCTTAAAAGCAAAGTGATAGATTATACCTGCACCAGCCTAAATATCAAACTTTTTTGAGATTTGTCCAAACAACTTACGGCTGCAATGCCTGGCAGCAATCATTATACTGGTTAATGCCTCTTTGGCATCCTCAAGATCATCATTGATAATAATGTAATCATACCAGCGGGATTCACGTATCTCATCAACCGCCCGTTTCATCCTGATTGTAATCACCTCGTCACTATCAGTACCCCTGGTCTCCAGCCTGCGTTGCAGCTCCTGCATATCTGGTGGAACAACAAACACAAACAAGCCTTCAACGCCATGATCTTTCAGGTTTTTTGCACCCTGGCAATCAATATCCAGCAGAATATCCACCCCCTGCTGTCTGGCCTGTTGCAATGTCGCAATGGCAGTACCATAGTAGTTATCATGTACTTTGGCCCATTCTGCAAAGCAACCTTCAGCTATCATCTGCTGAAACCGCTCTATGGTGACAAAGTGATAGTCAACCCCATCCTGCTCTGCCCCGCGCGGTCTGCGGGTGGTGTAGCTGACTGACTCCCTTAGTTCTGGAAAACGCTCTTTAAGGGCATTGCAAAGGGTGGTCTTGCCTGCACCGGAGGGGGCAGAGATCACCATTAAAATACCTGTCTGCTGTTCATATTCCGCCATGTAAAACCCCATATACAACTTGAAAATGTTTATGACTCTCTATTGTTACTCCAAGCTATTGTTACTCCAAGTTTTGCACCTGCTCCCGCATTTTTTCAAGCTCTGCCTTCATCTGTACCACAATGGCTGCCACTGTAGCATCATTGGCCTTGGAACCGATGGTATTCACCTCTCGGTTCAACTCCTGCATTAAAAAATCCAGCTTGCGTCCCACCGGTTCTTTAAGTTGCAGGGTATCATCAAACTGCACAAAATGGCTCTCCAGCCTGACCATTTCTTCGGTAACATCTGCTTTATCAGCCAGTATGGCAACCTCCTGGGCTAAACGCTGGGGATCAAGCTCTATACCATCCAGCAGTTTTTCAAGCCGCTGTTGCAGCTTCTGCTGGTATTCCTCTACTATCAGCGGGGTACGCTGCCGTATTTGGTCAAGCAGCTCTGCCAGATTGTTGCGACGTGCCATCAGATCAGCCTGTAAAGCCTCCCCTTCCCTGATACGCATCTGATCCAGTGCATCCAGGGCATTGTTAACCGCCATCAGCAGTTGTGGCAACAGGTCATCTTCAGAACCCCCTGACTGCTCCTGAAGTACGTTCTTCTGCGACAAAATCAGCTCAAGCGGAATATTTGCAGGCAACTTCAACTCACTTGCCAACTCAGAAAAGGCCAGCATATACCCCTTAGCTGCCGGCAGGTTGACTGCCGGAATCTGCACCGCCTCAACAGTCGGCTCCCACTGCACAAACAGGTCTGCCTTGCCACGTTTTACCCTGGCTGCCACCACCTTACGCAGCTCATGCTCGCAGGCCATAAAGCCACGGGGTATTTTAAGGGAAACCTCGCCATAGCGATTATTAACCGTCTTAACCTCCACAACAAAGCTGCCGTTTTCAGAACTGGCCTCACCTTTTCCATAACCGGTCATGCTTTTTATCATGAATGTAGCTCCTTATTATTTCAATTTTTCATATTTCTGCTACTTACTTGTCATTCAATCAGCAATATACTACACTTTAACGCTAGTAGATAACCCATTAAAAATATGGAAGACTAATTTGCCACAGGAAAAACTAACATTACGCCAACAGATACTGCTTCCCCTTACCTGCATGATTCTGCTGCTTACAGCCGGTTTTATAATCAGTGTTTACAAGATCAAACATAATCAGATCAATGCACTGCTTAATCGTCAGCACAATATTGCAAGGGCGGGTTATTCTGAAATAGTGGATAACAAAACAAATCTGATGGCTGCTGCCAGCCAGGCACTGCAATCTGATCCGGTGATTACACACGCCCTGATGAATAACAACCGTGATGCCCTGCTGGCCCACTCAAGACTTTATCTGCGTTACCTTACCAGCCATGAGATCAGCCAGTGTTACTTCCATTCTGCCAATGGTGTCACCCTGCTCCGGCTGCATCATCTGTCCATGTATGGCGATCCTGTCAAACGCCATGTCTTCAAGCAGGCCGCCATAAGCGGCAAGCCAGCCAGCGGTATTGAGTTAAGTCCGCTTGGCAACATGGTATTGCGTCTGGTTGTCCCCTGGTACCACGGTGAATCAATAGTCGGCTACCTGGAACTGGGCATTGAACTCAGCCACATCCTTGATCGCCTGTCATTACTTAATGATATTGAATACCTGATTACCATTGACAAGTCACTGCTGGACAAAGAAAGAATTGATAAAGGGCTGGCAGCCTTCATCGGTGCTGAAAGATGGGAAAATCTGCCAGACAGGATCATCACCGCCACATCGCTTGAAGAAATCCCGCCCCAACTGTATCAGGAACTTACCGAAATCAAAAACACACCCATAGAACCTGATAAGGAATTCAGGCGGATCAAGCTTTTCAAGCGTCATTTTGCCTATAAATATATACCTTTCACGGAAAGTAGTGGCCGTATAGTCGGATTATCCACCTTGATGTACGATATTACTGCCCTTAACAAAAGTTTTTTTCATCTGATGCTTTCCGCAATTACCCTTGGCAGTATGGCTGGCATCAGCCTGTTTATACTGGCCTGGCAGCATCTTGGACGGGCACAACAGTTAATTGATAATTCCAAACAGCAGTTGGAGGAACAACTGGTTACCATTACCGATGCTAACCAGCAACTGGAACAGGAAATGTCTGTCCGCCGTCAGGCCGAGTCAGATCTGGCCCTGCTGAATACAAAGCTGGAACTGAGAATTGAAGAACGTACCAGACACCTGTCTCAAAAACAACAGGAGCTTGAAACAGCCTATACAGAACTGAAATCACGACAGGCCATGATTATGCATCTGGATAAAATGGCCAATATCGGTCTGCTGGCATCCGGTGTGGCCCATGACATCAACAACCCGGTCGGCTACATTGCCAACAATCTGGAAGAGTTACAGATCTACCTGGAAAGAATGCAGAATTATATCCAGCATCAGCATGAACAGCTACAGACCAACAGCAATCAGACAGTCATCAGCCAACTGAATGAAATCAGATCCGAACTGGGAATTGACTACATTTATGATGATTTTGGCACGTTAATAGCAGAGTCACAGGATGGTATCCAGCGAGTCTGCAACATAGTCCGAAACCTGCGTAACTTCTCACGGGTTGATGACATGGATCTTCGTATCGCTGATCTGCATGAGTGCCTGGAGGGGGCCATCAGGATCACCAACCATGAGCTGCGTTACAAAGCGGTTCTTAAACGTAATTATGGTCAGATACCATCTGTTTTATGTCGTCCCCAGCAGCTTAACCAGGTTTTTATGAACCTGTTGATTAACGCTGTACATGCCATAGAAAAACAGGGCGAGATAGAAATCAGCACCAGTCATGATGCTGAGAATGTCTATGTAGAGATCAGCGATAATGGTTGCGGCATACCAGAAGAGTTACAGACCAGAATTTTTGAGCCGTTTTTTACCACCAAAGACAATAACACCGGCACCGGTCTGGGGCTTTCAATTGTTGCAGAGATAATTCAACTGCACAATGGCGGTATAAAGGTATCCAGCAGACCAGGAGAAGGCACCAGATTCACCATCACACTACCCATTAAGGAACAAAGCTGATATGGACAACAAACTGACCATATTATGTGTTGATGATGAAACCCATATTCTGAACACCCTGGAGCGGTTCTGCCGCAATGAGGGTTTCAGGATGCTGTCCGCCCAGTCGGCAGAGCAGGCCCTTGCACTGTTGGAGAACAACAGGTTTGATGCTGTTATTTCCGATTATCAGATGCCGTTTCAGAATGGGCTTGACCTGCTGCGGCAGGTAAAAGACCGCTGGCCCGCCACCAGAAGGATCATACTATCTGGCTGCATTGACGGCACCGTGATTGATAATGCCTTACAACATGGCGAAATTACAGCCTTTTTACCAAAGCCGTGGCAGCGTCAACAGCTTAAATCTCTCCTGGCATCAGATAAGGTTGCGAGTATGGAAAAACAATGAAAGACACAATCCAAATTCTGTTTGTAGATGACGAGCCAGCCTATTGCAGGATCTTCCGTAAACGGATCGGAGCAGATCCCAGGTTTGAGGTGGATACAGCCTCCGGCGGCCAGGAAGCACTGCAAAAGCTGGAGCTTATGCCAGCAGATATTGTGTTTTCTGATCTTAAAATGCCACTTATGGATGGGATAGAGCTGGTAACCAGAATTAAAGAGCAACACCCGCTCACCTTTGTACTGATGCTGACCAGCGATGATTCCACCAGCCTTGTTGTTCAGGCCATGAAGGCCGGTGCCTATGATTACCTGTTGAAACCCCTTGATTTTGACATGATCAACCACAGCATAGAAACCATTCTGCAACACAGGCAGGCTATGCTGGCAGGGCATCTGGCCAGCAGTGGCAAGCAGGTCTGTTTTGAAAACCTGATCGGTCAGGATCGTAAAATGTTTGAGATTTACGAGAAGATCACCCAGGTGGCCCAGACCTCTGCCACGGTGCTGATTACCGGTGAAAGCGGTACTGGCAAGGAACTGATTGCAGCGGCAATCCATAATAAAAGCGAGCGTAAGGAAAAGCCGTTTATACAGGTTAACTGTGCCGCACTGACAGAAGGGTTAATCAACAGCGAGCTGTTTGGTCATGAAAAAGGGGCCTTTACCGGTGCAGTTGCCAAAAAAAAAGGGCTGTTTGAACAGGCTTGCGGCGGCACACTGTTTCTGGATGAAATTGGTGATATTTCCCCCACCACACAGGTTGCCCTGCTGCGGATTCTGGAACTTGGTACATTTCAGCGGGTTGGTGGCAGCGAAACCATCAAGGCCGATGTAAGACTGGTCTGTGCCACCAACAAAGACCTGCAACAGGCGGTACAGGACAAGATGTTCCGTGAAGACCTCTATTACCGCCTGAATGTTGTATCTTTACACGCACCGCCACTGCGGGAACGTAAATCCGATATTCCGATGTTGGCAAACTACTTTCTGGAACGGTTCAGCAGGCTTAACAGCAAATCAATCCACTGTATTTCACCAGCAGCACTGGAGCTGCTTTGCAACTATTCCTGGCCCGGCAACTGCCGTGAACTAGGCAATGTAATTGAACATGCCGTTGTTTTTTGCAAAGAAAATCAACTGGATATTCAGCTACTGCCAGCCAGCATCAAAAAACCCGCCTCCCCTGCCCTTTCAAGCCAGCCACTGGTAACAATCCAACTGACTTCCCTGGCAGAAGCAGAGAAAAATCTGATTCTGGCCATGCTTGAAAACTCTGACTGGAACCTTAAAAAAACAGCCGAACAGCTTGATATTGCCCGTGGCACCCTTTACAGCAAGATGGAAAAGTACGGCATAAGTAAGCCTTCTGATCACACTGCCGTAAATTGAACACGCCTATAACATATTGAAGTAACACCGCTTTCTTCAATTTCCCGCAAAACTAATGTCGGATTCTGAACAGATTCCCTCGTTTTTATCGGTATTTCCCAGCAGTAGTACCAGACATCTGCTTTCATATTACACAAAGAATCTGATACATTATAAAAATCCTGCCCGGATCTTGCTATTCTCTGCAAGCAGTAAAAGGTACGCTTAAAAAAGCAGAAAGGAGGCAACCATGTTCAGACAAGCCAGTAACCTGATAGCAGCGGCAGACCTGCTTATTATTACAGCCGGTGCAGGCATGGGGGTGGATTCCGGCCTGCCGGACTTCCGTGGCAACCAGGGTTTCTGGCAGGCATATCCGCCCTATGCCCGCCTGGGGATCTCCTTTGTGGAGTGTGCCAACCCTGAACACTTTGACCGTGACCCTGGTTTTGGATGGGGATTTTACGGCCACCGCACAAACCTGTATCGCACCACAACGCCCCACCAGGGCTTCCAGATCATCCGCAACTGGGCAGCAAAAAAACAGATTCCCTATTTTGTGGTGACATCCAATGTGGATGGACAGTTTCAAAAGGCAGGCTTTGATGAAGATAAGCTGCTGGAAGTGCATGGTTCAATCCACTGGCTGCAATGTGCCAGCCCATGTTGTGATAACATCTGGCCTAATAATGAAATCATTGATATTGATGAAACCACCATGAGGGCCAGAACAATCCTTCGTTGCCCACACTGCAATGGCATCAGCCGCCCCAATATACTTATGTTTGGCGACTGGTCCTGGTTGCCACAACGGACGCACCAGCAGGAACAACGCTTCCGGCAGTTTCTTGACGAACATGCAGACAGGCGTATAGTGGTGATAGAAATGGGTGCAGGCACGGCAGTACCAACCATCAGGGCCATGTCAGAGCGGATCGGCTGGAACCACGCCAACGCCACGGTAATCAGGCTTAACCTGCGGGAGCCAGAGATAAAACCGCCCCATATCGGGATTTCCTGTGGAGCACTGGAAGGGTTGCAAAAGATTGACCGGCTGCTGGCAGAGCTGGGTTGAGGACAGATTACGTACAAATTAAGGACGTTATATGATTTATGAAAGCACTGCTGACCTGCTAAAACATATTACCTTGGGGGAAGACTCTGTAATTGAGCTGAAAAATGTAGAATTCAGCGGCAATAAGCTGATTGGCCCACATAGAAACAGCATGGCCGATGAACTGGCTGCAATGGCTAATACAGCATCTGGCGTAATAGTTCTTGGAATTGATGATAAAACCAAAGAAATCCTGGGAATACCTGCGGATAAACTGGATTTAGCAGAAAGCTGGCTCCAGGATATATGCAACAACCTGATTGAACCTCCTTTGGATTGCATTATACGCAAACTGGCTGTACAAGACCTGCAAGGCGATGAAAAAAATATCCTGCGGATTGACGTGCCACGCAGCCTCTTTGTACATAAAAGTCCCAATGGATATTTTCGTCGCCTTGGCAGCTCTAAGCGTGAGATGAAACCTGATATACTGGCACGTCTGTTTCAGCAGCGTAGTCAGGCAAGGCTTATCCGCTTTGACGAGCAGACTGTTTATGGCACTACGGTTGATGACCTTGATCCCAAGCTATGGAACCGATTCAGAACTGCAATCTCCCCCCAATCTGATCTTGAATTTCTTGAGAAAATGAAGCTGATCAGCAAGGGTGATGATGGTGCTATGAACGCAACTGTCAGCGGCATACTAATGGCTACAGATGCACCAGAAACTTTTATCTCAAGTGCGTTTATTCAGGTTGTCTGTTACCGTGGTACAGAGCGAAACGCTGCCTACCAACTGGATGCCAAGGATATAACAGGCCCGCTGGATATACAGATTCGTGATGCCTGCAAATTTGTAGAACGCAACATGCGTGTTTTTGCCACCAAAGCACCTTACAGGATTGAAACACCCCAGTTCTCCCTAAACGCCGTGTTTGAAGCTGTGGTAAACGCTGTGGCCCACCGTGATTACTCCATGCTTTTTCCTCCTTTGTATCAATTTTGGGTACTCCATTTATGGCTCTAAAATCCGCCTGCACCTGTTTAGTGACCGGCTGGAAATCTTCTCACCCGGCACCATCCCTAACACAATGACCATTGAAAGCATCTCAGAACGTCAATCTGCACGTAATGAACTCATCAGCTCTTTACTGGCCCGCTGCCCGATGAATTTTGATGCCACTGGCAGTAAACGGAGCTTTATTATGGATAAGCGAGGCGAAGGAGTACCAATAATTATTATTGAAAGCGAACAGCTTTCTGGTAAAAAGCCGGAATACGAACTGCTGGATGATGCAGAGTTAAAGCTGACTATTTTTGCAGCCCAGCCGCCACATTAAAGTTTGGAGGGAACAATGAATAAACAAGTATTAGTTACAACATTGCTGCTTTCAGCCATTTTAGCTGGTTGCAGCAAGCAGCCGGTTATCTACCCCAATGACCATTACAAGGCTGTTGGATCAGAGAAGGCCCAGCTTGATATTGATGATTGCATTAAGATGGCCAATGATGCCGATGCCCAGGGCAACCTGGCAGAGGAGGTTGCCAAGCGGACAGGCACATCCGCCGCCATTGGTGGTGCCACCGGTGCGGTAATTGGTGCTATTAGCGGTTCTGCCCTGAAAAGTGGTTTGATTGGTGCAGCGGCTGGCGGTACAGCAGCATTGGTAAGCGGTGCCTTTAAGGGGCCGGAAGATTCTCCGGTTTACAGGCGTTTTGTGGAGCTGTGCCTGCATGAAAAAGGTTATCAGGTGCTGGGATGGCAGTAGTCAGAAGTTTAGTGCATGATTAACAGACACCGAAACTAACAAACGGGACAACGCTTGTATGCGTTGTCCCGTTTGTTGTTTATGGATATTTTACATTCCAGCGGATAGATGCGGGAATGTAGGTCAGCCAAGCATGAATTTATGCTTAAGGTGCTTTTGATTTTGTCTTGCTATTTACAATTGTTACTGCGTTACGTACATATTCTACACCATTATAAGTTGCCGTAGCTTTCCAGTATACAGCAAATGTGTTTTCAGTTGTTTCACCTGCTACACTTGAAGCTGGTAGCATCAAAATACTTATGTTAAGCGGTATATTTGCTATATTATCTGTATTATTTGGAGTAAAATCAACAAAGTTTGTTGGAGTATCACCTGTAAACTCTACGCCATTCACTACAACCATGTCACCAAATATATAGTTGTCAATTCTATCTATTGACAATCTGACAACAGGAGGATTACTCAGTATTTCGCCTCCCTTGTCTTTAAACTCTAAATAATTTCCTGAAAACACAACACCTTCTATACTTGCAGGAGAGCCTATAACTACCTCTCTTTCACGCTCTACATTATCTGGCAGATTCAAGTTAAATACAAAATTATTAACTGGTGATGCTAGTGATATTTCAAGCTGATCTTTGCTCTTAACTCCATCAAGCTCTGCCCAAACTCGTACTGACTTCGTATTAACACTGCTTCCAGATGCAAAAAGTATAAATGCTGCTTCTCCATTAGCGTCTGTCTTATAGGCACTACCTGTCAAAAATGGCGAGGTTGTTTTTATTTTTACTCTGATGCCATTTAAAGCATCTGAGCTTGCAGAAAGCTTTACTGTGCCACTGACACTTTCACCAGGATTGATCGTAGATGGCAAGCCCGAGAGTTCAATACTCAATCCATGAGCACCACCACCACTACCACTTCCCCCACACCCTGCAAGCAACGCCAGCATTGTTGTTACAACAAACAGACCTAAAACCTGCCAAACCGCCTTACGCATACATAGCTCCTTTCAAAAGCCATACTAAAATTATAACAACAACCGTTTATTCAGCAAAAACCGCCTTTAAATCAATCTCCAGTTCACCAAGCAGCGGAACTTCAACAACATGCTCGGCAGCATACATATCAGCACGGCCATACTGGCCATCTTCACCCAGTTTAAACACCATTACAGTCTGGTCATTGGGATGGACTATCCAGTATTCTTTAACACCATGCCGCTGGTAAAGCATAAATTTGGTAGTTATATCATGGCTGGCGGTGGAAGGAGAAATGATCTCAATCACCAGATCCGGTGCTCCATTAAGACCACGTGCATCCAGCTTGCTTTTATCACACACCACCAGAATATCAGGCTGTACAACGGTATCCACCTCATCATCGCCAGCATTTTTGCTGGCTGGCAGGCGGACATCAAAGGGGGCAATAAACGCCTCACATGGTTTGCCGTCCAGCATATTTGCAAAATTCCTGAAAAGCCTGCCAACAGTCCGTTGATGACCTGTAGAAGGTGCCGGACTCATGGTATAGGGTATCCCGTCTATCAACTCCCACCGCTCATCATCAGGCCAGTTCAGGTAATCGGCATAGCTGAAATGATCTTTATATTTTAGTTGCGGCAAGGCCATTGATCCACTCCTCCCATAAATTGTGTCAGATTAAATGATCTGAAAACCCACCCTGCAATCAGTATTATTCATTTAGTCCAATCTGCACCATAAATGCAAACAATATCAGCTCACTTTTTAGCCACGAATTCACACAAATTGCAACGAAAGCATTGTGGCAGGGGCAGTTTTGAGATTGCTTCGTCACTCCGCTTCTCGCAAATGACTCTTGTTTGTGACACGTTACTGTAGGGGTACCCCTTTGTGTATACCCTAAATCAGTTCGGGTTCAGAACCCGCAAATGATCTGAAAACCCAACCTGCAATCAGTATTATTCATTTAGTCCAATCTGCACCATAAATGCAAACAATAT
>CAZRKG010000055.1:0-12879 GCA_964600635.1 uncultured Geobacter sp. | reverse complement strand
GATACGATCTTTAATCGGTATCGGTTTTAATGGTGGCAGGATCGGTGTGGTCATGCATCACTACCCTCCCCAGCCTGCAATGTCCTGACCCTTCGTGGTGAAAACAATCTTTGGCCTAATTCAAACGACACTGGCATATCTGGCAAGCTGTCGCGTCCTTCAATAAAGCTTTCTGTTTCTATTTGTCTGGTGTAATCGCCTGGATTTTTATCACCAACAAGTAGCCGTATAGCTTCACTCCTGCTGGTTTTCAGCCCAGCAAGGATCGGAGATGTTGGAATACAAGATTTACGTCCCAACCACATACCCCATACAGGGTTTGCCAAAGCATCAGCAATCATACCCAGCATCTTGACATCCCCCTCCAATAGCACACCAAATGCAGCATCAGACAGGTATTGACGATGGGTCAGAACACAGTCACGATTAATAGCACCAGTTGCTCGGCGTGTGTTCTGTACAGTATGGTAATCCTGTAGTCGTCTAATAGTTAGTTTATGATGCCGACCATCTTTTTCGATAGTGCGAGGTATATCAATGGCGGTCATGTGCAGGTTAGTAAAATTTGTTAGAAACTCATGTTCTTTATCAGTGCCACGTCCATAACCCAGTGCAGCACAACAGATACCGGCAATGGCACTTTTGGTAGGCATTAAACCTGTATTACGGCGATTGTACTGGCTGTCATACCCCCATGACTGGAGCGGCCCCTCAAGCCGTAGTGCCAGAAATGAATGTTTAGCTGACATGGGACACCATCCCATTTATTAAAACATTGAAACTAACTTCAGGAATAGCCTGCTCAAAAATCGCTTCTATACCCCAGTTTTTTTTAAGCGTTGCATATTCTTCTTTCAGTAGCTCCACGGACTTCACCGCATACCCTTGTGAAGTTTTTATTGGATTTTCGAAAGCATTAACCAACTGAATGGGATGGCCTTTTTCCCTTACTACACCCAGTACGTATACTGGCAGCGTATTGCTGTTCATGGTATTTTTACGAGCTGATGGAACTGCCTTGATAGTAGCTTCTATGAAGGTACGCACTACACTTTGCCGTTCTTCTTTGCTCATACTACCGAGATGATCTTCATCAGCAAGCATATCTAGATTTAATGCAGCAAAACGGTAATATGTAGCAGAATTAAATTCCAGAGTACTGGTCATTCCAGCTCCTGATTCTTCCTTGGATTGCAGGTCATCCACCGCAGAGAAAAAGTCAATCTCATTATCAACTTTATGAGTAGATAGTGCATGGGAAAACATGGTTGATGCTTCTACAGTCAAGGAATGGTCATTAGCAACCATACGGCCAAACAATGCAATATCAGCAGCATCTTTAGGAAGTCCTTTGACCTCTTTCTTTTCACATTTAAACGCCTTTTCCACCGGAGATTTTAAAATTTTAGCAACCAATTTGGTGAATGCTTTTGCAGAAAGTTTCTTTTCTCCTTTTTTAGGTTTTTCAACCACCTCCTCTGCATAGTCATCACCATCCTCATCACTAGCAAGTTTTGAAGTGTCGACCGATGCAATAGCCTCAACAAGTTTCTGCTTGTCATCTTCATCAAGAGAATGCAAAAGGTTTGCAAATATTGAATACTCAAGCGGAGATAGAAAAACTAACGTTTTTACTTTACCCTCCTGCTTGGGATCTAACTTAGCCAGATAATGGCCAGCACATTGTGACAAAGCCTTTACTACTTCCTCATTTTCACCAAGTTTTCTTAGCCTTGCGGCAATTTGTTCGATGAAAAGACGACTACGTTTTCCCTTAAATAAGCCTTGTTGATCAAATTCTTTGTCAGCTAACTCACGGATAGCCCGTTTCCATGACTGGCTGGAAACTCGTGCCCGTTGGACACCACCAAACACAGCCGTTTTGGGGGAATTGAGGTCATCACGGTTGAGACAGGCAACGGGTACAGATTGAATGATATGCAGTTCCAAGTGTTTCATAATCTTAATTCTCCTTTGATTTTTATAGATAGTTAATTGCAATAATTTACAGGTGCCAACAGCAGCATACCAAAGCCAAAGCCTTTAGCACTGCCAACACCAGCTTGATAGGTTTTTATGAAGTGATTGCTGTCAGTAATCTCCAACACGCCACGAAACTGAACACCTCCGTGATACGCATTCTGCTCCTTTTTACGAAAATAATTCTCCACCATCGGGCTGATCTCCAGTGGCCTTTCCTCAACAATTCGGAAGCCTCCCGAGACTTCCAGACCTGTTTCCGTATCTAAACAACGTGTATGACCTTTACGTACCAACCATGCTTTAAGCTCATCATACTTTACCAATGGAATACGTTTACCCCGCTTGCGTTTGCCTGATGCCGTTATTAACGGTTGGCCTTGAACATCACGCTGTACCTGTGCTTTTGTAGGATTAGCCATCAGGTCAAAGGCATAAAAGCGATGTGACAGGAATTGGGGTGAGATTTCTTTAAGTGCAAAATGCTCTGGCTGACACCATGTCGGACAAACCGGTTTTATATCAGCTAGCAGCCAGATCCTAAATACACCCTCCAACGGACTAACTCTTGTAAGGAAATTACGTTTAGCATCGGACTGGCCTGGGAAACACTCCCAGATTTTTTTATGCCAGTCATAATTATCAAAGATCTGTTTAGCCCTGGCAGTCTCAGCACTTATTTCAAATCTGGCTAACCAGTTCATACATCCTCCTCTACAGAGGCGGCATTTGGTGACCAAAACGCAGTAGCCCACTCTGTTTTGGTTAGGTCAGACCAGTAACGAAGGTCTGTTTCAAGCTGTGCATAGTTAACTTTTATTCCGTGTGATTTTGCTATTCTGATCATACGCATAACCCTCTCAAAAACCTCTTGACGGTCAGATGCTAAAATTTGCTGAAAACGCCGCTCAGTAGGTGTTAACTTATTATCATCACTTCGTGTCTCATTACGTTCAAGCTCAATGTTCCTACAGGTAGAGCCAAAGTTACCCTGTTCAGCTTCATCAGGATGTGTGGCATACAAACCTGCAATATAAGCCGAAGTTTTATTGCCAATATCAATTCCAATACGATTTAGTACTGGCCATGCTCTATGCTTCTTACTCTCCACAAGATGACATCGAAGATTTGCCATCATTCCACGATCTTCCTTGTACTTGCGGAGTCGTTCCAGAAATGTACTCATTGCTAAATTCTCCTTAATTTATATGTTATCTATTTCTGGCGCATCGTTCGTTACAGTCAGTCTTTGCCATCCTTTAGCAAAGGCCCTGCGTTGACGTGGCGTATTATGCCCACAGGCTAACTTGTAGGCATCACACATACTTTTGAACAGCATATTGTGCCAGATTTTCTGCCTAGACATAGCATCATCAGTCCCTATGCTTTCAATGTATTCCATAAGCAATCCCAGACTTTTTTCAACAACTGTCCAAAAGTTTGTAGTTGCTACAGAGTGAAGCTTTGCCTTCAACTCTCCTTTTTTAGGTCCAGCACCTTTCATACGGCCTTTCCACCCTCCATCTACTTCTGTACGGTATGTTTCAATGGCCCACCCCAGTTTACGTGCCAGGCTTTCAGAATGTTGCACTTCAGCTCGATATATGGCTGTGTTAGCATAAAATTTCGGTGATAGATGAAATACTGACTCTATAGCAATATCCATAGAAGCCTGGTCTCTTGTCATTGCACATACATGCAAATCAAAAGCCGTATCATATGGTACATTTTCAATGGTTAGAGGGCCGCCCACTCCAAATGCGGAGCGTTGCACCAATAAGGCAGAAAGCTCTCGCCAAAGAGCCTTTGATGGTACTACTGACACAACAGAACGTTCTACATTTTCAATCCCCTGGTCTCTTTTTCTGACTAAATGCACAGAAGCCGTAGGCTCTGCCGGGAAACCATCTCTAAACGTGTCATACTTAAACCCATTACAGCAGTACATTTCTGTAGTGTTCAGCAAGCGTATCCATCGTGCAACTGGTACCAAACGCCCAAGGTATGTGCTAGTTGCATTAATGCTCTCCAGGGCAGTGCAATCAGGCTTTGATGGAAACATTTCCCAAACAGGTCGTCCCAAGGCAACATCTGAAAACTCCATCCGTTTCCATGTGTTGTTAGCCCTATCATTAGTGTTAAGCAACAAAGACGATTTATATCTTCTAGCTATAGCCTCAAAAGTAGGTAAGTTAAGATGTACTGTTTCCAATAAAGATTTTCCACGAAGCATAGCATGTGCCATTGATTGGGAAAGACAAGGTGCATCAGGGTTACCGACCTGTGATGTTTTTACATTTTGCCATTTAGCAATAGGTGAGCCACCACCTGATGAAAAACACTGAAATGTCATTAGCGACAGTGCAATTCGAACAGTTTGAATAGGACGCTTTGAAAGTTGCCCATTATGGTCATGCAGGGTTGAGTTGTTTCCGGTTGCAAGCTCAAAATCAAGTAATGATACAGGTGATGTCTTATCTCCTGTTAGCTCTGCTACCTGCAACCATGGCTTGGTTGTATGAAACAGCTCAAAAGAATCATGCCATGTCTTCAGGTAGTTAAGAGCTACACTTGGTAGCTTTCCAGGTACATCACACCAATCATCATAGTCCTTCGGCCCATCGAGTGCTGTATGGCAAATACAGAGTAACAGCCGCATCAGTGCCACCCGCTCGTGCGGACGTACTGCCAGGTCAACATACGTTTCACCTTTAGTCAGTACATCGTGCAAACTTGCCAGCTCCCATTTTCCACTGGTATTGACCACCGGTATCCACGGGTCAAACGCCACGTTCATCTCTACCCCCACTTAACTGGATTTGTTCACCACTAGACCTAATTCTTCCGTGTACTGCAATGTAACACTATTTTTCAGTCCACTTATTGCAATATTGCCAGTTTCTCCAACAACACCTAAGACATGTGCTTCATTCAGATAGTCGCAAAGTTTGCCGCTATCAGGTAAATACTCAAAATGATGTTGAGGTATCTTTACAAGGTTCTTATGAATTGCTCTAGCAACTTCATATTTAAACTCACTATTTACCGCTAAGCTCAAACCTCCATCAAAAACTATATAGCCTTTTGTAAGTTCTTTGCAAAGGATCAGTGAAACTGTAGGTAACTCATTAAGGCGTGTCTGTACACCTTCCATATCATCAAGTGCCGACTGCCAAATATTAGAACTCATTTGTGCTTTCATTTTTTTTGCTGAATCTGTACCAAACCACGCATCATAGAGCTTCTGCCATGACTCCGGTTCATCATACCGACTACAATAAGTCTTCTCAATCAATTCACGGATCTGCCCCGGCATAGTTATACCGCTGGTATGTTTATGCCACTCTTCCAATGTGCGAAGCAGTATATATGGAGCATAAACATTGGCCTTACTGCCCAAAGTCTTCTTAATAACCTCTGGTGTCATCTCTCTCAATTCATCCAGAGCCTTCACCTCTTCAATAATGCAGACACAGGGAGCAGCTACTGGTCGTCCTACACGTTCATGTCGCCAGAGACGGCCAATCCGTTGCAGTAGCATGTCAGTAGGTGCCAATTCGGTAATCAGCAGATCTGCATCTAGATCAACACTTTGCTCAACAATCTGAGTTGACACCAGGATTGAACCGCTGCGGTCTGTACCATTCTTGCCAAGCCGTTGCATCCACTCTTCTTCCCTCTGTTTACGATGGCTAAAGAGCATACGAGAATGTAATAAACCAATCTTTATACTACTGTCTGCCTGCTGCTGAAGCTGCTGGAATTGCCGCTGAGATGCACCGACAGTATTGCAAATAAAAAGTACCGAAGCACCTGAGTTGGCCAAAGCAATAGCTTTTTGCTGTGCATTCTCTAAGCTGATAAATTTAACAACTACCTCTTTAGATGTTGGTGGCTTTATAGGAATTGATTCAAATGTGATACCGTCTATACGGCCAGATAAAAGTGGATATGGTGGATAGGTTTTTGATTTAACAACCTCATAACCACCTGAAACAGCAAGAAGTTTTTTACGTCGATTAGCAGTGAGTGTGGCAGAAAGAATAATAACAGTACAGCCTAACTGCTCCAGGTTATTCACCAGAACATCCACCAAAGCACCGGTATACTCATCGTAAGAATGCACTTCATCAATTATTACCACCTTACCGGCCAAGGCAAAGTGACGCACAAAGAAATGTCTTGCTGCAACCACCCCCAGTAAGGCTTGGTCAATAGTACCAACACCGAAAGATGCCAATAACGCCCTTTTAGCTGAAACAAACCAATCACGACCACTGCGGGCATCATGTTCTGATGTTTCTGAGGCATTCTTTGCTGGTGTAAACAAGTCAGCCGAACTACTCATAAGCCACGAATTGCTATGAATAAGGCGGCTGGTGCCCGCTGTTGGTGCAATACGTTTCAAAAATTCGTTAAGACGCAGATGAATACGGTTACTGGTGGCTTGTGTAGGCAGTGCAAAATAAATGCCTGTGGATTTACCTGATGCCAACAACTGATAAGCTGCTCCCAAGGCGGCCTCTGTCTTGCCCATGCCCATTGGTGCTTCAATGACATACACACCTGGACCAGTGATAGCTGCCACGGTTTTACTTTGCATGTCGTTGGGGTTGAAATCGAAAAGCTGATTAAAGGATAAATTTGGGATTATATCAGGCAGGGTAAAGCCGATGGAGTTAATAGCTTTGCTTGCTAGAATGACAGGATCACCAGTATTTGTATCCTGTGAAAAGAACCGTTCATCAGAACCTACCCAGTCCGCCACGGTTGTCAGCCCGGCAAGCCACCAAATAGCAGCACAATCACCAACGAGTTGTAATGGTATGTCTTTAACATCAAAATACTGCCATATTTTTTTTGCATTTAAAAGCCGCTCTTCATCCCAACTAATACCACTATATACCTCAGAAATTTCTGCTATCAATGGTGGCTTAATTCCACGGGGTTCAGGTATAAATTTGATTTTACCATGATGTGCCCCAAGCACAGTTGCGATATATTTGGATGCCTCCCTTGAGCAACCTGTTGAAACAAGAAAGTCCTGTATCACAGCATGGGATACCTTGCCATGATCCGTCTCCGTTCCGTCCCGCCATCTTCCGTTTCTGGCAATATTAGTAAGGTTATTTGTTACAAGCCACTGGTAACATTTTTGCTGGAAGCCAGGTGAAATCTTACCAAGATCATGTAGTGCACCCAATGCCCCTACTGTTGATGATACCAAACCAAACCGCTTAAGCAGCATTGGCGTCATTTCAGCCATCAAGCGTGCTACACAGCCCACATTTATCATGTGATCATATACAGAAATACCTGGTTCACCTGTACTTGTTGTTTTTGCCCAAAACTCCATACTTCACTTACCTCATCTACCTGACTTTTTTCGGCACCCCCGATAACGCACCCCAGATCCGTGCTGCCATACGTGCATCATCCAAAGCACGGTGGCGATTGATGTTTCGGGGTAATGGCCCAAACAGGTGCTGGTAGACTGTATCAAGCTTGTGATTTGCCAGGTTTGGCAACTTACGCCGTGAAAGCTGTACAGTGCAGTGCCATTGGTTTGTTAGTGATAGCCCCCAAAGAGCCAGTTCATGCAAAATAAAGGGACGGTCAAAGCTGGCGTTGTGGGCCACCAGACCGCTGTTACCAACAAAATCTGCAAAATCCGGCCAGACCCTATCCGGTGTTGGCTCCCCTGCCAGCATCTGGCGGGAAATTCCATGTACCCTGAAGGCATCTCTGCTGATTGCAGTGCCGGTATCAATCAGAGATGTAAATTCTGCCACCACAACTCCCTGCTCCAGGGCAACTGCACCAATCTCGATCACCCGCCCACCATTTTTGACCGACAGACCGGTAGTTTCAGTATCAACAACTACAACTCGTTGCTTCAACGGAATTTCCCCCTTTTGTCACTGCATGTTACTCCAATTCCATATCAAAGCGTCTTCTTCGTTGGCTCGTCATCGGCTTCTCAACGTATTTCGTGTACGCCTTCGTCGCCGATCTCCTCGCCACCTTGAATCCATCTCTGATCTGGAACTGGAATTATAGATCCCACAAAGCAGCCCTCTCACCTTCAGCCCTTCATACAGACCAGATATTTAAGATAACGCCCCTCTGGGAAAGTGACCGGATAAGGAAAATCAAACGGTTGCCCTTTCTGCTCTATCACCTGCAATGTTGCTTTGGCCTGCAAGGCACCACGACGCAACTCTTTTATGTAATCGGACAGGTCGGTTTTCTGATGGTTGGAAGAGCAGATCAGCAGGCCGCCAGTTTGAAGCAGGGGCAGACAGGCTGCCACCAGATCGCTGGTGCCGCCTCGGGTTGTAAAGCGGCCCTTGCCTGCGGTGGAAAAGGATGGTGGGTCCAGCAGGATCATATCAAACTGTTCTCTGGCATTGGCAAGTTCTGCCAGTTTCTGCTGACAATCCCCCACCAGAAAGCGATGTTGTTTTGGATTGATCCGGTTAAGCTCAAAGTTGGCACGATTCCAGTTGGTGTAGCTTTCCGACAGGTCAACCGATGTAACCTGTCTGGCACCGGCAGCGGCAGCGGCTACAGAAAAGGCACCGGTATAAGCAAACAGGTTCAGAAAGCGTTGACCTGCAAAAAGAGGCATCAGTCTGCGGCGGTTTTCCCGCTGGTCCAGAAACAGTCCACTATCCAGACCCTCCTCCAATGACACCAGAAAACAAAGCCCGTTTTCCCTGACCACTACCCTGTCTGGTGCTGGCTGGCCTGTCAGCAATTGGCCATACTGCTTATCACCCCCTCTGGCCTCCAGGCTTCGGGTGTTACGGGGGCGATGCTTTTCATAGATCGCCTTTGGTTGCAGCAGCTCCTGCAATGCCGAGGTCAGAAGCTTCAGGTGTGGCCGCCAGCCTTCGCAGTAAAGTTGAACCATCAGGTAATCGGCATAGCGATCTATGGTAAGACCTGGCAGCCCATCCCCTTCACCATTTACCAAGCGATAGGCGTTAGTCTGCTCGGTATCAATGAACCGATCACGCAGGTTAATGGCGGTCTGTAGCTGTCTGGTCAGCCAGTCCTTGTCTAGCTGCATCGGCTTGAATGACAGCACCAGTGCCACTACACGATCAGCGGGATCAAGCAGGGCAACGGCCAGTTGCCTGCCCTGCTCATCCACCAGTTGTACCAGATCGCCAGCCTGACCCTTGGGCCACTTTTTTGTGTAACTGTCCTCGATCACCCAGGGGTGGCCCAGTTGCAGCATTCTGACTGTATCGGGGCCAACTGTACGTTTTTGCATGGGAACTCCTGTTGCATGCAGACCGTGGCTATGCAAACTGAAGCACCTCTTCCAGTGCAACCCGCTCTGACCTGGGGGGCATAGCCTCTGGTGGATCAGCCGGATAGCCAAGGGAAATCCCCAAAAGAATCCGGGTGGTTTCAGGCAAGCCAAAGAACTGTTTAATCTGTTGGGCATAATCGGTTAAAAAAGCCTGTGGTACCGATGCCAGCCCCCTGGCATGGGCAGCCAGCATCAGGCTCTGGCTGAACAGACCGGCATCAAAGACAGACCAGGGGCCAAGGTTGGCATTTTGCATGATAAACAGCCCGCAGGGTGCCCCGTAGAAACGGAAATTGGCTTTTTTAGAGCGAAGAA
Source organism: uncultured Geobacter sp. (assembly GCA_964600635.1). Lineage (GTDB taxonomy): Bacteria > Desulfobacterota > Desulfuromonadia > Geobacterales > Pseudopelobacteraceae > Trichlorobacter. The sequence continues at coordinate 3,260 of CAZRKG010000055.1, read as the reverse complement.
CGGATTCCGGTGCATTCAGGTCAATACCAGCCTGGGCCGAACGTCTTAGCATCAGGTTGCTGATGCGTGATTTCTGCGGCTCCGGCCAGTCCAGGGGAGTCGGCAGATCAGGGGTTGGTGCTGCCCCCTCCTCCAGCAGTTTCAGCAACAGGGTAGTCAGCTCTTCCTTGCGGCTGCCAGACACCACCAACACTTGCCAGGGCTGGCAGTTTTTGTAGGATGGCGACCACTGGGCAGCCCTGACGATCTCACGGATCTCCTCCTGTGGCACAGGATCTGGCCTGAATTTGCGGACACTTGATCTGGTTCTTATGCAATCCATCGCTTCCATGTTGTTACCTCCTTAACAATCAATAGCTGTTTGTTATCTGTTAAACAATCTTGCCTATACTAAACTTTTACAGCATCAAAAGCTGACAAAACAACCGTAAAAGTGCTATCTATAGCAACAATAAACATCAGAGGTTAATAGAAATGGCGACTGAACAGGAAGAAAGGCAACCGGCAACAACCACCACTGAAGAGACGGTACACCAGCCGGAAAAGGATGAGCTGGCCGCCCAACTGGCAGAAGAGGCAGAGACTACGCCAGCGGCTGATGACCTTGTGCTTGATATAGTTGCAGGTACAGATCCGCTGGATATTGATGGTGCTGAAGCAACGGATATGATTGTTGATGCACCAGCGGATCTGGTAGTTGATTTTGACGAAACCTATACTGTTGAGGATAGCAAACAGGCAACAGAGCAAGCCAGCGTAACTCCGGCAGAAAGGCAGGCCGATAGCTCTGTGTCTGAAGGTCAGACGGAATATATCACCAAAGCGGTCTTTAACATCAGTGAACAGGTTTCTGATCTTAACAAGGCGTTTTCATTCCTTTCCGCCGAGTTGCAGAAGGTCTCAGATGATACTGAGCAGACCCTAAAATGGAGTGAATCCACCAAGCTGCAAAAGCCCCTTTCCGCTGTTTTCATTGTGGTGGCCTGCCTGCTACTGACCGCTCTGTATGCTGCCACCGGCTACCTTGCCAAACAACATATCCAGCTTCAGAAGCGTCAGGATAGCTTGTCTGAACTGGTGGTACAGGCAGTGGATAATCTGCATAAACGTCAGGCCGAGTTTGACAGTAAGTTTGCCAGCCTGGTGGGTGAAGAGTTGCAGAAAGAACGTGCAGTTATCAGCAAGGAGTCTGTCCATAGCAAACTTAACCGGCTGCGGCATGGTGCAAGTGAATTCAGGTTGTTACGCACACATAGCGGTGACTGGCTGATCCCAAGGGAAAAAGCTGAAGAGACAATTACAGACCATGACCTGATAGCACTTTTGAACCAGTTGTACGAAAAAACCGGACGTTCACTGGCAATACATCCATCCCTGCCACCCCATAAAGTTGTGGTCATGCTGCAACCGGATGGCAAGGGCAGCACCATGATGAGAATCACCAACAACACAGTACAATGACACTCTCACCCTTAAAGGCATTGCTGCCTTTTCTGCACGGGCTTCGCAAGCGTTACGCTTTCGGAGCCTTTCTGCTGATGCTGACCAACTGCTGTGCCCTGTTGATCCCCTGGCTGATGAAGGTTGTGATTGATGGCCTGCACCAGCCACAGGCTGCCCTTTTAACCCCTGGCAGGGCCGCAATTCTGATCTGCCTGATTGCGGCCTTTTATGCCCTGGTACGGATACTTTCCCGCACAGCCATGCTTAATGCTGCACGGCTGCTGGAGTTCAGAATCCGTGAGGCGATGTTCCAGCGGATGCTGCTGCTGGATACCAGTTTTTTCAGCCAGGGGAAAACCGGTGATATTCTCTCCCGCTTTTCAAACGATCTGACCAATGTGCGGATGCTGACCGGTTTCGGGATTATGAGTCTGATGAATACCGCCATGTTGTATCTGGCGGCAATCTGGCTGATGATCAGAATAAATCCGCTTCTGACCCTTGTGGCAATTGCACCGCTGCCGTTGATGGTGCTTGCTGCCAGGGCCATCAGCACCAGAATCTTCACTATCTCCCAACAGGCCCAGGAACGGCTGGCTGACATCTCCAGTTTGGTGGAAGAATCGGTGGTGGCGGTCAGGCTGATTAAAAGCTATTGCCGTGAACATTTTTTTGCAGAGCAGTTTGATGTAGCCGCTGACAGGTATCTGGAAAAGAACCTTGAACTGGCAAAACTGCGGGGAATGGTGATGCCGATCATGGCCCTTGCCACCGGTGCCGGCACCCTGGCGGTGCTGTATCTGGGGGGCCGTCTGGTGATCGGCCAGCAGATCAGCCTGGGGCAATTTGTGGCTTTTTCCGGCTATCTGGCACTTCTGGCCTGGCCCACCGCTGTGCTGGGCTGGATGCTGACCCTGTTGCAGCGTGGGTCTGCCTCTATGTTGCGGCTGAACGAGCTGTTACAACAACAGCCTGTGGTGAAAGATCATCCTGATGCGGTGGCAGTAACCAGCTTCAACCATAGTCTGGAATTCAGACAACTTTCCTTCAGCTATGGTGACCGCAAGGTTTTGGATAAAATCAGCTTCAGCGTAAAACCTGGCGAGCGGATCGGCATTACAGGGGCGGTAGGCAGCGGCAAATCAACCCTGCTGCAACTGATTCCACGGCTGCTGCCGCTACCGGACGGAATGATACTGCTGGATGGTGTTGAGCTGAACCGGATCAGGCTTGAGTCATTGCGGAGACTGATCGGCTATATGCCCCAGGAGGCCACAATCTTCTCCCGCAGCATTGCCGACAACATCAGCTATGGTGGTGATGGTATGTTGCAGGGGGCAGTGGCTTCGGCTGGTTTAAATGAAGATATGCAGGGTTTTGAAGATGGCCTGCTGACCGAGGTTGGCGAGCGTGGTGTAACCCTTTCCGGTGGTCAGCGGCAGCGGGTGGCACTGGCACGTGCCCTGGTGCGGGAGCCGGAAATCCTGTTGCTGGATGACCCCCTGGCGGCTGTTGATGCCGGACGGGAGGATGAGATTCTGACTGCCCTCAGTAACCACTGGCAGGACAAGACCGTTATTATGGTATCCCAGCGTTTATCTGCCTTCCGTGACTGCAACCGGATTCTGGTACTGCACCAGGGGCAACTGGCAGAACAGGGCAGCCATGCTGAACTACTGGCCTTGGGCGGACAATATGCCAGACTGGCCAGACTGCAATCTGTCAATCAGTAATTCCAATTCCATATCAAAGCGTCTTCTTTGTTGGCTCGTCATCGGCTCCTCAACGTACTACGTGTACGCCTTCGTCGCCGATCT
>CAZRKG010000054.1:0-13417 GCA_964600635.1 uncultured Geobacter sp. | reverse complement strand
GTTTGCATTAAGAATCGCCTTTTCAATCGGGCCGATCATCTTTGCTTCCCAGGGGGTAATTGTGATTGTGCGTGGCTCTGGAACTGCCAGGGTTGCAACCTGTGAAAGGGGAGACGGTGTACCGTAATAATCCAACCTGACATCATCAAGCAATGCTGTGCTGGCACGTCCTGTACGAATCTTCTGGAATTCACGACGCAGATCTTCAACGGTTTTTTCCATCTGCTGCTGCATATCTTTAATCACTGCTTTGTACATGGTCACTCTCCTTGTACTATAGTTCCGATCTCTTCACCTTCAATTACCCGTTTTATGTTACCAGGTGTGGTCAGGTCAAAGACTATAATCGGCAGATTGTTATCCATACAAAGTGATGTTGCAGTGGCATCCATCACCTGCAAACCCTTCTGAAGCACTTCAATATAAGTCAGACTGTTATATCTGGTGGCCGCAGAATCTTTTTTGGGATCAGCACTGTAAACACCATCCACCTTGGTGCCTTTAAGGATCGCCTCGGCACCGATCTCCATTGCCCGCAGACTGGCAGCCGTATCGGTTGTAAAGTAGGGGTTGCCGGTGCCGGCACCAAAGATTACCACACGGCCTTTTTCCAGATGCCTGACCGCCTTACGGCGGATGTAGGTCTCTGCCACCTCCTGCATGGCAATGGCAGATTGCACACGGGTGTTGACACCCAGCTTTTCCAGGGCATCCTGCATGGCCAGCGAGTTGATCACCGTTGCCAGCATCCCCATGTAATCCGCACTGGCCCTGTCCATTCCCTGTGATGAAGCTGCAAGGCCACGGAAAATATTACCGCCGCCAATCACCACTGCCAGTTCTATGCCGGCTTCAACCACCTCTTTAATCTCGGCTGCAATGGTATTAATTGTAGCCGGATCAATCCCGTATCCCTGTTCTCCGGCAAGAGATTCACCGGATAATTTCAATAGTACACGTCTGAATGCTTTGCGGGCCATATTGTTATTATGCCTCCCAAAAGAATTTACTGCCAATACTAAAACGCCGGCTGTAAAGCCGGCGTTTTAACCTGTCTATTTACATTCCGGCTACTGCCGCCACCTCAGCGGCAAAGTCGGCTTCTTTCTTTTCAAGTCCCTCACCCAGCACAAACCTTTCAAAACGTTTCAGCGTTATGTTGCAGCCCAACTGCCTGGCACAATCACTTACATACTGCTGAACCGACTTGTCAGAATCCTTGACAAAGGACTGCTCCAGCAGACAGATCTCACCATAGAACTTGTTGACCTGACCACCAATGATCTTTTCAATGATGTTGTCTGGCTTACCGGTCTCCCTGGCCTTGGAACGGTAAATTTCCTTTTCACGCTCCAGCAGATTTGCATCAACATCATCACGGCAGAGAAACTGTGGAGCTGCCGCTGCAACATGCATGGCAACATCCTTTAAAAGCGTTGCCACTGCTTCACTGCTACGTTGTTCAGCATTGTCACAATCTGCTTCCACCAGTACACCGATTTTGCCGCCGGCATGGATGTATGCACCAACAGCACCAGCTTCAGCCTGGTAATTTACAAAGCGGCGGATCTGCATATTCTCACCAATCACAGCAATGGACTCGGTCAGCAGCACCTGTACTGTCTTGGATTGATCACCAGCAAATGGTTGTGCCATCAGCTCATCAAGACTGGCTGGATTCTTGTTTAGTATATGGTCGGCAATCTGACTGACAAACTCCTGAAACTTGTCGTTTTTGGCAACAAAGTCAGTCTCGCTGTTGATCTCAACCAGAACACCACCGGCATTGCCAGCCGACACGGCTGAAGCAACCATACCTTCTGTTGCTGCACGACCAGCTTTTTTGGATGCAGCCGCAAGCCCTTTCTTACGCAGCAGATCAACTGCCTGCTCCATATCACCACCAACTTCTTCCAGGGCTTTCTTGCAATCAAGCATACCGGCTCCGGTAGCTTTTCTCAGTTCATTAATCTGTGCTGCTGTAATTGCCATCTTTTAATATCCTCCAGAACCATGCTTGACGCATGATCTATCTGTAAATCGCAAAACAATGAATTGACATGCCGCCAAGGCAAGTTATCAGTCGGCAGAAGCCTCGCAGGGCAGGTCATCACCAATGGCAGCCTCAAGCTCTTCGTCAGAACCTTCAGCATCCCTTTGCAATGAGGCATTGCGGGTTTCAGAACCTTCAATAACCGCATCGGCGATCTTGGAAGTCAGCAGCCTGATGGCCCTGATGGCATCATCATTGCCAGGAATCACATGATCAATCATATCAGGGTTGCAGTTGGTATCCACAATGGCCACCACCGGAATGCCCAGCTTGTTGGCTTCCAGCACTGCAATCTCTTCATTTTTGGGGTCAATCACAAACACCATGCCTGGCAGTTTGTTCATGTTTTTAATACCACCCAGCACCTTCTCCAGCTTTTCACGCTCGTTGTTCATTTTGAGGGCTTCTTTTTTTGTATAAGCCTCAATGGTACCGTCTTCAAACATTGCATCCAGCTTTTTAAGACGCTCAATGCTCTGCTTTACAGTGGAAAAGTTGGTCAGCATACCACCCAGCCAGCGGTGGTTTACATAATACTGACCACAACGCAGGGCTTCTTCAGAAATAGAATCCTGGGCCTGCTTCTTGGTGCCTACAAACAACACAGAACTGCCATCTTCAACATGATCCTTAACAAAGTTGTAGGCCGATTTGAAATAACGGACGGTTTTCTGCAGGTCAATAATGTAGATGCCATTTCTGGCTCCGAAGATGTAAGGTTTCATCTTCGGGTTCCAACGCTTGGTCTGGTGTCCGAAATGAACGCCAGCTTCCAACAGTTCCTTCATACTGATGTTTGCCATAACTCACTGCTCTCCTTTGGTTTTGCCTCCACCCGTTTAATCCCTGCACGTCACAAGAAAGGGACACCGCTGGTTAACCACGGGTGTGCGTATTAAAATCAGTCATAACTATCACAACCAAGTACCTATAATCAAGGGGAAAAAGGCAGATGAATCGCATCCAGCGGGCAGGCTGACAGACAGGACTGGCAGGCTATACAAAGAACTTCATTGCGGCATTGTGCTGCCTTTCTGAAACCATTCACTTCCAGGGTGATTATCCTGAGTTTGCAGGCTGAAACACAGCGGCCACAGCCAGAACACCTGATTGGGTCTATCAGGGGATAACGTTTCTGGTTAAACATCAGAAAAAAGCTCGGTCTGCTTCCACTTCTGAGGCATGCTCTGTCTTGTATGGGTTGGGTAGTAACGCGGACAGGCAGAAATAACCGTAAACTCCGGCTGTTTGCAACCACGACGGCAACGGATGCAAAGCCTGTTGTAGTCAGCATCCTGCTGTCTTATATCTGTTTCCTTTGCTAGCCTGGAGGCCATTGCAGATCACGTCCGGCCAGAAGATGGATATGCAGATGAAACACGGTCTGTCCAGCAGCGTCGCCATTGTTCTGTACCAGGCGGAAACCGTCATGGGCAAAGCCTTGTTCTTTTGCCAGCTTGCCCGCAGTAAGGAAGATATGACCGATCACCGCCTCATCCTCAGTAGACATATCCAGACAGTTACTGAAGTGCCGCTTGGGCAGCAAAAGCAGATGCAATGGTGCCTTAGGGGCAACATCCTCAATAGCCACCATCAGATCATCTTCATACACCTTTTTGGCCGGTATCTCACCGGCAATAATCCTGCAAAAAATACAGTTTTCCATCAAGAAACCTCCATTTTAAGGCCCATCAAAAACTCACGGTTACCATCAGCACCGGTAATCGGAGAATCACAGATTCCAATCAGCACAAGCCCCAGCTCTTCCACCAATTGCTGCATCTCCTCCAGCACCAGATCATGCAGCTTTGCGTCCCGCACAATACCGCCCTTGCCCACCAGCCCTTTGCCCACCTCAAACTGGGGCTTTATCAGCACCACCAACTCTGCCGGTTGCCTCAGTAAGGCCAAAGTGGGAGGCAACACCAGCTTCAAAGAGATAAAAGAGGCATCAATCACAGCCAGATCAGGTAGAGTATCCAACTGTGCCGGTTGCAGATTGCGGATATTGGTTTTTTCCAGCACCACCACCCTACTGTCTTCCCGCAGCTTCCAGGCCAACTGCCCGTAGCCAACATCCACAGCATAAACCCTGGCTGCATCACGCTGCAACAGGCAATCGCTGAAACCTCCCGTGGATGCTCCTACATCAATGGCTATCCGGCCTGCTGGATCAATCCTGAACTGTTCCAGCCCTTTTTCCAGTTTAAGGCCACCACGGCTGACATAGGGCAACTGCTCACCCTTGATCCTGATTGGAGTATCAGCAGACACCTGCTGACCAGCCTTCATGGCAGCATGATCACCAACCACCACCTGGCCGGCCATAATCAGGGCTTGGGCCTTTTCACGGGAAGGGGCCAGCCCGCGTTCAAGCATCAGTTTATCAAGGCGTTGTTTTTGGTTCATTGGCAGGTCAATGGTTACAGATCACTTTGGTATCAAATAGGACATATAAGTCTTGTAGATACGGTGGTTTGCTGAAAAGTGCAAGCCAGCTTTGTAATTTTTATTCCTAAACTATATTCATCCGAATCGAAGGTGTCTGTAGACCGGACACCTCTTTGGGGCACGTGATTTGTATAGTCAGGACAACAATGTGCGAGATACGAGCCGTGGCCGGATACTATTAGTGCAACTACATAGAGTCAAGATTTAATCAGTATTATGTCCCCGTGAATATGGATCAGGGAATCGGGGAATTTGAGGGATAACATTCAGGATTAGCGTTGATTTCATGACACACATTTGTTAAGGTCGCCCCCGATACTCGTGGAGTCATCAGTTCCATGATGTGTAGTATCAACCACAACTGAATACCGGATCACGGTGCCTGCAAAGGCTTGATAGGGAAGCGAGGTGCAACTCCTCCGCGGACCCGCCGCTGTAAGCGAGGACAATGGGCAACATGTCACTGACCATACGGTTGGGAAGACGCCCGGCGGATGAATCGCAAGCCAGAATACCTGCCATGATCTTTACTACAGGCAACTCCCCGAGGAAAAGGGAGGGTAGAATTCTTGCAATTGGGCTTTGAATACGAAAAGTCCGCATGCTGCTTCGGCACATGCGGACTTTTTTATTTTTTAACGCAGTACCACATACCCATACAGAAGAACTGTTTGTGTATACCATGACGGTAAGGTGGGCAATCAGGCAAAGTCGGACTCAGCAAGCCCTAAGATGATGTTGCCATAATGTATGGCCTGATGCTCAAGTTCTAACAATACGATATTACCTGCACAGTCAAAAAAGGAGGAACAAAATCATGCACATTATGGAAGGTTTCCTGCCGGTCAAACATGCCATCGGCTGGAGTATCGCCTCGGCCCCCTTCGTAGTTTACGGGCTGCGTACCGTCGGCAATCGGATCAGGGAGAACCCTGAGCAGCGTATGTTGCTGGGAGTTGCCACCGCTTTTACCTTTGCCCTTTCGGCTCTGAAGATGCCCTCTGTCACCGGCAGTTGTTCCCACCCAACCGGCACCGGCCTGGGGGCAGTGCTGTTTGGACCGGCGGCCATGGCCCCTATCGGCGGCGTGGTACTGCTGTTCCAGGCCCTTCTGCTGGCCCACGGCGGCCTGACAACCCTGGGGGCCAATATCTTTTCCATGGCCATTGTTGGGCCATTTGTCGCCTTTGCCGTTTACCGGCTTGCCAAGTCGGCCCGTCTTCCCTTCGGAGTCTGCATCTTTCTGGCAGCAGCCATGGGAGACATGCTCACCTACATCACCACATCGGTGCAACTGGCCCTGGCCTTTCCTGACCCAGCAGGCGGTTTTGCGGCTTCATTCGCCAAATTTGCCGGTATATTTGCCGTGACTCAGGTGCCCCTGGCCATCAGCGAAGGGCTGTTGACCGTGGTGGTCTTCAATGCCCTGGCCCGTTTCAATCCCAAGGAACTGCAGGAACTGAAAGTGGTTTCTAATCAGGAGGTGCAGGCATGAAACGGTTTCAGAATCTTATTCTGCTTGTACTGGTAGTTGTCCTGGCAGTTATTCCGCTTTTGCTGGTGGAGAGGCCGGAGCCTGGACTTGATGGCGAAGAGGTGGAAATCTTTGCAGGTGCCGATGGCCAGGCAGGGGATCTGATCGGCGAAATAAACCCGGATTACCAGCCCTGGGCAGAGCCGTTGATAGAGCCGGTGAGCGGTGAGATAGAATCAATGCTGTTCGCACTTCAGGCCGCCCTGGGGGCAGGCTTTCTTGGTTATTGGTACGGCAGCTCTTCGGCCCGTGCCAAGCTGCGGCGGGAACAGGTCGAACAGGCGTGATCCTGCTGGAACGCCATGCCTACACCAACCGTTGGCGGCGGATAACCCCTGCTGCCAAAGGGCTTTTCTCCATGTGCGGCCTGACAGCAGCGTTCGTGGCAACGCAACCTGCCGTCACCGTCGTGCTGGCATTGTCAGTGGTGGCAATCACCCTGTTGGGAACCGGCATTCCGCTGAAAGACTACATGCGGGTTGCTGCACCGGCCCTGCTATTCCTGCTGGTCAGTGCCCTGACCCTGCTTGTTTCCCTACACCTGGACAGCCCCTCCGGCCCGTCCCTGGCCCTGATTCCGACGGAGCTGCCCCATGTGGCCCAGGTCTGTTCCCGCTCACTGGGAGGGCTGGCAGCCCTGCTCTTCCTGGCCCTGACCACACCGATGAGCGACATAATCGCCCTGCTACGCCGCCTGAAAACCCCGGAGATTCTGCTGGGTCTGATGACCCTCTGCTATCGGATGCTGTTCGTCCTGTCCGAGGCCATGCACGACATGTACACAGCTCAGGAGGCCCGCCTGGGACACGCCGGACCACGGCGTACCCTGCGCTCCCTTGGCATCCTGGCCGCCAATCTGATGGTGCAGGTCTGGCAGCGTTCCCTTGCCATGCACCACGGGGCACTGGCCCGTAACAACGATGGCCCTCTACGTTTCCTGGAGCCGGAATATCCCAACAGCCAGGCCAGTCTGGCAACCGCTGCCCTGGGGGGTGGGTGCCTGATCGTGCTGGCAGTGGTTTTATCATGATCCAGACAAGCGAAGACATGATCCTGGAACTGCGGAATGTCAACTTCCGCTACCAGGATTCCAGCGTAGGGCTGGCTGACTGCTCCCTGGCAATACGGCGTGGCAGCCGCACCGTGCTGATGGGACCCAACGGTGCAGGGAAGACAACCCTGTTTCTACACCTGAACGGCATTCTTCGTCCCGATCAGGGCGAGCTTCTGTTCGATGGCAGGCCCCTGGACTACGACCGCCAGGGACTGCGGGAGCTTCGTTCCCGTGTCGGTCTGGTGTTCCAGAACCCGGATAGCCAACTCTTTTCAGCCAGCGTGCGGGAGGATGTCTCCTTTGGCCCCATGAACCTGGGGCTTGATCAGAACGAAGTACGAGAGCGAGTCGAGCGGGCTTTGGAAGCAGTGGGCATGATCGGCTGTGCTGACAAGCCGGTACACAACCTGAGCTACGGCCAGAAGAAACGGGTCTGCATCGCCGGAGTGCTGGCAATGGAACCCCAGGTGATGATCCTGGACGAACCGACCGCCGGACTTGACCTGCGGATGCAGTGCGAATTGCTGGAGGTGTTGGACAAACTACACACCGAGGGGATGACCATTGTTATGGCAACCCACGACCTGGATCTGGCCTATGCCTGGGCCGACGATGCCTGCCTGCTGGATGGCGGCAGTCTGGTGGCTCGGTTTAGTGGTGACCAGTTCCCACAACAGACAAAGCTGCTGGAACAGCACGGCCTGGGTGCTCCACAGGTGGCCCTGCTCCACCCCCTGCTGGTGAAACGGGGACTGCTGACTGCCGCAGGGCCGGTGCCACGTTCCTGTGCCGAGTTGGCAAGAATACTGGAGCAGCGGGTGGAATAGCGTCAAAGGCATTGGAGTATGGGATCTACATGGATTATGGTTTTTTCCTGTTGCAGGGGATCCGCATACATCTTTCAAACTCAACCTCTTTTGTGTTCCTTTATGCCTTTCCCATACATCCCTCAGCGTTTAAGTATCTGTAACCGAATATATCCCCATTGATGTACTGGAGTATGAGATGTCCGCACCACCATCCCGCTTAATGATGAAAGGCCCGTCCCAGGCTCTGCTCTCGGCGGCCCTGTTCGGGGTATCTCCTGTGCTGTGCAAGCTGGTGATCGGTGATATGTCTCCCCTGCTCCTGGCCGGCCTGCTCTATCTTGGCTCCGGCATCGGACTATCCCTGGCTCTCATGGGCCAGGGCAGCAGTATCCGCTGTGAACTGTCCCGCATGTCCCGTTCCCACCGCCGCACACTGTTGGGTGCAGTCCTGGCCGGTGGCATCATAGCCCCAGCCTGCCTGGCCTACGGCATCAGGTACGGTACAGCATCGGAGGTGGCACTTCTGCTCAACCTGGAGACCGTAGCCACAACCATCATTGCCAGGCTGGTCTTCAGGGAACATGTCAGCTCCCATGTCTGGGTTGGCAAGGCGTTGATCGTGCTGGCAGCGTTTCTGGTCATCCTGGGGCCAGGAGGGGAGGCCGCCTTTTCCGTTTCAGGACTGCTGGTGGCACTGGCCTGCCTTTTCTGGGGGATCGATAACAACCTCACAAGAGAGGTGGAGGAACTATCGCCCACCACTCTGGCAGCCATTAAAGGCTATGGTGCCGGTCTGTTCAACATCCTGCTGGCCCTTATGCTGGGTTCAGGTGCCGTCACTGTCAGCCAGACAGGGGGTGTTCTGCTGATCGGTGCATTCAGTTGCGGCCTGAGCCTGGTGCTGTTCATCATGGCATTGCGGGAGATCGGTTCGGCCCGCACAAGCACCTTCTTCAGTATTGGCCCGTTCATAGGAGTTCTGTTTTCCCTGGTACTGTTTTCCGAACATCCGCCCATCTCATTCTGGCTCGCCACGGCCCTGATGCTGGCCGGGGTTTTTGCCCTCTGTTATGAGCGGCACCAGCATATGCATACCCACCTTCCCCATGAACACCGGCATTTCCATGAACACGATGAACACCATCGCCATGATCATGACCCGGAAACGGAAGAGGGGCCACATGATCATCATCATTACCACGAGCACCTGACCCACCGGCATCATCACTGGCCAGATATTCATCACCGGCACGAACATTGACCGGAAACAATGCAGCAAGCGGCGGCTCAACCATTGAGCTGCACTACCCGGCAAAGTGGCTATGTTGTCATACAGAAATTATGCAAACATATTGATGAGGTCTTTGGCTGGTTCAAGTCTGATGCTGACTGGAGCATCAGCAGACACCTGTTGACCAGACTTCATGGCAGCATGTTCAACAGATGTCTGACTAGCGATAATCAGCCTATGGAAGGGTGGGGTAGCTCATGTTTGTTAAATTACATGTACTTGCATATCCATCTTGATGGACTTGGCTAGCCCGCCTAGGTCGCCATATATAGTCTTTGCATTTATGTTCATTTTTCTTAGAAGTGCGTAAATATTTTCATAAATAGAGTACGGCACAATAAACTTTAATATGCGGACATCTTTATACATGTCCCTTGCAAGCAAATCCTCGATCCTTTTTTCCTTATCTCCAGAAATCAGAAAAGTTCCTGATTGCCTATCTATTCTGGCGTTTAACTCTAATGGTTCTGTAATCCAAATAACTTCATATGAAAAGCGATCTACCACGTTATCAAATAGCTCGTCCTGCTTGCCTATAATTTCATGCCTTGTTTTCTTGAAGCTAGAGTCGCGACTCGAGATAAAAGCTAACGACTCATCCATAATTGAGTTGTAGTCAATCGCATAAATTGCGAGATCATTTCTTAGAATTGGATTATATGCTTCCAAAGCAAAATATAAGGCCACATACGGGCTTTCTGTGAAATCAATAAGCCGTGTTGGCGTTCCATAATGCTGCATAACAGACAGCCATGCCAGCTTGCTCTTTGGTTCATGTTCATGCCCGTTATAAATATGGTACTTTGATTTGAACAAGTTTAGGTAGTGGTCTTCAAATTTTCTAGCTAATTCGCTTGACCACTTCTCACCAATTGTGCGCTCCAAAGTGGATTCTAACTTCCAGTTTGAATCTGCATGGCCTCTATAGATAAAGTTATTCGGTAATTCATTTATTGAGCGGATCAGGTGTTCGGAATCTCTAATATTTACTTCCGTAATCATCCTCTAACCCTCATGTATTCAACGTGCATCTGCTCTAATACTTGCGAACTTGTTGCGTTATCTTCAACTGCCACTACAACCGCATCACCCTTCATTTTAATGTTTTTAGCTTTAGTGCCTTTGTTAGGGATAACTCTGGCAGAAGCTGTATTTCCAGTAGCTGCGGTTGATTTTGCTACAGATTCAGCAACTTCTTCATTAAGTGCCTCACCGACAACTTCTAAGGTTCCTGATGAAGCCCCCATGCTTTGTGCGTAAACCGATAGGGGTTTTTGAAAGAGCTCATCTGCATCAACAGGGTTTGGCCCTGTAAAAGTTGCCCTGAATTTTCGAATTGAATATGCACTACGGAGCTTATCCAGAAAATCTTCTGGGTCTGGTATTACATCAACTCTGATTTCTATTCCTGACTCAATTGCAACTCTGGTGGTTAAGAGCAAATCCTTAATTCTTCTAGCAATACTTGAGGCATTCGGGGCTAATTTTGATTTTTTGGCGATGCCAAGCAATCCAATTTGCGCGTCAAAAATAACAACTGTATATGGGCCAGTGTCATCTAGCTCATCAACAAAGTCGCCAGTTTCTTTATCGAATTTTTCAACAGTTGTCTTCGTGGTTCTACCTACAGCAAAAGACCCTGAATTCTCATCTAACATTCTAACGTTACCGAGATGCCATTCGCTCCCACTTGACAAGGTATATTCGGGTTTGTCATGAATAGATTCTAGGAAAAACTCTATTGGTGATTTGCTTTTAGCAAACAATGGGAGCTGTACTGGCTTTATAAATTTTGCTCTATATAAGTGGTATTCGCGTGTTCCCAATGCTCAATACTCCTCTGCTCTACGGGTGTCATTTAACAGTCTGGGCATCTGGTCGGCGTGCGTGTTGCGATTGGCTAGAGCCTGACAACCTACCAACCTAGAAAATTACTGCAAAACTGGCTGAATCTGAAAAGAAAGAAGCATTAAAACCTCCGCTGGAACAAAGCCTAAAATGCAACCATCCAACTGCTACGGCTCTGATCTCCTTGTGGTTATTAATGTTTTCACAAGCCAAATATACCACAAGAATCTCTCAGAACCCTATTATATTAAATCAAACTGTGGGACAACAGTGAGCGTACCCATTTCGTGTTAGCTAACGTTTGAGTTAAGCCGTACTGTAAAGTGACATCGTATGGAACGAATTGTTATGCTGCACTTTGGTACACTCCTCAAATAGCATAAATTGTACCAGACGGGCGATTTCTGTTTCTCTTGGTGAAGCCTTGAAGTTTGTGACAAGTGCTTCAACCATTGGGTTTCTGTTCTCTTCCTTACCACCAATATGATAAAAATGTTCTCTAGTGAGGATATAAAAATTCGACCATATCGACTTTATGTATTCGTTTTCTCGGTAATCATTGTGATGCCAGGTTGACAATATGAATTTGCCTTTAAAATCAGATAGAGACTTAAAAAGATTATTTTCATGGTCGGCATTCCATCCATTGTAGTAATCAACATGCCTGTCAATATACGGTGGGTCACAGTAAATAATGTCATTCTTGGTGGCCTGTAAAATTGTATCTTCAAAACTCTGACATTTAAATGAAAAATCTTTAGCCTTGATTGTTTTGGCAACCCAAGCAACTTGGTTGGTGATTTTTGTTACATAGGCTTGAGCAAAGCGGTTCGGTTTTTTACAAAATGGGATATTAAAACCACCCTTACGATTAAAGCGAATCATTCCATTGAAGCCAGCACGATTCAAAAATAAAAAATCTAATGGCGAGTGTTCGGCGTTAAACCTGTCACGGATGAAGTAATAGTGATCTTCCCCTTTCTCTAATAGGGAGGCCCCCTCCTTTATGAGGTAGGCTTTGACTATCTCGGGCGTAATATCGCCTCGTGCAATTGCAGAGTAGAAGTTAATTAGGTGCGGGTTGGTATCGCAAAGAACTGCAAGGCGTGGTGCGACGTTGAAAGCAACTGCACCTGTGCCCATAAAAGGCTCAATCCAAGTCCCCTTGAAATCACGGGGAACAATGCTTTCTATCCAAGGGACTAGCTTGGTTTTTATTCCTTGAGATTTGATGGGGGGAACATTGACCTTGATGCTCATTCTTCACCGTTCCTTTTCACGACAACTAGAGACACATCCCCATTTTTGTATTCCACAAACTCTCGTAGAGTAGCGATTTTCTTCGTGCCGCCCTTTCCATCTTGAATTGTTATTTTCTTGTAATTCATCCAGTATTCGTCAAACCAATGCTCGCCAAGTTTGGAAAACATGCCGCAACCCGCCACAATGTCGGCTATGTTGTTGATGCTTCCAATGTTTGCGGTATTTCCACTACCACCTTTATCGCTTGCAATCTTCCATTTTTCGGCAACAAAAAACTGAAAATTCTTTGCAACTGAATTGATGGCTTGTAATTCGTCGATGCTGTGTGATTTCGTCTCATCAATAGTTGCACCATCGGCTCTGTCGTAAATTATGCCGAGACAAAAATGCCCCGAGTACGAGCCATAAGGAAACTGGATATTTTTTGTGCTTGTTCTGTTTTCAAAGTATTCGCCGTGTGAGCCAAGCGTGAAGCCATTGCATAAATGAGGTTTTTTTGGATTTCTGTATGTTGTTTTGAAATCAACGGCAAAACGCACGGATTCGTCAGTAACTTTGACGAATGAAATATCGGGATAGTAATTCTGGTGTTCCGCAAGTACGACTTTATAGCCGTTGTCTTGTGCAAATTGTAGAATTTTTGGAAAAAGATGAATTTCGAGTATTTTAGACACAATTTTTGTGTCTGAGGATATGGTGTAGACATTCTTAAAGATGTCAATGAAACCCTTGACTGTCCACTGGCCGTCATCTGCACTGACATGATCTTTGAAGCTTTTTACAAAACCTTCCAGCTTTTCTGCAAATATGATTTTCTCAGACATTTCTCAATAGCCTTTGGGTGATTTTACCTTGTACCCTACAGAATAAGCTCCTAAACCATAACTTTACCATAGTGCGTTACTTAGTTTTGAGGGCAATTAATTTAAACGGGGTACAGTCGCAGTGATTCCATATAACTCATCTCGCTCTGACATATTATCCATATATTTGTAAGGGTACAGTCAGGGGTTGCTGTAGTCAAGTAACGTACTTTGTAATAGTAAAAAGCCCCGTGAACTTTCACAGGGCTTTTGATTCAGCTATTGGCCAACAAGCTGGCTTTTTGTGAATA
>CAZRKG010000053.1:6771-13441 GCA_964600635.1 uncultured Geobacter sp. | reverse complement strand
TTATTCAGCCCCAGATGCCGGCTATCTGCCGCCCACATCTGCCACAGTCCCCATCCTTAAGGTTTGTTCTGGTGATCCGGTAGCCATCACGGGCAATTACCACTGCACCGCAGGAGGGGCAGATGGTGTTGGAACGTCCCTGTTGGACATTACCTTCGTAAATATAGTGTAGGCCAGCCTTGTCTCCGGCTTCCAGTGCCCGCTGCATGGATGCAACTGGTGTTGGAGGATAGTCTGACATCCAGTGGCAGGGGTTGAAGCGGGAGATATGCCAAGGTGTCTCCGGCCCCAGCTCTTCTGCAATAAAGCGTGCCATGTCTGCCAGTTGGGCGGCATCGTCATTTTCCCCCGGGATCAGCAGGGTGGTGATCTCCAGCCAGATACCCTGACGATGGTATTCCCTGATGCCATCCAGTACCTTATCCAGCTTTGCACCGCAGACACGGCGGTAAAAGTCCGGCTTGAAGCCTTTCAGATCCAGGTTGGCAGCATGGAGAAAGGGGGTAATCATAGCCAGTGCTTCACTGCTGATATAGGCATTGCTGACAAACAGGTTGTAAAGCCCCTGTCGGGCAGCAATCCGGGCGGTTTCCAGGGCATACTCAAACCAGACCGTTGGTTCTGTGTAGGTGTAGGCAATGGAACGGCAGCCGTTTGATATTGCCCGTTGTACGGTCTCTTCCGGTGAGACTGCAATGCCAGGTATGCGGTGTCCGCTGGTGGTCAGGTCAAACTGTGCAATGCTGGCGTTCTGGCAGTGCAGACAGGTGAAGTTGCAGCCAACCGAGGCTACAGAATGGCTTAAACTGCCAGGCAGCAGATGGTAAAGTGGCTTTTTTTCAATCGGGTCAACATTTTCTGCCACCAGCAGACCGGCAGAAAGGGGGTAAAGCTGCCTGCCACGGTTTTCACGCACACCGCAGATCCCCCTGGCATTTTCCTGGATAGTACAGCCATGCCGACAGAGGTTACAGCGGATCCTGTTATTATCCAGTGTCTGATAGCAGAGAGCTTTATACATATTCATATTGCTCCTGTTATGCTGTGGCAGCTTCTTTTTCCGGTATTCTGATGAACTGGGCCAGCACCAGTGAGATTGCACCCAGCACAGCCCCCATTATGAACGGTATGCGATAGTTCAGCATCCAGAGGTAGCCGCCAAGGGCGGGCAGGAAGACAGCCGCAACATGGTTGATGGTAAAGCCAACGGCTGATGTGGGGGCAATATCAGCCGGATCAGCGATTTTCTGGAAATAGGTGCGGATAGCCACCGAAAAGTTAAACAGGATGTAATCCATAATATATATCGCTGCCACCAGCCATTTGGAGGAAGAATAAGCATAGGTCAGGAAGACCACAATCACCCCCAGATATTCGATTGTGCAGAGGTAACGCTCGCCAAAGGCGTTGATGGCACGGCCAATCATCGGGTTTATGATCCAGTTAATCAGGTTATTGATAATGAACAGGATGGTGATCCCCTGCACTGTAAAATGAAATACCTTGACCAGCAGGAACATGGAAAAAACCATGTAAATCTGTCGCCTTGCACCGGACATAAAGGTTAAGGCATAGTAAAGCCAGTAACGCTTTTTAAGGAACATCTTCAGTTTTTGCGGCTTTACACTTTTGTGACTGGGATCCTGTGTTGCTGCCCAGAGTCCGGCCAGGGCCACAACTATGCCGATTATCATGAACATTCCGGCGTAATCCAGCCAGAAGCCCATAGCCCAGATGGCAGCAGCAGAAATAATACTGGTAATTGCAGCCAGACTACGCAGTTTACCCATTACCAGGGGCGACTGATGGGTGGAAAAGTATTGCAGGGTCAGGGACTGGTTGACGGTCTCATAATAATGAAAGCCAAAGCTCATCAGCAGGGTCGTCAGGGCCACTCCGGTAAAGGTGGGGAAAAGACCGGTCAGGCTGATACCAACACCAAGCACCACTATGGACAGGGCCGCCAGGCGGTGTTCCCTGATGATTAACATGACATAGATGGCGGTCAGGGCCAGAAAGCCTGGGATCTCGCGGATGGATTGGGTCAGCCCGACATGCAGTCCTTCAAGACCAACCGTTTCCACCGCAAAATTGTTAAACAGCATGGTGTAACCCTGCAAACCCACCATTGAAGCCGCAGTCAGTACAGCCAGAAACCGGAACATCGGTTTGTTGATTTCAGTTGTCAGTATTTTGGACACAGTGTTTACCTGTTAGTTTTGATTGTTCAACACCTTATAAAACAACTGATCATCATCAAACACCACAACTGTTGCCACACCCACTGCTACAACCACTGGCACTGCTACAGTTATTACCACTGCCACAACCTGCATCCTCTGCTCCACCCAGTACCTTCAGGATAATGTCACTTTTGGGGTCATTGTTAAAATCATGGGCCAGACGCTCCACAATCTCTTCACCTGTGCCGCTCTGTTCATTCCAGATGCCAAGGATTGGTGATCCGCAGAGGGAGCCGATCTGGTGCGGGGCCAGTTTTTCTACCAGGCCGGGCTTGGCTGGAAAGCGGTTGACAATCACACCCTTCACATCCAGATTCATCTGTCCGGCTGCAAAACAGGTCAGTACAGAATGGTTAATTGTGCCCAGATCCGGCCTGGCCACCACTAACAGTGGCAGCTCCATCTGCTTTGCCAGATCTGCCACCAGCAGTCCGCCATTAAGTGGCACCATCAGACCACCAGCCCCTTCCACAATCATGAAATCATGCTGTGCTGCCAGCCGTTTGTATGCTTCAATTATATTGCTGAAGCTGATTTTAACCCGATCAAGTTTGGCTGCCTCCACCGGAACAATCGGCTCCTTCAGCCTGTAGGGAGCAATATCATCATTAACATCCAGGCCAGCAGCCCAGGCCAGCAGTTCTGCATCCTCTGAAATCAGCTCATTGTTTTGTTCCAGACAGCCGCTTGTGACCGGCTTCATCACCCCCACATTAACACCCCGCAAACGCAAGGCCCTGGCCAGGGTGGCAGCAACAACGGTTTTACCAACACCGGTATCTGTTCCGGTGATAAAAAGCCCCTTTTTCATCTGATAATCTCCTCTGATAGTTCTAATCCCAGATCCTGCACCATTTGCAGGTCATCCTCTGGTCTGCGGCCTGTTTTGGTCAGATAATTGCCGGTCATGATGCCGCTGGCTCCGGCCATGAACAGCCAGGCTTGCAGATCACGCAGGTTACGCTGACGACCGCCGCAAACCGTGATATGTCTGTCCGGCAGAATCATCCGGTACAGGGCAATAATGTGCAGGCAGATCATTGGAGTAAGCTGGTTCATATCTGCCAGTGGCGTTCCTTCAACCGGATCAAGGAAGTTGATCGGAACTGAATCCACATCCAGCTCACGCAGGGTCAGGGCCAGCTCAACCCGCTGTGCCATGCTCTCGCCAAGACCAAACAGGCCACCACTGCAAACCCGCAGGCCATGTTGCCTGGCCAGCCGCACTGTTTCCAGATCCTGTTCATATTCATGGGTGGTGCAGATCTGAGGAAAAAAGCTGCGGGCTGTTTCCAGATTATGGTGATAGGTGGTCAGACCGGCTGCCTTCAGTTGTAAAAACAGATCTGAGGAGAGCATCCCCAGGGAAGCCCCGGCAGTGATCCGGCCTTCCTCTTTTATAGACTGAATCGCCTGGCATAACTGCTGGAGTTCCGCCTGGCTGCTGATACCGGAACCGCTGGTAACAATGCCGTAGCAGGCAGCATGGTTGGCCGCTGTTGCCCTTGCACCATCCAGTAATACAGCCTGGTCAACCAGCGGGTAGCTGTCAACACCGGTTGCATGGTGGGCAGACTGGGCACAGAAGGAGCAGTCCTCCGGGCAGAGGCCAGACTTGGCGTTGATGATGCCACACAGGGTAACCTGATTGCCAAAGAAATGTTGCCTGACCTTGTTGGCGACAGTAAACAGATCCGGCAGCAGTTCTGACGGCAGACAGGCCAGGTGCAAAGCCTGTTCTTCTGTAATGCAAGTGCCTGAAATTATCCGTTCTGCCAGTTCTGACAGTTGTTTGTTCATCTGTCTGATCTCTCTTTGGTTTGGGTATCATGGGGTATTCGTGGCTTATGCCTTGTCAACCGGCCCGTGTTGTTTAAGGTTAACGGCAGTTGCATTAAAAAGCCCAAAGCGGCAGATGCTTGCTGCACTATGCTTTGGGCATTAACTTGTTTTCGGATGGAAACCCACTTAATAAGGTTGTATTACTGGCTATTTGCCTTTTGCTGCTGCTGCCCGATTCTCTTCTATCCGCTTGCTGACAGCCTCCAGCACCTCTTCTTCTGAAAATTGTTTCTTTGCTTTTGGAGCGATTTTAGGCAGTTCCAGCTCATCTTCTGCCATTTGGCTACGCATGGCCAGTGCCTCTGCCGCATATTTTTTTTGTTCTTCGTAAAAGATGCTGTCGTTAATCAGGTCAAGACCACTCCTGATAACCCCACGGGCGGTAATCAGAAGCAGAAGCAGCGGCATCAGGTCTTCCAGCCAGTAATCAAAGCTGCGTTCCCTGACCATGCTGCCAGCCAAAAGCCCTGTACAGGACAGCATTACACCAAACAGATTACCAAGAAAGCTGAATTCGGCTCCTTCAGTAAAGCCTTGGCCTTTATTATTTTTTTTTGCCATGGGGTTACCTCCAAAACAGCTATAAACTGTAGCCGTTTTTCAGAAAAGTTCAAGAACTTTCTGGTGTTATCTACTTTATGAATGTGAAATTACTGGCTGGCTGATTAAAATCAGTTACTGTATTGTCTGTCAGTTACTTTTCAGGTTTATAACAAAGGAGGTTTACATGCTTGGTGCAATTACTGGCGATATAATCGGCTCCATCTATGAGTTTAAGAATATTAAAACAACGGACTTCCCGCTATTCAGTGAAAACTGTGGTTTTACTGATGATACTGTACTGACCGTGGCACTGGCTGAGGCAATTTTAACAGAAGCTGATTATGGTGAACTGATGCGTAGTTACTACAACCGCTATCCAGATGCTGGCTATGGCTGGCGTTTCCAGCAGTGGGCAAAGGGGGCGGGGCAGGGGCCGTACAACAGCTTTGGTAATGGTGCTGCAATGAGGATCAGTCCGGTGGGGTGGGCCTGCAACTCGCTGGAGCAGGTGCTGGTAAAGGCAGAGCAGTTTACCGCCATTACCCATAACCACCCAGAGGGGATTAAGGGTGGTCAGGTCACAGCATCTGCTGTCTACCTGGCCAGAACCGGTGCAGGCAAAGATGCAATCAGACGGTATATTACTGATAACTTCCAGTACGATCTGTCCCGCACCTGTAACCAGATCAGACCCGATTACAAATTTGACAGCTCATGCCAGGGATCCGTACCACAGGCGATTACAGCCTTCCTGGAATCAGACAGCTTTGAAAACGCCATCCGGCTGGCAATTTCGTTGGGGGGTGACAGTGATACACTGGCCTGCATTACCGGCAGCATTGCAGAGGCGTTTTATGGTGGTGTGCCAGATGACATTGCCAGCAAGGCAGTTACTTTTATGGATGGGTCTTTATACGCAGTTTGCAGGCGGTTTTACAGTGAAGTGGTTGAAAAAGCTCAGTAAAGCATATTCCAATACTGGAGCCTGGGAATGAGAAAAACATTACTTCACTTCAGGGGCAGTTTCGCAGATTGGGTGGAGTAATCACCGCTCCTGCCATTCATCTGTTTAACCATCTGACAAATAACTGGCAATAACTAACTGGCAAAAAACAGGAGACAGGCTGCTTAGTTCAGCGATGATGTATCACCACATACCTTGCCAGCCAGCCTCCATCCAGTTACGGTTTCTGACACCCTTCATCTTTCATGTGAGTACAAAGCAGAAAGCCGATTTGTCGTGCCCAATGTTGCAGAGCCTGATCTGAATGATACCAGCCGTCCACTAAGCCTGACAGATCCTTTTCTCCCACCCGCCTGTCAAGTGCCGCCATCAGCAGCTCTCCACTATTGTAATCACGGTATGATGTGTTGTGCGAGGTTCATGAGCGTTCTCCTTTGCAGAGGACCGTGCGTTTTGTGAAGACTGCCTGTTCAGATGTTCTATGTTCCTGGAAGCTCCTTCACGAAATAGGCCCCACCTGAGCCGGTGGTGGCGTAGATATTGGGGTTTTTGTCGGTCTGGATGGAGGTGAGCACATTGCCGTAGAAATCCAGATGGGCGTAGAACTGTTGCGGCACCTTCCAGTAGTTGGCACCCTGGCCGGTCATTTGGAAATCGGTGTAGATGGCATCGTAGCTGCCCAGGGCGTTGGGGTTGGCGGAAGAACCGGCACCTCCCGATACCAGGCTGCTGGAGCTGCCGATCAGAATTTCCTTATTCCGGACGCTGTCTTCGGGGGTAAGGTCGATATAGAAATGGATTACCCCGTTTTCGATGGCGGCACCGCCTGCGGTTATCCTGCCGCTGATGCTGAAGTCCCCGATCAGGGTGTAATAGCCGGGGGTCAGGCCCGATCCCAGTGCATACCCTTCAAAGCCTTTGGGAACAAAACCGGTGCGGTATTCCGTGATGTCGAATTCACCTTTCTCTTCAAAGCGTGAGGCTGTCTGATCGTGGGTAATCGTCGAATAATAGCGGTAATACATCTGGTTTACCTCAAAGGCCCTGGGGGTAAACGCAGGGGGATACACCACCGGGA
>CAZRKG010000053.1:5237-6761 GCA_964600635.1 uncultured Geobacter sp. | reverse complement strand
TCAACCGTCCAGGATGGAGCCGGGGTCGGTGCCGGTGGGCTTGAGCCGTCTGAACCGCAGCCGGTCACCAGCATCAGGAGCAGATAGAGTCCTAGCGGCAGGGTCTGGCGCAATCTTGTTCGTTTCATGGTGATGGTCTCCACTGAATCAGTCATTCAGTCAGTTGCCGTAATGGATGCGAATCTGGTCGGCGAACGAATTGAAAAGCAGGTCTCCGTTATCCTCGTGGCGATCACCGCACGTTATACAGATTTTTATTGATAACCTGTTGGTATTGCTCCGGATCGAGTTGTGCCGTTGGATCGCCGTCAACCTTGCCCGTGACCGGATCAACCACCTTCCAGTACTTGGGCGGATTTGGTGAGGTATATGGGATTGCAGTGCTGTTTTGGGGCCAGGCATAGTTGGACACAACGGCCCGGCGCTGGGTGATGCCGCTTTTACGCACGTTTAGCACCATCGTGTCCGCAGCTATGGTGACATCGCCCTGGGGGTACCATTTGCGGATGTCTGCCAGGGCCAGCTTGATCGTATCGTCCGTAGCCTGGAAGTGGGTGCCCACCGCCAGCCTGGGGGCCTTTCCTGCCTGCTTGAGCTGGTCAAGGATATAACCGTAGGCCTTCTGGGGCGTATGGGAGCTGTCCTGGACGTTTTGCGACTGCTGCACCGCATTTGGATGGGTGGTCGGATCAATGCCCAGCTTGGCGATCCAGTTGTCGGCGGGCATGACGATTTCGTGGATCAGGACATCCACCCCTGATTTGGCTTGATCGATCATATAGTTGGTGGGCAGCGAGTCTCCGCAGTAGATCATGGACAGGCCGTTCCACTCCAGCTTGTAGCTTACGGCCGCAGCACGGCAATGGACGGCCGGGAAGTGGGTGATTTTCACCCCTCTGTAGTTATAGGCCACGTTGTCGTTGTTCGGCATTCCGAGGGTGTCTTTACCGGTCTTTCTCCAGTCCAGTTCGGTCGGCACCAGATCGTAGGAGTCTCGCCGCTGCAAAGCTGGCTCAGGGTCGTAGGGGGGGATCGGGTAGTCCTTGTAGCTGGTGAACAGGAATGCCTGGCTTTCATTATGCCAGTACATCATCTTTTCAAGGGCCGCACAGTAGGCCTTGGTGCCGTCGGGATATGGCCCCCGTTTGTTTCCCGCCGGATCGGTGTAGACAAAGCCAGAATCGGACGGCCCCCAGATATACAGGGGCCAGTAGCGGCCGTAGGACGGCCCGAAGCCGTAGACAAACGGCAGATCCCCCATATGGTCGGCATGCAGGTGGGCCAGAAAGATCCTGTCCATCCTCTCCATATTGATGCCCATGGCCCAGTACTTGATTATTGAGCCTGTACCCATATCAAAAATGAAACAGTCGCCGTTACCCAGCTCCACAAAAACGCTGACCGCAGCCTGGCTGATCATCGGGATGCAGGTGGTGCCCATGAAGGAGATGCGCATTTCGTCAGGCCCCAGTGTCTCGGAACCGGGCAGATAGGTCTGCAAACCTGCCAGGAGCGAATTCTGCT
>CAZRKG010000053.1:0-5137 GCA_964600635.1 uncultured Geobacter sp. | reverse complement strand
GCCGGCTACTGGCGGCAAATTTAGCAAAGGGGATAGAGGATGTCTGTCAGGATGACTACGGTTTCTGTGTAAGGGATTTTACGGACAGGCGGGGTGCGGTGCTGCCGGAGGGGGCGGCACCGCACGGTCAGGCATCGGTTACAGATTGCCCCTGCAACAGGTGGCGACGCAGGCTTTTCATGCCGTCAAGCCCGAATTTTTCAGTGATTCTCGCATAGTAGGATTCCACGGTGCGGGGGCTGATGGACAGGTGCTGGGCAATGTCAGCCGTGGTGTACCCTTTGCGGATAAAGCCGACAATCTCCTGCTCCCGATGGCTGAGCTGATCTTCCGGGCGGCTGTGGGTGGTGTTGCTGAGCAGTTTGGCGGCAAGGCTTTTGGCTACCTGGAGGCTGATATGGCGTTTGCCCCCATGGACCTCCTGCACCGCCTCAAGCAGGGCATCAATGGCGTCCCGCTTGGTGACATAGCCGTTTGCCCCCAACTTGAAAGCCTTTTCAATACTGGCTGCATCACTGTGCATGGAGTAGACGATCACCTTGATGTTTCGTTCGGCCAGGAGCGGCAGCAGGTCAAAACCGTTTTCCTGATCCAAAGAGATATCCAACAGTACCAGATCAGGGTGCTGCCGTGTCAGGTAGTCCATGGTTTCCGCAGCAGTCTCCGCCTCGCCGCATATGCGGTGTCCGGCCCGGCTGAACAGCAGACGAAGCCCCTGGCGCACTGCCGGATGATCGTCCACCAGCAGGATCGTTATAGGGTTATTGGGCTGGTCGGTCATCGGTCTGCTCCTCCTTGTCCGCTGCGGTGCAGGGAGCGTTGCAAAGTACGCTGGTGCCCCCTGCTGGTTGGCTCCCAAGCTTCAGGGATCCGCCGATCATACGGGCACGGTGGGACATGATCCTGATCCCCATGCCGCCGGGAGAGCCGGAAGCGACTCCTGAACA
Source organism: uncultured Geobacter sp. (assembly GCA_964600635.1). Lineage (GTDB taxonomy): Bacteria > Desulfobacterota > Desulfuromonadia > Geobacterales > Pseudopelobacteraceae > Trichlorobacter. The sequence goes on along the minus strand of CAZRKG010000053.1, from coordinate 4,190 downwards.
GCCTGCACCGTTGTCGCGGATTTCCAATCGTATCCCTTCTTCCCGGCTACAGTCAAAGGATACGGTGATCCGGTCGGCATGGGAATGTTTCACTGCGTTGGTAACCGCCTCCTGGGCTATGCGGTACAGGTGGGTCAACTGGGGATAGCGGCACTGGCGACAGATCCGCCTGTCATAGAATGCGATGTCGATGCCGCTCTGCTCCGCCGTCCGCTGGATAAACTCCTGTAGGGAGGTCCGCTGTTCCTGGGGTTCATGCTCTATGGGCCATGCCCCCCGTGAGAGGCTGTAGGCCTGGTCCACGGCTTCATCCAGCAGCCGGTTGAGCGGCTGTAGTATGTCGTGGCTTTCCCGAACACCACTGCATTGGCTGGCGAGGGTGGAGCAGAGCAGCCTGGCTCCGGTAAGCTGCTGGCAGAGTCCGTCATGCAGTTCCCGGCTGATCTTGAACCGCTCGTCGTCACTGATGCTGACCACCTCCTGCTCCAGTCGCAAGCGTGCACACATCTCCTGTTCAACAGCCTTGTGGGCGGCTGTCCGTTCAGTTATTTCGCGACGCAGGTCATCCACCAGTGCTCCGATCTGTCGTCGTTGTGTGTTGATGCGGTCTGCCAGGGCAATGGCGATGAACGTTGCGTCAAGCACCAGCACAAGGTACATGGCATTGGTGAACAGGAATTCGTTCGGCAGCAGATTGAAATTGATCAGGGCAAAGAGCAGTGAGCCGAGATAGACCACAAGCCGCGAAAACAGGAAATAGCGGGCCGGGGCAAATCCCTTGCGGAAGCAGACATATGCGGCGATGCCGGAGACGACCGTCGCCAGCAGATACATCAGATTGACTGCGGATTTTGCGTAAAGTGGCGGCAGCAGCAGGTAGCCGGGGAGCAACAGGGCATTCAGACCGATCAGCCAGTGTAGCAGGCTGTCCAGCCGGGGAGAGAGGTTCCCTACCTTGAGGAACGAGCGGGTGAACAGCAGGCCGGTCAGGGTCATCAGAATCGCGGAAAGCGGCTGGGTGGCAAGGTACAGTGCCGGCTGCTCCGGCAGCAGCCAGGCGTAGTAGTAGCCGGTGATGTTCAGCATCGTCATCAGGCTGCTGAGCAGGTACAGGACAACGTAGAGGTAGCTGCGCTCTCTGACGAAAATCAGCAGTGCCGTGCCGATCAGCGCCATGGCCAGCATGAAGCCGCACACGGTGGCGGTGAGCGACAGCCTGGCGGCCTCCTGGTGCTGGAACGCCTTGTCGGTCATGATGGTGAGGGGAAACATGGCACGACCCTGAATCCTGGCCCGCAGGTAGAAGGTGCGGGGCGTTCGGTCAAGGGGCAGGGGCAGCACGATACTGCGGCCCTGGATTTCCCTGATGCTCATAGGCCGGGCCACGCCGGAGCGTTGCAGTTCAAACTGGCCGTCATCTTTGGGGATATAGAGATCCACCTCATCCATAACCGGCTGCGACAGCAGCAGTAACCAGTTTTCATGGGTATGGCTTTGATTGGCAACGGTAAAGCGGAACCAATAGGCCGAGGCGGACATGCCAAAATTGGGAGCCGGTCCATCCACCGGCTTGAAGGAACGGGCCAGGCCTGGCGAGGTGATATCCACGATCTCCAGCCTGGCACCGTGGTCTTCCAGTACCTCAAGGGTGGACGGCCCCAGTGTGTAGCTGTCGGCAGAGTCGTCCAGCAGTACTGAGGCATATGCCGGTGCAGGAACGATGCATAGACACAGCAGCAGGCCCAGGAGCAGACACAGGACCGGCAGCCCCATGGCTGCGGCAACAACGTTACGGTGGTTGATGGACATTATGAGCATATGGGTCTGCAAGGATGGTTATATACCTTGCCAGCCTGCCTCCATCCAGTTACGGTTTCTGACACCCTTCATCTTTCATGTGAGTACAAAGCAGAAAGCCGATTTGTCGTGCCCAATGTTGCAGAGCCTGATCTGAATGATACCAGCCGTCCACTAAGCCTGACAGATCCTTTTCTCCAACCCGCCTGTCAAGTGCTGCCATCAACAGCTCGCCACTGTTGTAATCTGTCAGCCTGTATTCGGTTGTAATTTCACCTACACCGGTCTGTTTTCCGGTGGTTGTAAGCCTGGTAAGGCTAAGTCCAATCCCGATGGGAGATACGGATGAGGTGATTATCCGTACCGGTTTGGAGCTGTCGGCATCTCGGATAGCCATTTGCAGGTTCAATGTTCCGCTCTGTTCCCCTTCCTGTACCACCCTGATCTCTTTGGACAGCTCTCTGACAAGGTAGATGTAGGCGTTATTGGCCAGTTTCTGATAATTGGCCCGTTCTTCCGCATCAAGCTCCCCATCTTTAGCAATCAGAACAGGCTCCACAACTACAGAGGAGTATTTTCTGATGTCGAACCCCTGTTTTACGTAGCGATAGTGGGCCTGATCTTTGCCACCTTCCTGAAGAATATCAGGATTGACCAGCACGGAACTCTTGTTGCTGATCCAGCTCTGATGTGTCCCTGTGCAACCTGAGATCAGCATCATGGAGATCAGCAGAATAAACGGTATTTTTAGTAGAGTTGTTTTCATTTGGGGTTCCTTTGTCTGTTTGGTCTGACAAGGTGGTTACTCTGGTTATTTGCCATAACTTACGCGGTATGGGCCTACAAGCGAATTGAAAAGCAGGTCGCCGTTATCCAGGTATTGCAGAATCGCATAGGCTCCATTGCCTAAATTACTGTTACCGAAGATGGTCTGATGGATTGTTTCCCCGGAATCCCAGTCAAGCCCCAGAACCTCCCAGCCGTTTTCCGGTCTGTAACCGTTGATTAGTGCCATGTTGCCTGACTGGCTGTGTATCGGAACCATGCTGGTTGAAGAGACATCCGGCCTGGCCCACGAAGAACTCCATTCGTGGCTTGAACTGTTCCACTGAAAACGCTCAACACCATAAGAAGATGGATATGCTGGTCCCATCAGCATTACTGCAAGTATTTTGTTCACTCCGATCAGATCGCTGCTTATGGTTTGCGGAATGTTATTAACCACAAAAGCACCGTAGTTATTCACAACCACCGACTGTTCCGACTGTATCCACTCTGGAAGTGGTGAAAGTCCGCAAGTTACCTGTATCTGTCCGGCTATACGTCGTGAAGTTGTACCTGGTTTCTGCACAAATCCATCAGGGATATTATCACGCCAGAAGGCGATCAGTTTCATCTGTTTCGCACCGTCTGTTATAACCACCAGCTTGTCAGAATCATTTCCAAACCCCATCAGGGTGGGGGTTGATCCGGTGCCGTTGCCGAATTTGATGATGGGTGGAAGCTCTGCCCCTGATGTGTCGTAACTGCATGACCAGGCACCATCGCTTTCATTGTCAGAAATCTGTGTGCCGGTCCAGACCAGCTTACGCATAACACCTGTTTCAGCCCCTGTAATGTTGCCGCTGGCAACATAAAGGCCGTTTTTTTCATCAACCGCAATGGAATTGCTTACATATTCGCTGGCCGGGAAGCGGTAGAAAACCTTTGAGGCGATGTTGAGATCCCTGTTGATAACAGAGACACCATTGCTGAATGTGATAATAAGTTGACCGTCAAAGGTCATGGAAAGTCCAAAAAGCCTGGTGGTGGGGAGAGGCACAGGGGTATCGTCCTGAATGGTTTTGACGATATTCTCCATTTTATAGCGGATTTTTATACCTGCGGCAGGGTTTGCCGGGTCGTTCAATGCAAAGCCGTACAGCGTATCACCGTAATGGGTGTACAGCACGTTGTCCCTATCCACCAGTATGTAGGCTCCATGGCCGAAACGGTCGCTGTAATTTGTACCCAGAATGTTTTTCAGGTAGTCATCCAGGGTGGTTGTGTTCATCCCGACAGCACTTGCTTCACCAATGGAGCGAAAATCTGCATCAGGCACTGGCGGCAACAGGTTTGCAGACGCATCGGCCAGAGCCTCAAATTTTGCAACAGTGGCCCATTGACCGGCACTCTTACGTACATAGCTGACACGATCAGTTCCCACCTGCCACATGTAGTTCGGATCTGTGGAGGCAAGGGTTATTATATTCACCGGGCCGCCATAGCTGATCGGTTTGATTGTGGAATCAACTGTGTAGGTGCTGCGTGGCGGGCCATAGGGGGTTGAATCGCTTTGGGATGGGTCAAAATGGGTGATGGCGTACAGCGAAGAGGCCAGATACGGATTAACG
>CAZRKG010000052.1:0-13520 GCA_964600635.1 uncultured Geobacter sp. | reverse complement strand
TGCCCAGGTGGTGGAATTGGTAGACACGCAAGATTCAGGTTCTTGTGCTCGCAAGGGTGTGCTAGTTCGAGTCTAGTCCTGGGCACCATTTTTAACAAAATATCGGCCTGGCCGATGTAAAAAGCCCCGCATAATGCGGGGCTTTTTCTTTTTGTGGCCTGTTGAAAGACAGTGATAAGTCAATAGAAAACAGGATTTTTATGAAGGAATCTGAGACGCATCTTGCAATCATAATGCTTATCAGATAAAGTCCTTCGCAAAATACACCAAGAAACTCAAAGTCAAGCCTATTATGTCTACACTCATAAACCTCATACAACTTGCCAGCCCCAATCAATTTACAAAAAATCTCTTTATCTCCATTCCTGTATTTTTTGCTTTCCAGCTTACAAACCCAGCCATTCTGACCAAGGCAATTATGGCACCAGGCAAAATAAGGCCATCTCTGGCCCTGGGATACGCCCTGCTTTTTACGGGGGGGGGGCTAAATAATTTATCAAACCTGCTTATTGATCCCTGTTTTGCTTATTATATAGCTGATTATCGTCAGGCAATAGAGTCAGTATGAGCAGCACGGTTCTAGCATTAGTTTTGCCTTGCTACAATGAAGAGCTTGTATTGGACGAGACTTCTATCAGATTATCAGTAGTTTTACAAAAGCTGGCAGAAAGTAGAAAAATTTCATCAGAAAGTTATATACTTTTTGTAGACGATGGTAGCAAGGATAAGACCTGGGAAAAAATCACAAAGCTCTCAATGAATACCAGATCCATAAAAGGTATCAAACTTTCAAAAAATCAAGGGCATCAAAATGCACTTTTAGCAGGTATGGAATATACGGCTGATAAGTGTGATTGTTTGATTTCACTAGATGCTGATTTGCAACAAGATGAAAATTCTATAGAGGAATTTTTAGATAAATTTCTTGATGGCTGTGAAGTTGTGCTTGGAATAAGAAATGATAGAAAAACTGATAGTTTTTTTAAAAAAACCACAGCTTTAGCTTTCTATAAACTTATGAGTATCATGGGTGTAAATGTAGTAAAAAACCATGCAGACTACAGACTTCTTAGTAATAGAGCAAACAAAGCATTATTAAGTTTTGAAGAAGTAAATTTATTCCTCAGAGGACTTGTACCACTTATAGGATACAAGACAGATTATGTATATTTTGATGTAAAAGATAGGTTTGCAGGAGAATCTAAATATACTGTCTCAAAAATGCTGTCTTTTGCAATTGATGGCATCACTTCTTTTAGCGTTACCCCACTTAGGTTGATCTCCATTATAGGTTTTTTAATATTTTTCTTTTCTATTTTGATGAGTTTGTATGTCATTGGGGCTATATTATTTACAAGTAATGCTGTCCCTGGATGGGCTTCTACGGTTTTACCTATTTATTTTTTAGGTGGAATTCAGATTTTATCTATAGGAATTGTGGGTGAATATATAGGTAAAATATATAAAGAAACAAAAAGAAGACCAAGATTTTTTGTAGAAAAGCAAATACCAAAATGAACATTTTTATATTTTTAATATACACACTAACTAGTGTTATGGGACTTTATTTTATTAAAATTGCTAATGTAGGGTTTAATTTCTTATTTATAACTGGTGCTTTATTATATGGATTTGGATTTGCAATATGGCTTGTAATATTAAAAACAAATAGCCTATCAACTGCTTTTCCTATTGCATCATCTATGCTTATAGTAGGAACTCAAATTGTTGGCTTCTATTTGCTTGATGAAGAGATGAGCCTATCAAAAACAGTTGGAATATTGTTTATAGTTTTAGGAATAGCGATTACTTTCCTAAGAAAGGGTTAGAGTGGATCGAATAGTTGAGCAACAGAAACAACACTTTGAAAGCATTTCGGAAAAATACTTTAATGCCAGACAAAATGAAAACCATCTTGAGTTTAAGAGACTTATGTGGGATCTTTTTTTCAAAAAAATTAATAGTGTTTTGATGAAAGATAAATATACATGCCTAGAAGCTATGTGCGGATATGCGGAAGGATATAAGATTTTAAATCAATACACATCGCTTAAACTTGAGTATACGGGCTTTGACTATTCTCAAGAACTTGTAAGAATTGCAAATGAAATATATCCTGATTTAAAAATCATACACGGAAATATATTAAATTACACTGATAAAAACAAATATGATCTAGTGATACTGCTTGGTGGTTTACACCATGTATACAGCAATGTAGAAAAGGCTCTACAAAATATAAATAAACTTACTGAACAAGGTACTTTATTTATAAATTTAGAACCAACACATAATAATTGGTTTTTTAGAAAAACAAGAGAAAGAATATATAAGAAAAATGAATTATTTGACTGTGAAAGTGAACAAGGATTTGAGCTTAAAGAGTTAAACTCTTTATTCAATAGCAATGGTTATGAACAGATATACCAAATGTATCCAGGATTAATTGGATATGTCTTGTATTATAATCCAGATGCATTTGAAAAATTAAATATTGGAACAAGGTTTCTAGTAAATGCAATATTTTCAATTGAAAAATATTTTTATACCAATTTTATTGGTAAATATTTTTCTTTTGCCACATTGACGCTATGGAGAAAAAAATGAATTTAAAACCATTAGCTTTAATTTCATTTTTCGCTATTTTATTTACATATTTCTTATTAATTTTTGTGTATTCAGCTCTTCAAGTAATAGACGATCACAGCTTACTGAATAATCTTATGTCTGGAGGTTATTTCACAGGGTACTTATCAACAAACCTGTTTAGTATAGGTAGATTTTATCCATTAAACATGCAAGAGTTCAATTTATTAGCATTTTTCTTACCCAATAGGGATGTTTTTTACTTTTACATGCTAATTGCAACAGAGTTCTTAGTATTATTATATACTTTTTTCTTGATATTTAAGTCTCTGAAAATTAATAACAATATCTATTTAGTCACTGTGTTGCTTTTTATATTTACACCTGCTTGTGTAACTGCTTTTTATAGACTACACATAGGGGAGAGACATACCCTTTTATTTTTTGTAATTTTTCTTTTTTTATTTATTAAATATCAAAGTAGGCAAAAACTACTCTATTTCATAACTGGCTTTTTTACTGCAACCATTGCTCTTTACTATAAAGAGCCAGCATTTTTAATGCTAGGATCATTTGCATTTTTTCATCTGATATTTGGGTGGAAAGAATTAAATATTAAGCAAAGAATGTTCGATATTTTGCTGATGTTTTCTGCTTCTGCATTTTTACTTGTTTATTATTTGGTTGTGTACATAAATAAAGGCGATACACTGTACGGAACAACTACCATAAATCCTATTTTACTATTTGCTAAAAACGGATTCAATTATGGGCTTAATGATCCTTTATTAATTTTTATACTTTTACCATTGGTGCTATACAGAATATATATTATTTTTAAATCTAAAAAAGCAGATATGCTCTATGACTCACTACTGTTTTCATCTGCTATTTATGTATTGGTGTTTTTTAAACTGAATATGTTTGCATATCATTACCTGCTTCCTGCATATGCTTTTGGACTTATAGCTGTTGTTTATTTTTTAGTTGTAGAAAAGCTATACAAGAAGATTGTTTTTAAAACTCTAGCAATAATTGCTATGCTATTTGTTTTTTCCAGCAGTTTGCCTACCGGACTTGCTCTTATTTCACATTATAAAAACGTACCGCACAACTTTCAAAATACCCTTACATTTTTAACAAGCCATATTCAAGAAAATAGTATAGAAAATAATAGAACTTCGATATTTTTAGATGGTGTAAATAGAAACGGTGGAGAAGTTCATAATAGTTTTATAAGGTATTTAGAATACAGAGGACTGTCACCTGATCAGTTTGATATTAAAACTGACGAGGATGATAATGGTTTTCTTCCTATACGCATCATAAAAGACTCACTGTATACAGTGCAATCTCAATCAACAGCATCTTCTATGAAGAAAGGTGATTTGATTGTAGTTACTCCTTACACGCTTAAAGAAATAAGTCTTGATAAAAAAGAGATCTTAGCTATGCAGGAAGAGTACGAGCTGCTTTTTCATGCAGACTCAATTTTGGAAATACCACAATTGAGTCTGAAAACATTAGCCAAATATATGCTTTCAAAAAGAGGTAATGATTCGATAGTTGTAAGTCAAAATATGTTCCAAATGCCTTTGGATTTTTATGTTTTCAGAAAAAATTAAACAGAAAACAGGATTTTTATGAAGGAATCTGAGACGCACCATTTACTGTAATCAAGGTTAAGGAGTTAAAGCATGCAGATACTCAGTATTAATTATCGGGTAAAAACGAACTATATCTGCTGATCACTCCCAATTAAATGCTTAAAGCAGATAGAACTTCTTGATTCATATTTATATAAACAACCAACAAATCAAATTAAATCTGATAAATTCCTCCTTACAAAAAAATCTGTTGACAAACTACTACCTGCTTTGTTACGGACATTTAAAAATATACCTTGGAGGTAAACAGATGAAAAAATTTCTAGCTAAATCAGCAGTTTTCGCATCAGTAATGTTGATGTCTGTTTCGATGGCTGTGGCAGCACCTGCTAAAAAGAATGATCAGGCTCCTGCTGCAACTGCAAGTAAAGCTACCAAGCAAGCACAGATAGACATTAATACAGCCAGTGCAGATCAGCTTAAAGCCATACCAGGCTTCAACAAGACAGTTATTGATAAACTTGTGGCTAACCGGCCATACGCCAATAAAAAGCAGCTTGTTACAAAGGATGTAATCTCTGAATCCAATTATGAGGAAATCAAAGATAGCATCATAGCCAAGAGGCCCAAGAAGTCAGATAAATGACCAAACAAAACCCCCAGCTACCATCGGTAACCGGGGGTTTTGTTTACAACCTGCTTTTGCTGGATTTCTGCTGGAAACTGTATGAAACCTTAAAGAACCCGATCAGTTGTCAAAAGCCGTTGCAGATACTGACCATAGCCGTTTTTTGCAAGTGGTGCTGCCAATGTCTCCAGATGTTGTCCGGTTATCCAACCCTGCCGCCAGGCGATCTCCTCAGGACAGGCCACCTTCAGCCCCTGCCGGTTCTCAATAGTTGCAATAAACTGCCCCGCATCCAGCAGGCTTTCGTGGGTACCGGTATCAAGCCAGGCATAGCCACGCCCCATAATCTCAACCGTTAGTCTGCCATCCTCCAGATATGTACGATTAAGGTCTGTAATTTCCAGCTCACCCCGCTTGGACGGTTTAAGCCCCTTTGCCCGCTCGACAACAGTTTCATCGTAGAAGTACAGGCCGGTGACAGCATAGTTGGATTTTGGTCTGGCAGGCTTTTCCTCAAGGCTGATCGCCCGGCCCTGTTGATCGAATTCCACTACGCCATACCGTTCTGGGTCATGGACATGATAGGCAAAGACCGTGGCTTCTGTCTGATGCTGTCCGGCATTTGCCAGCAGTTGATGGAAATCGTGACCATAAAAGATGTTATCACCCAGAACAAGGGCCGATGGTTTATTATTTATGAACTGTTCCCCAATAATGAATGCCTGGGCAAGGCCATCGGGTGATGGTTGCACCGCATATTGCAGGTGAAGCCCCCACTGGCTACCATCCCCCAGCAGTTGCTCAAAACGGGGGGTATCCTGCGGGGTGGATATAATCAGGATTTCACGGATACCGGCCAGCATGAGTGTGCTCAGGGGGTAATAGATCATCGGCTTGTCGTAAACCGGCAACAACTGCTTGGAGACAGCCAGTGTAGCCGGATGCAGCCTTGTACCTGCCCCGCCAGCCAGTATGATTCCTCTACGGTTCATTTCTATTCCAGTCCTTCCATAACTTTAACGGCAAAGTTCTTTGCTCTTCCTGCCGGAGCGATAATCCCGTAGGCCACTGCTTCTTTGATTTCGGCACTCACGGCACCGGCTGCCTTCGCTGCTGCAAAGTGTTTTTCAAGTCAGGTGGGGCACCCGGTAACCACTGCACAGCCGATCCTGATCAGTTCACGGGTTTTGGCATCCAGTACTTCTTCATACTCAAAGTCTGCAAATATCTTCTTCTCTGACATCACTTGCCCCCTAAATGGCCGATCACCTTTTTCACCGTTGCCTGAGATGCTGCTACGCAATCATTCAGCCCCACACCATTAAAGGCATTGCCTGTCAAAAACAGTCCTGGCAACTGCTGCAACCAGCCATCAATAGCCCCCAGCCGATCAGCATGGCCCACGGTATACTGGGGGATAGCCTGTTTATGGCGGATGATCCGGCTGAAAACCGGCTTGGTCCCAATACCCATGATATGTTTGAGGTCTGCCTGCACCCTTGCCAATAGTTCTTCGTCGGAAAGGTCGTACAGCTCTGGTCGGCAGGCACCACCTGCCATGCTCCGCAGCAGCACCTTGCCGCCTGATGCTCTGGATTCAAACATACTGGAATCCCACAGAGTACCAAGGCAGGTGCGTCCCTCTTCCTTTGGGATCAGGTAGCCGAAGCCATCCAGCGGATGCCCCAGGCCGGAAAGATTATAGCCACAGCAGACTACATTAAGGGATGAATATATGATCTGCCGCAACGTATCTGAAAGACCGCCATCCAGCCCTTGCAGCATATTGGCAGCAGCATAGGCAGGGGCAGCCAGTATCACCAGATCTGCCATAAGCTGCTCGCCATCCATGGTGTGCAGCAACCATCTGTCACCAGCCCTGCTGATGGTTGCAATCGCAGCACCGGTCTGTAACTGCTGTCCCAACTGGCTGGCCAGGGAATCGGTCAGAAACTGGATACCATCTTTAAAGGAGGTCAGCACACCACCAGGGCCAGCGGCAGAGCTGCTCACTTTACCTTCTGCCTTTTCATGCTTCTTCTGCCTGGCCAGCATCAGCATCGCCTTGAAAAGACCTCCATAATCCCTTTCCAGCTCCGCAATCCTGGGAAAGCAGGATTGCAGTGACATGGTTTCAGGATCACCGGCAAAAATACCGGAAGCCATTGGTGCAATCAGCTTCTGCATAGCCTCGGCCCCCAGGCGACGACGGCCAAAGGCTGCCAGGCTCTCATCACTGTCCGGTGCTTTTGCAGCAAATGGCTCTGCCACCAAACGCAGCTTACCAGGCCATGACAACAGCCCGCTTTTAAGGAAAGAAGGCCCGTTTTCTGGTAACTGATGCAGCTTTCCACCGGTGTAGATAAAACGCTTGCGGGCATTGTCATTACTTCTGTGCAGTTTATCGCTGATCCCCATATCCCTGCAAAGCTCCAGGGTCTGGGGCTTGTTGTCCAGAAAGCCGTTTGGCCCCCATTCACAAAGAAAACCATCTTCCCGGACAGACCTGATTTTACCTCCAGGCTGCTGATCCTTCTCAAAAAGTGTAATTTCAACCGGTATCTGATATTTTTTTGCCTGCTGGTTCAGAAGCCAGGCGGTGGATAGCCCTGAAAGCCCTCCACCCACTATAACGATTTTTTTCATTACTCGCCTTTCAGTAGCGAAATTGGTAATTATTAAATACTACGTACCCACCCGATGACTGTCAAGCATCGTTGACAGCAGGCGTGAAGCTGCTTAAATTATTCGATAAAACAATATTGATAAAGGAGCTGCAAATGGCAGAAACCGATTATTATAAAGTTCTGGATGTTCCCAAGGATGCCTCGCCGGAAGACATCAAGAAAAGTTTCCGCAAGCTGGCGGTAAAGTACCACCCAGACCGCAACCAGGGCGATTCCACCGCTGAAGAAAAATTCAAGCAGATCAACGAAGCCTATGCAGTACTATCTGATCCTGAAAAACGTAAGCAGTATGATACCTTTGGTTCCAGCAACTTCCACCAGCAGTACTCACAGGAAGATATTTTCCGTAACTTTGACTTCTCCGGTACCTTCAAAGATATGGGGATGGGTGGTGGCGAGGATATTTTCTCCCGTCTGTTTGGAGGTGCTTTTCGCAGGGCCGGCACCGGTTTCAGGCGTGCCCCGCAGAAGGGGGCTGATCTTTCCCTGGAAGTGACCGTATCTTTCAGGGAAGCAGCACTGGGGGCAGAAAAGCTGGTGGCCTTTATGCGGAACGGCAAAAGGGAAGAGCTGAAGGTTAAAATTCCTGCCGGCGTTGATACTGACAGCAGGGTCAGGATCAGTGGCAAAGGTTCGGCTGGTGAAGGTGGTGCTGCCAACGGCGATCTCTTCCTGAATATCAAAGTTACCAATGATCCGCTCTTTACCCGTGAAGGGGGCGATATTTTTGTGGAACGGAAAATCAGCTTCAGCGAAGCCTGTCTTGGAACCAGCCTTGAAGTACCAACACTGGAAGAGCCAAGACGGATCAAGGTTCCCGCAGGAATCCAGCCAGGCACAAAAATAAGGCTTAAAGGGCATGGTATCAAATCACTAGGCTCCAACACCAGGGGCGATCTGTATGTAAAAATTGTCGTACAGGTACCCCAGGCACTGGATGAAGATCAGAAAAAACTGCTGGAAGAGCTGGCCAGGGCCGGAATGTAACCTGTATGAAACAACGTACTGCCCTTGTATATTCATCTTTGTTTGAACAGTTCAGCTATGGCCAGCACCATCCCTTTAAGCTGCATCGTTACGGATTGGCACTGGATCTGATGCAGGCCTACGGTCTGTTTGACCTGCCAGGTGCTGAACGGAGTGACTGCCAGCCGGTGACCGAAGAACAGATCCTAAGCTTTCATACAGAGGAATATCTCAGCAGATTAAAGGAGTTCAGCAGTTCTGATGAGCCAAGGGCGGATTTCAGGTTTGGCCTTGGTGATGAAGACTGTCCCGTTTTTAAGGGATTGTACGACTATGCTGCCCTTGGTGCTGGCTCAACACTGGAGGCATGCCGCCTGGTGGAAGAGGAGGGCTTTTCAGCAGCACTTTCACTGGCTGGAGGCTGGCATCACAGCCATCGTGCCAGGGCATCCGGTTTTTCATACCTGAATGACGCGGTAATTGCCATCAACTGGTTAAAGCAAAAGGGCCGCCGTGTTGTCTATCTGGATATTGATGCCCACCACGGCGATGGTGTCCAGGAAGGTTTTTATGATGATGATCAGGTATTGACCATCTCCATCCATGAAAGCGGGATCTACTTCTTCCCTGGCACCGGCTTTGAGGATGAGATCGGTACTGGTCAGGGAACCGGCTACTGCGTCAACATCCCCCTGCTGGCCCATACCGATGATCCGATGTATATGCGGGCCTTTGATGAGCTGATCTATCCGCTGCTGGCCGCCTTTAATCCTGATATTATTGTGACCCAGATCGGGGCGGACACCTTCCGCACCGACCCACTCACCAGGCTGGAGATCACCACCCACAGCTATGCCTATATCATGACCAAACTAAAGGCACTTAAAATACCCTGGGTAGCACTTGGGGGCGGGGGCTATGACCTTATGAACACCGCCCGTGCCTGGACCATAGCCTGGGCCACCATGAATAACATCAAGCTGCCGCCACGGCTGCCAGCTCCGTTTGTGAAGCAGATCAGCCAGCAGGGCTACCCCCACACCATGCTGCTGGATGCCATGCACTGGGCTGATGAGGATGAACGCCTGCTGGCCCTGGATGCCATGGAGCAGAGCATCAGGCTGATCAGACAGAAGATCTTTCCGGTCATCATCAAGAGCGATCTTGTGGAGCTTCTGAAATGACACGCCTGCCGGATAACAAACCTCTTGTCAGCCAGAGTGGAGATCTGCTGACCTCCCTTGCCAGCATTAACCGCCTGCCAGAACGGGAAAAGGAGCAGATTTACGCCGGTATTTTACCTCCCAGGCTTTTTGATTTTCTCCAGCTTAACCGTCACACATTGAAGGATAGCCGTGGGCAACGTCTGGTGCAGGTAATTGCACCGGAGGGCTTTAACTTTGCCCGGATTGAGGTGTGGGCCAGGCCAGAAGATACCGACACAGTATTTTTTGTGGAGCTGACCGACACCCAGTATAACCAGATGGAGCTTGCCTTCTGTATTATCTGTGACCCCAATGCCCCCCGCTTTGCGGTTGACGTAACAGAAGCCGGACAGCTAAACTACTTTGCTTCCCATGGCAGAAACATTCCTGAAGAGTTGCGGGCAATGCAGGCTGGACTGCTGCCCCACCAGACCAGGCGGGGAATGCGGATGTTTGGCGAGTTTTTTGAGCGGCTGGAAAGACTTACCGACAGCCTGGGGATGGAGATGATCATGGCCGAGCCGCTGACCTATGATAACGCCATCCGCTATGAACGCTACGGTTTTGATTACCTGACCGGAAAGCGGCTGATGCGTGAAATTGACCGTGAATTTCAGCCTGGCGGCATTCTGTTCAAGCGGCTGGACGGCAGTACTCCTTTTCGGATGCCTGGCATGGACAGAACGGTCTGGGGCCGCAGTTGGGCAATCCACGACGGAATACTTGACGAACCCTGGGATGAAATCCAGATTTATAAATCCATCGGCAAAATGGCCGGACTTGATACATTTCCTGGCCGCCAATATAAGGAGCAGATGTGACCACTACCTGTTTACCACCCACCCCGCTGGACGGAATCCGCTATTTTCAGCCCCCTGAAAACTTCAGGATTTATGCCCGAGATGGCAAGGTTGATCTTTTGTGGGAGTTTCCGATTCCGCTGGAATCCAGAATTTATGAAGCAGCAGTCCAGCAGGGCGGTCCAGACTATGACCAGATCGGCCAGGGTGTATACACTGCCCTCAGAATCAACCCTGATTGCACCTACTCCACCGACTATGCCCGCCTGTTGCAGGAAGCCTATCCCCACGTCATTGCCGAGATCGGCGGTGAAGCGATTATGCTGGATGCTAAGGAGGTTGACACCCCTTATCTTGATCGCAAGATCAATCTGCTGAAAATTCTGGCCCTGCTGGAGCCTGAAAACGGATCTCTCTGGCTTGAAATCGGCAAGACTTACATGGAAAAGGGCAGCCGGATGGAAACCAGCCACCTGGCAGTACAATCCTGGTACGGGACCGAGAAACATCTGATCCGTGCAGTAGAGCTGCTGCCAGATAATCTGCATCTGCAATACCTGCTTGGAGAAACCCACTACACCCTGGGGCATTATGATCAGGCTCTGCAATTGTGGCAGCCGATGCTGGAGCAGATGGAAGCAGCAGAACGAGTCCGGCTGGAGGCCAGAATAGAGGCAATCAGCAAAGGTGAACTGCCCAGGGTACCGGCAGTGGATTATCTGACAGCCCTTTCTGTGGCCTTTGAGCAACACCAGCAGGAGGAATATTACGAAGCCGCAGCCATTGTGGAGGATCTGCTGGAGGATAAGGTCTTCTGCACCCAGTTTCCAATGGCCGGTATTTACCAGTTTCTGGAGCAATGCTATCGTTCCACTAACCAGCTTGCCAAGGCAGAAGCCATTAAGGGAAGGTGTTAGATGTTCGGCTTCTCTGCGGCAGACTGGCTCTTTGTCGGCTTTATTCTGCTTGTCATTGCACTATGTGTTGCGGTCAGCGATATGCGTAAGAAAAAACAGTGAGCAATAGCCTGCCCGATACAGAGGAATACCAGCCCCGTTCCCAGGCCATGGTGATGCTGACCGGTCTGTATCTGTTTCTACTGCTGATGACCGTCACCAGCTATGGCCAACCAATACCACTGTTCGGGCAGTTGCTGGAAGGCAGGGCCGCCAGGATATTCATAGTGTTGGATAGCCTGATCTGCCTGTACCTGTTTATCGGCCTGTTCAAGCGTCAACTGCTGACCTGGTGGCTGCTGCTGATTTACAACTGCTATGAGCTGCTGAATATCCTGGTTAATCTGTTTCTGATTCCCTATTCAGAGCTGGAGCGGATTCTGGAACGTCAGATTGATCCCCAGGCCATCTTGATCAGCAACCTGATAACCGCCGGCATAGTAGTCTGGATAAGCCTGGTGATCTGGAAACAGAAGCCGCAGTTCACCAACCATTCGCCATACCTGTTTTGACAGTTTTAACGAGGAAAACAATGGGTAAAATCCTGCTGATAGATGATGATCCGGCCTTCACCCGCCTTTTAAGCGATTATATTGCAGAACAGTATCCGCTTTTATCGGTTGATGTCTGCAACAACCCGATTGAGGCATTGGGGGCCATCCGCAAAGAGCCTTACAGCCTGATTCTGATTGATTTTGAAATGCCCAATATGGATGGCGGCAAGCTGCTCAACTACGCTGTGCAGGCTGGCATAGAGAAACGCAGGATTGTGATTCTTTCCAGCCGTGACGCAGATTTTCTGCATAAGCAATGCCCGATGGGAAGCTGTCTGGCGGTACTTAACAAACATGAGGTACGCCAGAAAGCAGTGCTGGATATGATCTTCAACTCCCTCAGCCAGAAGGTTATACCGCAATGAGCCGCAAGAAAGACAGGCAACAACCGGCAGCAGTACCGTCCTTTCGTAACAGCCCCTTTGTGTCTCTTAAAAACCTCAACCTTAACACAGAACCTGAACCAGTCATTGCAGCACACAAGCCAGTAACTCCGCCAAAAGCCAGACTACAATTCAATGATGAAGCCCTTTTTCTGGAAGCGATGAATGGGGTCACCAGGCTTGATACCAGCTCAGACACTAAAAAAACCACACACAAACAACCTGGTGATGGCAAAAACCGGCAACAATCCGCAAAGCCTGACGAAACTAACAGAGAACTGCCTGCCATTGACAGGGCAGCTACCAGAACATTTCTACAGGAAATAGAAAAACTGAAACTGGATGTCCGTTTTGAGGATGATCTGGGGGAACATGACGAAAGGCCACGACCGCTGGGTGTGAACCGTTTACGGCATTTAAAGCGGGGTATTATCCAGGTTAACCGTCAGCTTGACCTGCATGGATTAAGCCGCGAAGAAGCCCTGGATGCCCTGGAGCCGTTTATAGCCTCTGCCAGATCAGCCGCTGAAAAGGCCGTACTGATTATCACAGGAAAAGGGCTGCACTCGGTTGGTGAGCCGGTACTGCAACAGGCTGTGGCAGGCTGGTTACGGGATCAGGGCCGCAGCATGATAACCGAATATGCCCCTGCCCCCCAGGAAATGGGTGGTGGTGGAGCCTTTGTGGTTTTCCTGCGTTCCCTTGACAAACCTCCGGCTGACTAACTATATTCAAAAAAGCATATATATAATAAGGAGAAGATTCAACATGCCGATGTATGAGTACCATTGTACTGAATGTAACCATCAATTTGAACTACGTCAGAAATTCTCTGATCCCCCTGCAACTGAATGCCCTCAATGTAATGGTAAGGTGGAGAAAATGATCTCCCAGTCTGCCTTCAGCCTGAAAGGTGCCGGCTGGTTCGATTCTGGTTACTGCCCCAAAACAGAAACTCCCAAGCCTGCTGCCTGTGCTGGCACGGCCTGAGGTATCTAGCAACTTGCCGTGTGCCGGTCCTGACATGAAAAAGCCCTGATAAATGAAAGTCTGTCAGGGCTTGTTTACTATATCTAATTCCGATTTCAGATCAAAGATGGATTCAAGGCAGCGAGGAGATCGGCGACGCAGGCGTATATGCAATACGT
>CAZRKG010000051.1:0-13534 GCA_964600635.1 uncultured Geobacter sp. | reverse complement strand
AGCCTTTAACTGCTCTGCTTCCTTTTTAGCTGCTGCCAGTCGTGCTTCTTCGGCCCTCTGCTTTGCCAACTGCTCTGCCTTGGCCGTTTCATCCGCAATCCGCTTTGCTTCAACAGCGGCCTTTAACTGCTCTGCTTCCTTTTTAGCTGCTGCCAGTCGTGCTTCTTCGGCCTTCTGCTTTGCCAACTGCTCTGCTTTGACCTTTTCATCCGCAATCCGCTTTGCTTCCGCAGCATCAGTCTGTTGCTTTGTTATCCTGGAGGCAGATTTGTCAGCATCCAGACCATGCTGTGCTGCCAGTTCCAGCAGCCCTTCTTCAGCAGTGTTCCTTAAAGGGCTGTCCGGGTACTCTTTGGAAAATTGTGCCATATAACGTGCAGCTTCCTGCTTGTTACCGGAGTTATAATGGGAGCGTGCCAGCCAGAACAGGGCCATATCCCGCATGGGAGTACCAGGGTGTTTTTGAAGCAGATCGGTAAGCTGATTGGCAGCCTTGGAGTAATTTTTTTGCTGGTAGGTGTTAAAGCCAGACAGAAACATCTGTGCATCTTCTGTCTCTTGTGCATTGACATAGGATGTTAAAAGAAGATTTGCTGTAAAAAAGGATATTGTAAACACCACACAAAGGCGGTAGATGCTGGTGATTGTCACGGGGACACCCTTTCCTGGGGGCTGTTTCGCCAGGCTGTACGCTTGATAAGTACTAACATGAAATGGATATGACTTAGCATCTTGACAGTTGATTGTCAACCGCAGAAGTTGCTGTAATCAATGTAAAAGCAAGATGTTACCAAGGAAATCAGGGCGATTTTTCAGCTATTGTTTTCCGAAATGCCGAGACCTTGGTTGCATTCTGTTAATCTTCATAAAAAAATGTCTGCTGCTGTTGCTGCCAGAAAAGTCAGGCTTATATAGCCGTTCATAGTGAAAAAGGCTGCATCCAGCCTGGTAAGGTCACCGGCTCTGAGCAGCCAGTGTTCATACAGCAGCATGGTGGTCATGGCAGCCGTACCAAGCCAGAACCACGATCCCAGATCAAGCAGATAAATCAGCCAGATCAGGAAAATTACTGTAGCCAGATGGAACAGCCGTGCCAGCCAGAGGGAGCCATCTACCCCCAGTGCAACGGGAATGGAGTGCAGGCCAGCTTCACGATCATGATCCAGATCCTGAAGTGCATAGAGTATGTCAAAGCCAGCCACCCAGAAAAGCACAATCAGTCCCAGGACAATGGCAGGCAGTTCTATGGTTCCTTTCAGGGCTACCCAGGCACCGATTGGTGCCCCTGCCAGGCAGATCCCCAGCACAACATGGGCCAGGGCTGTGAACCGCTTGCAGTATGAATACAGGATCAGAAAAAACAGGGCTATTGGTGACAGCTTCAGGCAGAGCGGGTTCAGCATGGCCGCAGCCCACAAAAGCAGTGCAGTTGAAAGCATAATAGCAGTCAGCACAGCACCTCTGGAGATCAGGCCAGCAGGAATGGCACGGGTAACTGTGCGGGGGTTTCTGGCATCTATCTCTGCATCAATCAGGCGGTTCATCGCCATTGCAGCGGTGCGGGCACCAACCATTGCCAGGATCAGAAACAGCAGTTGTTGGCCAGTTGGCAGTCCATTTGCTGCCAGCAGGGCAGCAGATAGGGCAAAGGGCAGGGCAAAGATGGTGTGGGAGAACTTAATCATCTCCATGAAGATTTTAATTTGCTGAAACAGACCGGTCATGGCAGACCATACTCCTTCCAACGCTTTTCTATTCTTGATTCAGTTAAATCATCCTTCAGGACAGTTTCATTGTATAGCTGTGTGGCATCCACCGCAAGTCTGGTACCGGTCTGGTCCTTAATCAGGCGGTTCTGCCAGTCTGGTAGATTCACTAGCCGCCAGGCTGCCTGCATCGGGTCATTTACAGATATATCGCCAGAAACAATAACCAGCAGCCGTGAGCTTTTGAACCAGGGCAGTTGCCAGAGAGCCTCGACAGTTTCCCTGACCATGGCTGATGTTGGATTGGCCAGGGCCACCACTGCACTGCTACGGAAAACCCAGGGGATCGGCAGGCAAATATCAACCAGGTCGGGAATCAACTGCCTTAGCAAGACGGCCAGAATCCGCTCCCAGCCCTTCATCATCCAGCAATCTTCCTGTGGCGGTGGCCCAACAATGGTGGCTGGTATTACTGGTTGCGGCTTGTGGTAAATCCTTTCCACCAACACCTTGGCGGCTGTGCCGGCCTGATCATACTGACCAGTATGGTTGCCAAAGGGGCCTTCAAGCAGGGTCTGGTCAGGCCGGGCAAAACCTTCAATTATCAGCTCCGCTTCTGCCGGAATCTCCAGCGGGGCATTTTTGCAGCAGGTTGTTGGGATTGCTTTACGTTGCAGCCAACCTGCAAATTTAAGCTCATCCAGACCAGTCGGCAAGGGCCAGGCAGAGGCCAGTGTCAGGGCCGGTGGGCCACCCATAACAATGGCCAGCGGCATTGGCATTTTTTCTGCCTGATGCTGCCTGAAATGCTGTGCCGCCCCGGAGCCAGGCCGCCAGCGGATTGCCAGCGTGCGTGAATCATGGATCTGACAACGATAGATGCCACAGTTGGGATCAGTACCATCGGGTGCAGCGGTAATTATCTGGCCCAGGGTGATATAGCGGCCAGTGCCGGCAGCCTTACCATCTTCAGGCCAGTTTTGTAGCCAGGGCAGATTAAGCAGGTCAGGCCCGCCATAAAGATCAAGATAGCTGCTTTCTGCAACAGCCTGATAAGGACTGTAGCTGTTCAAATCAGGTTCATTAACCAGAAACTGTGCCAGATCCGCATATTCTCTGCAATTGCTGGTTTTAACTATTTTTGTAAAGCGTTCTTCCAGCTCGGCCAGTTGTGCAATGCCCAGGGCTGTGCAGTTACGTTGCATTGATCCAAACAGATTGGTGGCTATCCTGAATTTATAACCAGCAGGATTGCTGAACAGCAGGGCAGGGCCACCATCGGGATCACTGCTGACTCTGCGGGTGATGGCTGCAATCTCAAGCAGCGGATCAACATCAGTATCTATCTGATGCAGCTCACCCCTGGCAGACAGGGCTGATAAAAAGTCATTCAGGTTGGGGTGCATCTTCGCCACTTTTGTCATCTGTTTCAGCAGGCACAACTACAGGCAGCAGTTCAGGCAATAGCTGCTCTTCCAGCATTTCCAGGACTTCATCCTGCACAGATGGCTGGTGTTCCGGGCAGTAGTCATCTGGTTCAGTACCGATGGCAAAAAGCTCTTCCCTCTTATCAGGGCATAACTCGGTTGCCAGCAGGCTGTTGTGGGGATCAATACTGACCGAAATTACCGTATCCGGCCGCCTGAAATCAGATGCTGGCTGACCTGCCAGGGCTGACAGCATGAACTGCTCCCAGATCGGTGCAGCTACAGCACCTCCTGTAAAGCCTTTGCCACCGGAGCGGGGCTTGTCATATCCAACCCAGATGCCGGTAACCAGACGAGGTGTGTAGCCTATGAACCAGGCATCATGGTAGTTGTTGGTTGTACCGGTTTTGCCAGCCGATGGGTATTTCTGGCTGAATTTTCGCAGACCTTTGGCAGTGCCCTGGGTCAGTACCTCCTTCATCATATCAGTCATGATGTAGGAGGTGCCGGTGGTCATGGTCTGGCTGATTCTTGGGCTGTTTGTAAACCAGGTCTTACTGTTGCGGTCAAACACCCTGATGATACTACGTGGCTCTGCCCGGTTGCCAGCCGTTGCAAAGGGGGTGTAGGCAGATGTCAGACCAGAGAGCGTCACCTCTTCGCTGCCCAGTGCCGTGGAAAGATCGTGGTTTTGCAGCCTGAGGCCGTTACGGTTGGCAAGGTCAATGTAGTCAGGCGGCCCGACAGCATCCAGCAGCCTGATGGCAATGGTGTTGTTAGAGCTGACCAGTGCTTGACGCAGGGTGATGTTGCCGTGATGTTTGCCGTCAAAATTCTGAGGTTGCCACAATTTGCCATTGGCACGGGGATAGCTTACAGGGCTATCCAGCCAGAGACTGGCAGCGGTAATCCCCTTTTCCAGGGCTGTGGCGTAAATTAACGGCTTAATAGCAGAGCCTGGCTGCCGCCTGGCCTGGGTTGCCCTGTTAAAGCCATCCTTTACATATTTTACACCACCCGCAGCAGCCAGCAGGTTGCCGTTTTCAGGATCAATGCTTACCAATGCCCCTTGCAGTTCCTGCGAACGTTTACTGACGGTCTCCCTTATAATCTGCTCGGCCTTCAACTGTAAGGGCAGCTCCAGTGCAGCGGTTACCTCCAGGCCACCCTGTTCAAGTACCCCCTCACCATAAAGCTCTACCAGGCTGCTGCGGACAAGATCCAGATACCAGTCTGCCCTGTTTGGTGGTGTTGGGGCAGCAGACCGTTTTAACTGCTGGTGATACTGCTGCTCGCTTAAAGCACCAGCATCCAGCATCCTCTGCAACACAACGCCACGTCGTCTGGTGGCTTCTTCCGGTTTTGCCAACGGGTTGTAACGGGATGGGTTTTTAGGAATACCGGCCAGAAAGGAAGCCTCTGCTTCAGTTAACTGGTCAGGGCGTTTGTCAAAATAGATCAGGGCAGCCTGGGCAATGCCCCAGGCCCCATTGCCGTAGTAAATTTCATTCAGGTACATCTCCAGAATCTGCTGCTTGGTATACTTCTTTTCATATTCCAGGGCCAGCACACCTTCGTTCAGCTTTCTGTCCAGGGTCTTCTCGCTGCTTAAATATCGGTTTTTGATTAGCTGCTGGGTAATGGTGGAGCCGCCCTCTGCCAGGCGGCCCTTGATTACGTTTTTAACCGCTGCCCTGGCAATACCCCGCAGATCAACCCCGCCATGTTCATAAAAACGGGCATCTTCCACCGCAATTATCGCCCGCTGTAAAAAGAGCGGAACCCTGTCCAGCTTGACCCAGTAACGTTTTTCCGGCAGTAGACGACCCACAAACCTGCTATGTTGGTCAAACACCCTGATGGAGCTGTAGTTTGATGGCAGCAGTGGATATTCTGCTATCAGATCATTTGCCAAAACTTTGACAGATGTCATCAGGATCAGCAGAAATGATATGGTGATGATCTTCAGGGTTTCAGGCAATGCCACGTTTTCTCCGTAGGGCAGCCTGATACATCTCAAGATACTTGTCTGCGGCTGCCTCCCAGGTAAACCGCTTTGCCATGCCATTTCTACGCAACGTCTTCAGGCCAGCAGGATTATTGTACCAGGTCCAGGTTGCCCAGCCGACGGTGTTATAAAGAGCAGTGGCATTGTGGTTCCAGAACTTGAAACCATCACCGGACAGGTCTGTCTCATTAAAATTATCAACGCTGTCATCCAGCCCGCCGGTGGCCCGAACAATAGGCGGGGTGCCATAGGCCAGTGAATACATCTGATTCAGGCCACATGGTTCAAAGGCAGAGGGCATCAGGAAGAAGTCACTGCCGGCCTCAACCAGGTGGGCCAAGGCATTATCATAGCCGATGTAGCAACCAACCTGCTCAGGGTGGCGGTGGGCCATCCCCCCAAAGAAAAAATGTGCCCAGGGTTCGCCATTACCAACAATCACCAGTTGCAGATCAAGCCCCAGCATTTTATGGATCGCCTCTGCCAACAGGTCGGTTCCCTTCTGGGGTACCATGCGGGAAACCATACCGAACAGCGGCACATCAATCTCTGGCAGACCAAAATGACGTTGCAAGGCACGTTTGCAGATCTTTTTGCCAAACATATCTTCAATAGAATAGTTGGCTGGCAGATGCCTGTCTGTGGCAGGGTTCCATTCATTATAATCAACACCGTTCAGAATCCCGTACAGGTCATCACTGCGTTGTTGCAGCACCCCTTCCAGCCCCCAGCCAAATTCCTCTGTCATGATTTCGCGGGCATAGCCGCGGCTGACAGTGTTAAGCAGGGTGGCATGGTAGATCCCTCCCTTTAACAGGTTGACCTGATCATCCTTTTCAAGTTCCAGAAAGGTGAAGTGCTCCCAGCCGATGCCAAGCACATCCATCAGGCCAGGGTAGAAGTTACCCTGGTGCTGCATGTTGTGGAGGGTCAGGATGGAGGCAGCCTTGTTTATCAGCGGATCATTACGGTAGGCGGTGTTAAGCAGTACCGGCATGGCGGCTGTATGCCAATCGTGGGCGTGGATAATGTCGGGCTGCCAGGCCAGCATTTTAGGCAGCTCCATAGCCGCACGGGAAAGGAATATATAGCGGTTGTCGTTATCCAGAAAACCGACATTATCAGTGCCATAAATGCCATCACGGCCATACAGTTCCTGATGCTCCAGAAAGTAAACCGGAACATCACTGCCAGGCAGCGTGCCTTGCCAGACACCACAGTACATCTCTCCGATAATCCCCATCGGCACCACCAGGGTGCCTGGAAGCATGGTCAGGCCGTAATGTGCAGGATCTATGCTGTAGTAGCGGGGCAGCACTACCCGTACATCATGTCCCGCTTTATGCAGATAACGGGGCAGGTCACCAACCACCTCTCCCAGACCACCGGTTTTGGCAAAGGGTGCCGCCTCTGAGGCAGCAAAAAGTATATTCAAGCTGTTTCTCCTTGGTTTTGTGATAGCTCAATTTTAATGGCAGCCAGCAGGTTATCAAGCTCCTGCTCCAGTTGCCGTAATGTATCCTGTGCATTGGTCCGGTCTGTCAGTCTGGTTTCCTGTTCCAGTCTGGCAGCCAGTGTCATCACCCGTTTGCCACCAATGGAGCCGGATTCACCTTTCAGGCTGTGGGCCACCCTGCTGGCATCGTCAAGGTGGCCGCCTGCAATCAGTGAAGTCAGTTGTTTCAGCTTACTTGGGGCAGAATTCTGGTAAAGGCGATACATGTCCATCAGCAGATCGCCACAACCAAGGTTATGGTAGTTGTTGTTCTGGTAGTTGCGGTCAAACAGGCTTTCAATGTCAGGATCCTTTTCAGAGGTTTTGTCGATTGTTGTCATGGCTGTTACTCCTCTGCCCAGTCTGCATTACAATACTGAACCATTGATCTAACGATAGTTCTTACGACGGAAAAGACCGGTGGATACACTGGCTACCCTGTCCAGAAACAGGATACCGTCCAGATGATCCATCTCATGCTGGATAGCCACCGCCTCAAAGCCGGAGGTGGTTATCTCCCGCATGCTGTTGGTCTGGGCATCCAGAAAGCGGACTGTTATTTCAGTTGCCCGCTCCACATCGCCGGTGTAATCCGGCACACTCATACAGCCTTCCCGCATGGTGGCAAAGCCGCTTTGGTCAATAATCTCAGGGTTTACCATGCAGAGCAGGCCGTGGTTGTTGTCCTTACCCAGCTTGCTGTTGGAGACATCCACTACGCAGACCCTCAGTCCAACACCAATTTGTGGTGCTGCCACCCCTACAGAGCCTGGTCCGGCCTGCATGGTGTCGATCAGGTCAGTGGCCAGTTGCTGGATGGTGTCATCCAACCGTTCTACCTTGTGGGCAACCTTTTTAAGCAGTGGATGGGGGAATTTCAGAATCGGTTGAACAGCCATTTACAGTTCCACTGTGGTGATCAGCCGTACACCGATCTCAACTTTAAGCTCATCTTTAAGTCCGGTCAGCATCGTTTCCACTGTTTCCACTGAAGTATCTTCAGGCAATGCAGCCTCCAGCAGCATAATGTAGACCGGTTCCTGTTCTGTGCCAGCCAGCCTGGTCTGAAGATCCAGTATATTTACCTGATGATCAGCCAGTTTATTGGTGACACGGTAAACAATGCCTGGCTGATCAGCACCATAGACGGTAATCTGACACAATTCACCATCTGGCCTGTTTCGCTCCTGCTCCTTACCACTTAACTGGCGGATGGAAAGGGTCAGTCCCAGATGGTTGCAGACCGGCACAAGCTCCTGTTGAAGTTGTGCCTCAGTCAACAGTTCCTGGCGTGAGATGATCAGGATCATGGCAAATTCACTGGCCAGCATGGCACATCTGGAATCTGCAATATTACAGCCAAGCCTGTACAGGGCACCGGTGACACCGGCCACAATACCCGGGCGGTCAGCACCAACTACAGTAATGGCAAAGCGAGTCTGGGATTTATCTGACATGGTAGTCTCCTTGGTTGTTATCCATAAAGGGTTCTTTTTCCTCCTGGCGGCATCAATCATCGGTCTTGTTTGTGTGACGTACTCTATTAATACTACTTTGCACAATCCCCTGATTTATTTGCCATAAGAAAAAATCTCCTCTTTCCTGTTAGAAAATCGGTTAGTTCAGATCAGGAGTTGACGGATGGAAATTTATTTAAACCTGGGAAAACAACCGTTCAACATACTGATAATAAACTGGTTACCATTATTGCTGCATTGCTGCAATGGTTTTGGTAATTGACAAATCAGGTTGGTGGTCTTTAGAGTGCCATGCAATGAAAAAAAGAACAGATCAGATCAGACAAAGACTTCAGGCGATTCTTGCCCTTGACGATCCGCCTGGCAGGATTGCAACCGGTTTTGCTGCAGGTGTTTTGATCGGTTTTACTCCCTTTATCGGACTTCATACCTTGATGGCCATTGCCACTGCCGTAGTTTTCCGGCTTAACAAACTTATCACCATTACCGGTACCTGGGTTAACAGCCCCCTTACTGTGGCACCCGCACTGCTGGCAAGTTACAAACTGGGCCAGTATATGCTGAATCAGCCACAAAGACCTTTTACCTATCAGAGTCTGTGCTGGGCCGAGCTTAAAAGCTATTCCGGTGCCCTTCTGCTGGGCAGCATCGTCATTGGTCTGGTGGCGGCAGCCATTTCCTATCTGGTCTGCTACTGGCTGGTGGTGCGATACCGCAGGCTGGGGACGGCACCTGTTATTCCTGATTATCTTGCAGCAGGTAAAGCAGCAGTGCCCCCTGCTGATACCGAGCAGGTGCAGCATGAACCGTGAAAAAGTGATTGAGCGTGTCCGTAAACTGCTGGCCCTCTCAAATAGCAGCAATGAACATGAAGCTGCCCTTGCAGCGGCCCATGCCCAACGGCTGCTGGCAGAGCATAATCTGGCTATGTCAGAACTTGAGGTGCAGCAGCAGGGGGCTGGAGAGTCGGAGCTGCATCTGGCACGGACTGTCACGAAATGGATTTCATCCCTGTTTGCCACGGTTGCCAGTGCCTTTGACTGTATGCCGGTGGTTACCACGGAAACCAGTCACAGCCGTCTGCGTTTTATCGGGGTTGGTGAAGATCCAGAGGTGGCAGCCTGTACCCTGGAGTTTCTGATCAGCGAATTGAGGCGGCTGGCCTCAGTGTATCTGGCTGGTCTGGATCAGATCCAGGACAAGATGACCACCAGCCACCGACAAAAGGTGCGTAATTCCTATCTGTTGGGGGGTGCTTTTGGTGTTGCAGAGGCGTTAAGGCGGCAAAAAGTCAGCACACCCACCACCAGTACTGCCCTGGTGCCCGTTAAGGATGCAATGATCAAAGAGTATTGCAGTCAAAATTTTGGCCAGTTGCAGAACCGGCGTAGCCGCAGTTCAGCGGTTATATCACAAGCTTTTCAGCAGGGTAGTCAGGATGGTGCCGCCCTGCAACTGGGGCCACAGCGTAAAGCCATTGCAACGGAGTAAAAAATGGATTTAATGCAAGCAGCTATCCTGGGATTTTTGCAGGGAGCTACAGAGGTGTTGCCGATCAGCAGTTCCGGCCACCTGATCCTGGTGCCATATATCATGGGCTGGAAGGAATCCGGCCTTACCTTTGATGTTGCCCTTCATTTTGGAACTTTTCTGGCCATATTTTACTACTTCCGTAAAGATGTGGTCAGTATGGTTAAAGATGGTCTGTCCGGTTTTTATCAGCCAGGGGAAGGAAAGCACCTTAAACTGCCCTGGATGATTTTACTGGCTTCAGTACCGGCAGTCATTGTGGGGAAAGCCCTGGAAGAACTGATTGAAGAGCTGTTCAGGGGTTCACCACTGATTATTGCCATTATGCTGATTCTGTTTGGCCTGCTGATGGGATTATCGGACCACTTTGGCAGACAGATGGATAATCTGGCGGCCATAACCCTGCGGACAGCCATGATCATCGGTTGTTTTCAGTGTCTGGCACTGATTCCCGGTGTCTCCCGCTCTGGCATTACTATTACTGTTGCACTGCTATTGGGGCTGGCCCGTAGTGATGCAGCCCGCTTTTCCTTTCTGCTTTCCCTGCCGATTGTCTTTGGGGCGGCACTGCTGAAAGGTGTCCACCTGTTGCAGGAAGGTATAGAGCCAGGCATGGGGCTGCCCTTACTGGTGGGGATTCTGGTTTCAGCCATTGTTGGTTATATCAGCGTGGCCTTTCTGCTCAGGTTTGTGCAGAATCGCACCCTTTGGGCCTTTGTCTGGTACAGGGTAGCTTTCGGTATCTTTGTAATTCTGATGAATCAGTTTGTGGTGACTATATGAGCGGGGTTTCAGGAAAAAGCACCATCAAGGACTGGCCAGAGGATGAACGGCCAAGGGAGAAGATGCTGAAGCGGGGTGCTGTTGCCCTGTCAGATGCCGAACTTCTGGCCCTTGTGCTGCGTACCGGAGAATCAGCCGCCGGCAGAAGTGCCATTGACCTTGGTCGTGAGCTGCTCAGTCTGTTTGATGGCAACCTGCGAGAGCTTGCACGGGCCGAGCTGAATGAACTGCAACAGGTTAAGGGGCTGGGGCTGGCCAAGGCAGCTTCCATAAAGGCGGCCTTTACCCTGGGCAGCCGCTTTCAGGCCAGGCAGTTGGTCACGCTGGAGCGGTTCAGCCAGCCTTCACAGGTGTTTGAGTATTTTCACCACGAGCTGCGGGATAGCCGACAGGAACAGTTCATCTCCCTGTTGCTGGACAACAAGAACAGAATCATCCGCAAGGTGGATGTCTCGCTGGGCAGCCTGACCAGCTCTGTTGTCCATCCCCGCGAGGTCTTTACACCGGCAGTCCGCGAATCAGCCGCCGCCATAATCTTTGTGCATAATCATC
Source organism: uncultured Geobacter sp. (assembly GCA_964600635.1). GTDB lineage: Bacteria > Desulfobacterota > Desulfuromonadia > Geobacterales > Pseudopelobacteraceae > Trichlorobacter. The sequence goes on along the minus strand of CAZRKG010000051.1, from coordinate 2,555 downwards.
CTTCAGGTGATCCGGCACCCAGCCAGGAAGACAGAATATTGACAGAACGCCTGCGAAAAGTTGGGGAACTTCTGGGCATAAATGTGCTGGATCATATCATTATCGGCGATGGCAGCTTTTATAGCTTTGCGGAATCAGGGCTGCTTTAGCAGTACGGTTGGTTGGCGTTAAAATTGCATACTTCCTGGTTTGTCTGTCGAATGTTTGACACAGGCAGGCCAAGTTTACAGGGAGAGAAACAGATCCTATGCACCCATCAGATGCAGTTCAACTGCTTTTTGGTAATGCCACCGACTTGTATCGAGTTACCCAGGCCGAGGTAAAATCTGCCTTCAGAAGGCGGGTCAGAATGATCCATCCAGATGCTGCCAATACTGCTGTGCAACATAGTGGTGCTGCGGTCAGCTCACTGGTATCAGCCAGGGATGCCCTGATCAAGCACCTTCAAAGCAGGCAACCCAGGCCCGCCCGCCCTGCATTCAACCAGTCTTCACCTGTTGCTGCCAGAACCGTAGTCCGCCCAACCATTGTCAGGCCGGTCAGGACAGAGCCGGAAAAAGCCCCTAAAAAAGATCATGAACGCTATTACAAGGGTCTGTTCCCCACCTATAAACTTAAAATGGGGCAGTTTCTCTATTTTGCCGGAGAAATTTCCTGGCAGGACCTGGTGCGGGCCATGCGTTGGCAGCGGGATCAGCGTCCTGCTTATGGAGAGATGGCAAAGGCATGGGGTTGGCTGACTGACCGCGATATTGCAGCCGTGCGAGCTGCTACCGATCTGCCTGGCATGTTTGGTGAACGGGCTGTTGCTCTGGGGCTGTTGTCAGAAAAGCAGGCTGCCTTCCTTGTCCGCCACCAGCACCATTGCCAACCAAGGCTGGGGGATTATTTTGTGAGAGAACGCCTGCTGCTGCCACAGGAGCTTAACCGGCTGCTGGCTGCCCTTAACCGCCATAACGCCAGTATAGAGCGTGGTAATGGCCCGATTGATCCCAACCCTTTCAAACCTTCCGGTCTGGTGCATTCTGCAAGATAACAAGGCCAGATGCTGACCCAATCTATTCTGATATTCTGTACCTCTATCTTTGCCGGACTGTTCGGCTCCATGCTGGGGCTTGGGGGTGGCATCATCCTGGTGCCGGTACTGACCCTGATCTTCAAGCTGCCGATGCAGACCGCCATTGCTGCCTCCACCGTCTCCATCATAGCCACCTCCACCGGTGCTGCGGTGGCCTTTCTGCGGGAGCGGTTGACCAACACCAGGGTTGCCATTCTGCTGGAGATGGGTACCTCGGCCGGTGCCTTGAGTGGAGCTTTAATTGCCGGCTACCTTAACCAGCAGGTGTTGCAGATACTGTTTGGCTTGCTGCTGGTTTATTCCGGTTACAATATGTTTAAGACCCGCCAGCATGAGCTGCCACAGGATGTACAGCCGGACAGGCTTTCCAGAAGCCTGCAACTGGGTGGTTCCTATATGGATCGTCAAATGGGCCAGCAGGTTAATTACGAAGTTACCGGCACCATTCCAGGGCTGATCCTGATGTATTTTTCCGGCATAGCTGCTGGTCTGCTGGGGATTGGGGGCGGGCTGTTCAAGGTCCCTGCTATGGATCAGGTAATGAAGATCCCCTTTAAGGCATCCACCGCCACATCCAACTTTATGATCGGTGTTACCGCTGCATCCGGTGCTGTAGTTTACTTTGCAAGGGGTGATGTTAAACCGCTGATTGCCGGGCCGGTTGTGCTGGGGGTGCTTTTGGGTGCCATTGTTGGGGCCAGGCTGATGGTACGGCTTAAGGCCAGCACCATCCGCAAGCTGTTTATACCGGTGATGATATACACAGCACTGGTGATGCTTTACAGGGGTATTGCAACATGACACCAACAGAAAAGCCATGCCATGAACCGCTGGAGGACAGCCTGGCTAAAATGCTGCGGATAGGCTCTGCCATTGCTGCTGTGTTGATTACCAGCGGAATTCTTGTGATGCTGACCGGCAATGAAGCCGTTGCAAACGCTCTTATTGTGGCCGGACTGATTACACTGATGGCAACACCGGTGATGCGGGTGGTTGTGGCAGGTGTTGTATTTGTGCGGGATAAGGACTGGCGTTTCGCTTTTTTCTGCCTGGTGGTGATCTGTTCAATTTGCTTGGGGATATTCATGGGGCATAGCCACGGTGGGTAGTCAGTGTCCTGTGCGGTTAGTTCATGTTCGTAATTTCGGCTCTTTTGCCCGCTGCCGGCGTTACGGCTTCTTGATGTAGACCTTGCTACACCTGCGTCGCCGTGCCTTGGCAGCAACCAAAATAGTTCGCAATTACTTCCCATAACTAACCGTACAGTACACTAGTCAGAGCTTTCAGCCACGAATTGCACTGTCATTCTACACGGAGCGTAGTGCAGTTGCAGAATCCGCAGGTTTGCTTTTGGATCCTGCGACTGTGCGCAGGATGACTTAAGAGAGATGCCATTGCTAACAAAGTGAAGCAATCATTAGAAGGAAAGAAAACCATGTCAAAACAGTTTGTTGCAGAACTTAAAGATAGAGAACCT
>CAZRKG010000050.1:0-13636 GCA_964600635.1 uncultured Geobacter sp. | reverse complement strand
CTTTCACAGGGCTTTTGATTCAGCTATTGGCCAACAAGCTGGCTTTTTGTGAATATCGTCCTCAACCAGTAGCCTTCTGCCTCTATGTTCTCACGGCCACCCTCTTCACGATCAACCAGGGCTACTATCCCCAGTACATCCAACCCTTCTTCTTTGGCACGGTTAACCGCCTTCATGGAAGATCCACCGGTTGTAACCACATCTTCCACAATCACCACTTTTGTGCCTGGCGGCAGGTTCTTGCGTCCTTCCAGCCATTGTCCGGTGCCATGCCCCTTTGGTTCTTTACGGATAATAAAGGCATGTAGTGGTTTACCATCCAGAAATGCAGCAATTGATGTGGCTGTGGCAATCGGGTCAGCCCCCAGGGTGATCCCACCTACAGCCTGGGCATCAGCCAGATCCCTGATCGCTTCGTAAAACAGCTTGCCCACCAGCAGGCCACCTTCTGCATGTAACGTGGTCTGTTTGCCATCAAAATAAAAATCGCTCTGGCGGCCTGAAGCCAGGGTTACAAGTCTTTTCTCGTAGGACAGTTCAAGTATGATTTCCTTCAATCTTTCACGGTCAGTCATTGCTCATTATACTCCTCTCCATTTAAAAATAATCCCATCTGCGGCTTTTCTTCCGGCATCGGAAAGTCAATCGGGTATTCACCTGTAAAGCAGGCGGTACAAAAACTGCCATTTTTCAGTCCGGTGGCGGCTGTCAAACCTTCTTCAGACAGATAACCCAGTGAATCGGCTGTGATATAACGCCTGATCTCCTCCAGCGTATGGGAGGAAGAGATCAGTTCTTTACGGTTGGGAGTGTCTATCCCGTAAAAACAGGGATAGCTTGTGGGAGGAGAGGAGATGCGGACATGCACCTCTTTGGCACCGGCATTGCGTACCATTTTGACAATCTTGCGGGAGGTGGTGCCACGCACTATGGAATCATCAATAATAACCACCCGCTTACCCTCCAGCAACCCCCTGACCGGATTTAGTTTGATTTTAACCCCAAAGTGACGGATTGACTGGGCAGGCTCTATAAACGTTCTGCCAACATAATGATTCCGTATCAGGCCAAGTTCAAATGGGATGCCTGACTCCTCAGCATAGCCCATGGCAGCCGGAACACCAGAATCTGGCACTGCAATTACAACATCAGCTTCAACCTGATGTTCACGGGCCAGTATCCGGCCCAGATCTTTACGTACCTGGTAGACGTTTCTGCCAAATACATTAGAGTCAGGACGGGCAAAGTAGACATACTCAAAAATACAGGGGGTTGGCTCCACTGCTTTAAAGGGAAACAGTGATGTCATCTCACCATCATTGGTGAAGATCAACATCTCGCCTGGTTGCACTTCTCGTATAAACCTGGCCTCAATCAGATCAAGGGCACAGCTTTCAGATGCAACCACCCAGGCATCTCCCAGTTTACCAAGGCACAGTGGGCGAAATCCATGGGGATCACGCACAGCAATCATACGGGTTTCAGTAAGAAATAACAGACAATAAGCCCCTTTAATCCGGTTGAGGGCATCAACAATACGATCCACCAGTGAATCTGTCCGTGATGTTGCCAGCAGATGGATGATGATTTCCGTATCCATTGTGGTCTGGAAGATGGAGCCGTAGTTATCAAGCTCGGCTTTAAGCAGGCTGGCGTTAACCAGATTACCGTTATGGGCCAGGGCGATGGAGCCACGGGAATAATCCACCATAATCGGCTGTACGTTCTTCTCTGCTATTGTTCCGGCAGTGGCGTAGCGTACATGACCAATGGCTGCATTGCCGGTCAGTTTCTTGAAAACATCCTGGTTGCCAAAAACATCTGCAACCAGTCCCAACCGACGGTGGGGGTGAAGCCCGACACCATCGGATGAAACAATGCCGCAGCTTTCCTGACCTCGGTGCTGCAAGGCGTACAGCCCCAGGTAAGTCAGGTTAGATGCCTCAGGATGTCCGTAAATTCCAAAAATACCGCATTCTTCTTCAGGGCGGTTGAATATCATGTGATGGTTACTCCGGTTTTGTGGCGTAATTAAACTAAGTTGTTTTTTACAAAGTTGACGGCATTTTTATACAGGATCATTCCATCGCCATCCTCTGACAACTGCTCGCGGGTCCAGCGTGGGTGCTGTGTGTAATGTGTAAAGGCTTCCGGGTGGGCCATAAGACCAAACAGGCGACCGGATGGATCACACAGACCCGCAATGGCATTGCTGGAACCATTAGGATTAGCAGGAAAATCCATACTGTCAGCAGAATAGCTTTTGTCAGAATATTTAAGGGCTGCCAGATGGGAGGCTTCTATCCTGGCCAGTGTTTCTGCTGAATCAGCAACAAATCTGCCTTCGCCATGACGAACCGGCAGGTAGATCCCCCTTTGAACCCCTTTGGTGAAAATACATGGTGAAGCAGGGTCTGCCTTCAGATAACACCAGCGATTCTGGAACCTGTCGGTACTGTTTCTGGTTAAAGTTACCGTTTGTTTAAGGTTATTGCCATCCAATGCAGGCAACATCCCCAGCTTTACCATCAACTGAAAACCGTTACCAGCCCCCAGCATCAACTTACCTGCTTTAATAAAACGGCTGAACTGCTCCAGCAGCTTTTCGCCGCTTCCTGCCACTGTATCATGCGACAGACGGCTGGCTATGACCTTGGCACTGCCAAGGTCATCACCATCAATAAAACCGCCGGTCAGGTTAAGAAACTGGTAATCATCAAGACTGACCTTGCCTGCCAGCATCTCCGTAATATGGGCTATCTTAACATCATCAAAGCCTGCCAGTTTACAGGCATGGGCTGCCTCTGTCTCACCACTGCTGCCATTTCCGGTAATTATAATTGCACGGGTTCTGTTCATTGCTACAGTTCCTCCAGTGTACGCTGCCAGACAGATTTAAGTTCGGCAAGGTTGCCATTCAGGACCGGTTTGCCATTAAAACCAGTGATGATTACGCTGTCTGTTTCTGCAACCTGGCCGATTTTACTGAAAGCCGTACCTGCCAGGGCTGCTTCAAAGGCTGCTGTATTTTCTGGTTTAACGGTGATTAACAGGCGAGATGCTGATTCGGAAAACAACAGCAGCTCATCCCTTTTGCTGTCAGCGGCACCTTCATAGCAGACCTTTTCAAGCTCCACTTGACAACCCAAACCTCCGGCAAAGGCGGATTCCGCCAGGGCAACCGCCAGACCACCACCGGCAAGATCGTGGGCAGAGGCCACCAGCCCTGCCATCATCGCCTGATGTAACGCCTTGTATCGCTTAAGTGCTGATTCAACATCCACCTTTGGCACATTGTTGCCAACATAGCCCTGCATGGCCAGGTATTCTGAGCCACCCAGTTCATCCTCGGTATTCCCCAGCAGATAGATGACATCACCGGCCTGCTTGAAATCCATACTGACCGCACGTCGCACATCGGGAATGGTACCGATCAGTGAAAACAGCAGTGTGGGCGGAATGGAGATCTTGACAGTTCCATCATAGAAATCATTCTTCATGGAATCCTTGCCAGAGATAAGTGGCAGGTTCAGTGGCACACAGTAATCCAGCAGTGCCTGGTTGGCACGTACCAGTTGGGCCATTTTGTAAGGACCATCCGGGGTTTTTTCCGACAGAACCGGATCACACCAGCAGAAGTTATCAAGACCAGCCCAGTGGTCAGGATTACCACCAACTGCAATATAGTTACGCAGTGCCTCATCAATGGCGTTGGCTGACATGTGGTATGTATCAATATCAGAATAGGCAGGACAGATTCCGTGGGAAACCACCACCCCTTTAAATGAATCCGGCACAGGCTGCACCACCGCCGCATCGGATGGGCCATCATTATCAGCACCAGCAAACGGCTTTATGATGGAACCACCCTGAACTTCATGATCAAAGCGGCGGAACACAGATTCTTTGGAACAGATATTAAGCCGTCCCAACAGTTTGACAAGATCAGGTGTCCAGTCATCCTTCTGCTGTGCTGGAGCTTCAGGGTTGACCGGCGGCTGCCATCTGGCCTGAATCTGCATTTCCGGCACACCATCATGCATAAAACGTAAAGGCAACCAGGCCACGGTCTTGTCTTTGTAGGTAATATGGAAGAAACCGCTGTCGGTAAACTCGCCCAGCACAGTGGATTCAACCCCGAAATGCCTGGAAAGTTCCAGCAGTTGATCAATCTTTTCAGGCGGCACAGCTATAGACATCCGCTCCTGGGCTTCGGAAATCAGGATTTCCCAGGGGTGCAGACCAGGGTATTTAAGGGGTGCCTTGGCCAGGTCCATCCTGCAACCGCCGGATTCCTCTGACATTTCCCCTACAGAGGATGAAAGTCCACCAGCACCGTTATCGGTTATAAAACGGTAAAGTCCCTGATCACGGGCTGCCAGCAGGAAGTCAAACATCCTTTTCTGAAGAATCGGATCACCAAGCTGAACCGTTGTGGCCGGTGAGTTTTCATTCAACTCCTCTGATGATGAGGTTGCACCATGAATGCCGTCTATTCCGATTCTGCCGCCGGTCATTACAATCAGATCACCTGGCTTGATGCTTTTTTCATGGCCCGGGATACCGTTGATCTCGCTGGGCATAAGACCGGCTGTGCCGCAGAACACCAGCGGCTTGCCTGCAAAGCGTTCATCAAAGACAATTGAGCCGTTGACAGTTGGCACACCGCTTTTGTTGCTGCCATCCTCCACGCCATCGGCCACCCCCTTGTAGATCCGGCGGGGATGCAGCAGGCGAGTCGGCAGCGGCTTGTCATAAAACGGATCGGCAAAGCATGAAACAGAGGTGTTAAAAATCATGCTGGAACCCTGGCCAGTGCCAAAGGTATCGCGGTTTACCCCCAGTATGCCGGTCATGGCACCACCGTATGGGTCAAGTGCAGATGGCGAGTTATGGGTCTCGGCCTTGAAGACCAGGGAATGCTTGTCATCAAAGGTAATCACACCAGCATTGTCTTTGAAGACAGACAGGCAGAAGTCATCAGCACCCAGGTTCTGACGAACCTCTTTGGTGGTCTGCTGAATGAATGATTTAAACAGGGATCTGATCTCCTGCTTCTGACCGTTTTCATCCTCATACTGCACTGTGGCAGAAAAGATCTTATGCTTGCAATGCTCTGACCAGGTCTGGGCCAGGCATTCCAGCTCCACATCAGTAGGATTACCGCTCAGGCCATGTGCTGCCCGTGCAGACTGCACAGCCGGATCACGGTAGTGGGCCTGAATAACCTGCATCTCCTCCAGTGTCAACGCCAGGACACCATCACGGCTGATCCGCATCAGTTCTTCATCCGACACCTCCAGGCTGATTTCCTTCACTTCGCCTTTTGTGGCAATCACCACCTTGGGAACCACAGTCGGAAAGCCACGTCTGGCCATAAAATCAGATGCGGAAAGGATGCTGTAACGCTGAATCAGACTGTTACAGAGCAGTTGGGTGGTAATCTGCTCCACCTGTTCCCCGGTCAGTTGGCCCGTCAAAAGGTACTGAACACCAGAATAAACCCCTTCTCCATCTGCAAAAGGGCGACCTGTCAGGCTTTCAATAGCCTCTCGTGCAGTACGGCCGGCAATATCGGTCACGCCTGGCCTTAAACCAATCTCCACGGCCCAATCAAACATCACGCCCTTGGAACACTCCCCTTTACCGTCTTGACACTCCGAGGTTGATGCAGCGGTTGCAGGAAGAACTGCCAGAGGAAGGTCAACGCTGCTTTTCTGAATAACCGGGTCATAGAATGGACCGTATGCTGCGGTCTCAAGCTCTGCGTTAGTCAGATCAGCATCAACTGTGTAGATATCCAATGTACGAACATGCTGGATACCAATTTGCAGAAACTGCTTGATCTCACGTTTTATCCGCTCACCACGGGGATCAGACAAACCATCTTTCAGTGCAATTTCAATTCTTCTGGCCATGTTACCCTTTCTCTTTCAGGATGTTATACCAGCGTGTACAGACTGACCCTGTGCCAACTGTACCGTACTGGTGGGAAATGGAATCTCAATCTCCTCTGCTCGGAATTTTTGCAACATTGCTACATTAACTTTATCTGTGGTGGCAAAAAGGCTGGTGTAGTTATCAACCCAGAAAAAAATGGTCATGTTCAGGGCTGAATCCCCAAAGGATGTAAAGTACGCCTCTGGTGCCGGATCCGCCAGAACTCCGTTAACATCCAGTGCCACTGCAACCATCAGGGCTTTAACCTGCTCAATATCGCTGTCATAGCCAACACCAACATCAACCCTGCCCTTGGCACGGGAGTTTGGCATCGAATAGTTCAGCAGAACATGATTGCAGAGATCAGAGTTGGGTATGATCAGAACCTGGTTATCTGAGGTCCTGATTTTGGTGGAACGCAGACCCACATCATGCACATCTCCAGTTTGACCACCTGCAAGCTGTATCCGGTCCCCTATTCTGAATGGGCGATCTATCATCAAGGTAAAACCGGAGATAAAATTTGACAGGGTATCCTTGGCAGCGATCCCAATGGCCAGGGAGCCGATCCCCAGGGCAGTTACCAGTGAAAACACATCATAGCCAAACTGCCTGAGCACAACCACCAGGGCAAGGCTGAAGATCAGCAGCATGATCAGTTTTTCCAGCATAAAGGCCATCTGCTGGGTAAAGGTGCTGTTTTCAATCTGCTGCTGCCGCTCGGCATACCAGAGCAGGGTTTCATGGAGTATCCGGTAAACCAGCAGGCAGACTATGCCGACAGTGGTAATGTATAAAGCACTGCTTGTAAAATCAAACAGTTTGCCATGCAGCGGTAATGACAGGATGGCAAAGTATACCCCCAGAAACACCAGCAGGAACGAGATGGAGGGGGTGCTTCTGGTCAGGATACGGTTATCAAGATCTGTCCTGGTGATGGAGGCCAGCTTCCTGCCCCAACGGGTTATGGCGATATGAGATAGCTGTGCCAGTACCCAGAACAGGCTGAAGATAATCAGGGCGATCAGAAGCCGCTTGGACCAGAACATGGCAACGGTATCCATTTCACCTGGCATAAACTGTCTGAAGATCAGCTCAAGCACCAAAGACTCGCTTGAAGATGGTATCCACATGCTTCAGGTGGTAGCTAAGGTCAAAGGACTCCCGTATTTTGGCTTCTCCCAGGGCAGCCACAACCTCCTGGTCTGCCAGCAGCTCGGCCTGGAAATCCTTACCTTCCTCCCAGACCTTCATGGCATTTTTCTGTACCAGGCGGTAGGCATCCTCCCGCGATACACCAGACTGGGTCAGATCCAGCAGGATCTTCTGGGAAAATACCAGACCCTTCATCTGGTTCAGGTTACGAAGCATATTCGCCGGATATACCACCAGGTTTCTGATCAGGCCATTCAGACGACGCAGTGAAAAATCAAGGGCCACGGTTGCATCCGGGCCGATGTAACGTTCAACGGAAGAGTGGGAGATGTCCCGCTCATGCCAGAGGGCCACATTTTCCAGGGCCGGAATGCACTGTGCCCTGATGTAACGGGCCTGGCCGGTCAGGTTTTCAGAGAGGATCGGATTACGTTTGTGGGGCATGGCAGAAGAACCTTTCTGCCCTTTGGTGAACTGCTCCTCAGCCTCAAGTACCTCAGTCCGTTGCAGATGGCGAATCTCCACTGCAATCCGTTCCATGGAAGAAGCGATGATGGCCATACAACAGAAAAACTCGGCATGACGGTCACGGGGGATCACCTGGGTGGAAACCGGTTCCGGCTTAAGCCCCATATTCCGGCAGACATACTCCTCCACAAAGGGATCAATATTTGCAAAGGTGCCGACAGCACCGGAGATGGCACCGGTGGCGATATTCTCACGGGCTGCCCGCAGGCGGGTGCGGTTACGATCCATTTCGGCATACCAGCCAGCCAGTTTAAGCCCAAAGGTGACCGGCTCGGCATGGATACCGTGGGAACGTCCCATGCAGACCGTATCTTTATGCTCCCAAGCCCGTTCTTTAATGGACTCAAGCACCAGGTCAAGATCAGACAGAAGCTCGTCGGCTGCCTGCACCAGTTGTACCGACAGGCAGGTGTCCAGCACATCGGAAGAGGTCATCCCCTGGTGGATAAAGCGGGCCTCCGGCCCGACAAACTCCGCCACTGATGTCAGGAAGGCGATCACATCATGCTTGACCTCAGCCTCAATGGCATCAATCCGCTCAATGTTAAAGTTCCCTTTTTCACGGATAACAGGCACCGCCTCCCTGGGAATCACACCCAGTTCTGCCTGGGCTTCACAGGCCAGGGTTTCAATCTCCAGCCAGATTCTGAAACGGTTTTCCGGCTCCCATATTTTTGCCATCTCAGGACGGGTATAACGTGGAATCATTTGATGTAACTCCTTGATTTTTATTTGTTTAAATAGGTTCAGCCATTACTAAGACTGACTTTGCAGGCAGCTTTAACAATCTTCACAGTTCAATTACCGGCCCGACCTGATACTGGTCGCCAATCGCAACCTGCGGAGAACAGCAGTTCTGGCCGGACAGGAATGACCTGCTTATTTCAGCTACTTTATCAGGATGGTTATTAACTTCCGACAGGTGGGCCAGAAGTAATGCCTCCAGACCATCATGGGCCAGATCGTTCAGCAGTTCCAGTGTTTCCTGGTTGGAGATATGACCATGCCGTGATCTGATCCGCTGTTTCAGCTCCCAGGGATAGGGGCCGTTCATAAGCATATCGGGATCATGGTTTGCCTCCAGATGCAAGGCCCTGGCAAATTTAAGCTTCTCCCGTACCAGTCGAGTCACCATCCCCAGATCAGTTGCGGTGCCAAAGCGTCCCTCGGCAGAATCAACCAGATAGCCGACCGGATCACAACAGTCATGTGGTACAGGAAATGGATCTATCATCAGGTCACGAAAGGTGAAAGAATAGCCGGTTTCAAATTCAATCAGATCAACCTTATTCAGGTATCGATCGGCAGCCTGGCGGGTGGCAAAGCTGATCAGAACTGGAGTTTTATAGCGTCTGGCAAAGGCTCCTACGCTGCGGATATGGTCTGTATGCTCATGGGTCACCAGCAGGCCGTTTATGCTTTCTGGCGTAATTCCAATCAGTTGAAGCCTTGCAATAACCTCCCGCAACGACAATCCGGCATCAATTAAAAGCCTGGAATCGCCAATCTCAAGATAAAGGCAGTTTCCTTTGCTGCCGCTTGCCAGTGAACAGATTTTCATTTGGATATATATACAGGAATTTCCACTGTCGTGGCAAGGTAGTCATTTAATGTATACAAGTTATTCCCATTCCAGATCGAAGATCGATTCAATGTGGCGAGGAGATTGGCGACAAAGGCGTACACGTAGTACGTTGAGAAGCCGATGACGAGCCAACGAAGAAGACACTTTGATATGGAAGTGGAATTATCCCCTGGGGTGCAGCTCTTGATGCAGTTGCTTAAGTCTTTCCCTGGTAACATGGGTGTAGATCTGGGTGGTGGAGAGATCAGCATGGCCCAGCATCAGTTGCACGCTACGCAGGTCGGCACCATTTGCCAGCAGGTGTGTGGCAAAGGAATGTCGTAATGTATGGGGCGAAATATCTGTACTGACTTCAGCCAGTGCAGCCCGCTTCTTAATGATGTTCCAGAATGCCTGGCGTGACATCGCCTTCCCCAGCCGTGAAAGGAACAGGTGCTGCTGCTTGAGTTCGGGATCCTGCAAAGGTCTGACCTGCTCCAGGTAGTCCTTGACATAGCCGCAGGCTGTGGCACAAATCGGAACCAGCCGCTCTTTACTGCCCTTGCCGATGGTCAGCAGATAGCCGGTTTCCAGATTCACCTCCCGCAACTTCAGCCCCACCAGTTCAGAGACCCTAAGCCCGGTAGCATACAGCAGCTCCAGCATGGCCCTGTCTCTGATTTCTTCCGGCCTGCCACCTCTGGTGCTTTCCAACAGACGCTCCACCTCTGTAGAGTTCAGGTAGCCAGGCAGCTTCTGCATCGGCTTGGGAGCCTGAATCGTACTGGTGGGGTTAAGTCTGGCGTAACGTTCAATCAGCAGAAAACGGTGGAACATGCGGATGCAGGACAGCAGTCTGGCCCTGCTGCGTGGCGACAGACCACGCTCCCGTTCTTTGGTAAGAAAGCCTGCAATATCACCAGGCTGAATCTGATCCGGCTCTGTTAGCTTCAGCCTTTCCAGATAATCAAGGTAACGGCCCAGATCCGCTGCATAGGCACTGCGGGTATTGCTGGAAAGCCCCTTTTCCACCGCCAGCCAGGACAGAAACAGATCAAGAAAATGGTTAAGATTGCCAGCCATCAATGGCTCCGATCAGGGTTGTGCGGATCTTTTCAAGCTCTGCTTCATCTGTTATTTTCTGACCGGCACTATCTCGCACATAGAACACATCCGCCACCTGATCCACCTTGGTGGAGATCCTGGAAACACCGATATACAGGCCAAGTTTACTTAAAGTGCTGGAAAGCAGGTACAAAAGCCCCACTTTGTCCTGGCTGTATATATCAATTACCGTGTAATCCTCTGAAACCTGGTTATCAATCTCCACCCTGGTTGGCAGTTGACGGCCTGTTTTTTCAAGCAGTCTGCTGGCCTGCTTTTTTCTGATCAGGTCAGTCACCTGCTTGTCACCATCCAGCACCGCCTGCATATCCCTTTGCACCTTATCCCAACGGTTCTGATCCTCAATCAGATGACCACGGGCTGAATTGACCTGTAGAATATCCAGCACCTTGCCGTTTTTACCGGTATAGATCTGGGCACCCAGAATATTCATACTGTTAGCTGCCATAACACCGGTGATATTGGAAAACAGGCCATAGGTGTCAAAGGTGCTGATTATAAAGTTGGAAAAACCATTTTCCGGCTCATGCTGAACCTGCATTGCCAGCCGTTGCTGATTAAGTCTGGCCAGAAGCCGCAGATGGTCAGCAATGGTTTCAAGCGGTGTGGACAGCAGATAACGGGCCGGCAAAGCCCGCAGCTCTTCCCTGGCCACAACAGCAGGCAGATCACCTGCCACCATTTTGCGTACCTTGCGGCGGATGGTTCTGGCACGTTCACCGCTACCCTCCAGATAAAAATTGCTCCGCTCCAACAGGTTAAAGGTCTTCTCATACAGCTCATTAAACAGCATAGCCTTCCAACTGCTCCAGACATCGGCACCCACTGCCCGCACATCAGCAATGGTCAGCAGATAAAGCATCTTCAGGTTCTCGCTGGTTCCCATCTGACGGGCAAACTGAAGGATCATCTGCTCGTCTGACAGATCACGACGCTGGGCAATATGGGCAAATTCAAGATGTTGCCGCACCAGAAACTCCAGCCGCTGGCTGTCCTCCCTGCCAAGGCCCATCCGTTTTGCAATGGCCGGCACCATATCAGCACCTTTATCTGCATGGCCACCACCAGCCCCCTTGCCAATATCATGGAACAGCACCGCCAGCACCAACAGCTCCCGTTTACTGATCTGCTGGGCCACCTGACAGGGCAGCGGTAGTTCTTCAACCAGACCGTTATTCAGTATCAGCTCAATCTGTTCCACCGCAAACAGGGTATGCACATCAACCGTGTAGATATGGTACAGGTCATGTTGAAACTTACAGTAGATCTGCTCAAACTCAGGGATAAATTCATTCAGAAACTCAAGATGGTGCATCAGCCGCAGGGTATCTGCCAGACGATGCTCGGAACGTAGTATATTCATGAAGGAACGGTTGACTTCACGGCTCTGCCGAAACTCGTCATCAACCAGGTGCAGCGAACTTCTGACCAGCCATTTAACACGGATATCCAGCTCCACCCCATGTTTCTGGGCCAGCTCAAATATATACATCAGGATGGCAGGTTCTTTTTCCAACAACGACTCATCAGGGAAGATCAGTTCCCCTTTCAGCACAAAGCAGCCGTGGCCCACTGGCCTGCGGACAAAGTAGCCCAGTATCTTCAGGGCACCTTCATCACGCCAGATGCAACGGGATGTCAGGCTGGATGTAAAATGCTCCACCCGTGCAGCATGGCGGTAATAATCCCGCATAAACTCTTCCGCCGCCAGTGTGCGACCCTTATCATGATAACCAAGAAAATTGGCCAGATGGGTCTGAAGGTCAAACACAAGCAGGTCTGAACGGCGGTTGGTATGAAAATGCAGCTCATTACGTATCCGCCAGAGATAATCCAGTGCCTGGCTGTAAACCTCCAGTTCTGACTCTGACAGGATACCCTTAATCACCAGCTCCCTTGGCTGCTCAATCTTATACTTTACCCGTGCTACCCAGAGGGCAGTCTGCAAGTCCCGCAGCCCCCCCTCCCCTTCTTTTATGTTGGGTTCCAGCAGGTAGATGGTTGCACCAAACTTGCTGCGGCGTTGCTTCATATCTTCGATCTTGGCTTTGATGTAGCTGTCACTGCCTTTAGGCAGAATCTGGCTGAAAACAGTCCTGTGCAGCTCCTCAAAAAGCGGCTGGTAACCCGCCAGGTAGCGACAATCTATCAAGGCGGTCTTGGCACTTAAATCCTGATTTGCCACCTCAACACAGTCGGCAATGGTACGCACTGAATAACCCACATCCAGACGCAGATCCCACAAAAAATAGAGCATCCGGCTGGCCAGTGCCTCAATCTCCTCAACCGCTGCACTGCCATCATGCAGAAACATAATATCCAGATCAGAAAAAGGGTTCAGTTCTCCACGGCCATAGCCACCGGTGGCCACCAGGCAAAGCTGCCCCTGCAACAGTGATCTGCCGTTTTCTGCCGCTATTACAAACCTGCAAAGATCAGTAATCAGAACATCCATCATATCAGACAGTGCATGGACAATTTCTGTGCCGCTGGCACCGGCATTGTGGTGGCTTTGTATTCTCTGCCTGTTATCCGCCAGATAGGTCTTACACACCTCTAACACCTCTGGCCGCTGCTCATCAAAGCCGCTGTTTTTCAAGCTATCCGTAAATGCACTGAACATCTGGCCTGCCCTTTCTGTTTAGCTTGCAGATGTTTGATATAAGCCCGCATCAGACAGCTTGTCAACAACCACAACAAAGACCAGCGGCAACGTTTCTGACATTCCATTTTCCGCCTGCATCTGATACATTTTAATAACTATGGCTGAGAAACTTATCTGCACAAATAAACGGGCTTTTTTTGAGTATCATGTAGAAGAACGGCTGGAAGCCGGACTTGTGCTGGTGGGCACTGAGGTGAAATCCCTGCGGGCTGGCAAGGCCAATTTGACTGATGCCTTTGTGCTGGTGAAAAACGGCGAAGCATGGCTGCACAACCTGCATATTGCCCAGTATGACTTTGGCAACCGCCAGAACCACCTGCCCGACAGGCCCCGCAAGTTGCTTTTGCACAAAAAAGAGATCAGCAAGCTCCATGCCCGCATCCAGCAGGAGGGCTACACAGCAGTGCCCCTTCGCCTTTATTTCAAAAACGGCAAGGTTAAGGTAGAAGTGGGTATTTCCAAGGGCAAGAAGCTGCATGATAAAAGGGAAAGCCTGAAGAAGAAGGATATACAACTGGAACATGCAAAAGATTTTAAAATCAAGGTAAGATAGTATATACTTCAACATATCAGGTTATGTTCTTTAACAAATTGGGGGTGTACCGGTTTCGACGGGGGAATGAACTCCTGGGTTGCACCGGGTCGGGGCAGGTGGCCGA
>CAZRKG010000049.1:0-13773 GCA_964600635.1 uncultured Geobacter sp. | reverse complement strand
GAGTTCGAATCTCTTCGAGCGTGCCAAATTAAAAGGCCAGTTATTTAACTGGCCTTTTTTGTAAGCTTTGAAAATGGAGGTACGTCGGGTGCTGGTGGCCCGCGCGGTCTTCAAAACCGTTGAAAGGGGTGAGAAACCTCTTTGGCAGGTTCGATTCCTGTGTGCCTCCGCCAAATTTAACATTAGCTGAGATTGCCAGATTTATAAGCCCTTGTTGAAAGGTAATACCTCTTCAATCAGGGCTTTTTTTATTAAGAGAGTGTATATTTATCCATACTGGCATAAGTAGTTCTCAGAGCTGTATTCTATGCAAATCAAGTTTTGGGATAGTAGTGGCTCTCACATACTTGCACTAGATTCATGCACTACTATCTTACATCCCAACCACAGGGGGTAAATCCACCATGACAAAACAGAACCGATTCACACATATATCTGTCAACCGCCCATTATATCGTCTGCTGTTGTCACTGGTGCTGCTGCTGGCAGGTTTTGCCACTTCCGTGCCAGCCGATGCTGCCAGGGTTAAGCCAAAGGCAAGGCCAACCGGTTTTGAGGTACAGTTCAAGGTTCTGTCCGCTGAAACCAATCAGCCGATTCCAGGTGCAGTTATCAGCATCATGGCCGAGGATGGTGAGCCAAAGCCCTTGCAAACAATAACAGTGGATCAGCAGGGTAATGCCACTGTCAGCCTGCTCAAGGGTAATTATCGCTACATGGTCAGCTCCAACGGCATGGGCAGCAGCCTTAATTACCTCTACCTTTCTGAGCAGCCCAGGCAGGAGTTCCAGATCTGGCTTAACAAGGGGGCTGCCTTAAATGGCCGTCTGGTGGATGGCGAGGGCAGGCCGATGAAAGATATAAAGATCGGTCTGGATCAGTATTTTTCTGCCACCACTGACCATGATGGTCGTTTCAGCTTTGAAGATCTGGATAGTCGTGGTTATGGGCTGGATCTGAAACAGGCTGACTGGGTGCTGGAGAAATCCCATTATCCGCAGATGGTGGCTGGTGAAACCACCAGCATGGGTGATCTGACTGTACGCAGGTCTGCTGTTGTGGAGCTTGGTATACGCTTGCAGCAAAACCGATACCTTACATCTGGCAACGGCCTGTCAGTTAACATCAGTGGTCAAAACATCTGGCGTTATGGCAAGCTGGATAACAAAGGCAGGCTGAAATTTGGGCAATTGCCACCGGGCAGCTACACCATCAGCAGTTCTGATGAGCGGTTGCAGCAGACAGAACAGCAAGTGACGCTGGTTGAAGGCCAGAGACAACAGGTGCTGCTGGATGCTGTTCCCCGTCCGCCCAGCCTGGAGCTGGAGTTTTACGGTGATACCCTGCTGACTGACAAGCCAGTTAATCTCTGGGCCTATGGCCTCTGGACAAGACAGGCCAGGGCAACCCTCTACCATGTTCCGCCAGAGCTGGTGCTGCAAAACCGGTTTGATACCAACAAGCCAGAGCTGATCAACACCGCTGGTCTGACTGCGGTTAAAAACTTCAACATCAGGTTGCAACCATTGCCTTCCACCCACCGCAACCGCTCAAAGTTTACACTGCCTGCCTTGCCAGCCGGTGTCTATCTGTTGCATCTAAATGGTGCTGATTCCACAGCCACTGCCCGTGCTGCCTTTATTGTTACCGATCTGGCCCTGGTTGCCAAA
Organism: uncultured Geobacter sp.; assembly: GCA_964600635.1. Taxonomy (GTDB): domain Bacteria; phylum Desulfobacterota; class Desulfuromonadia; order Geobacterales; family Pseudopelobacteraceae; genus Trichlorobacter. The sequence goes on along the minus strand of CAZRKG010000049.1, from coordinate 12,103 downwards.
AGTTCGCCGGAAAGAACCTTTATCCAGGCGGTTCAGATCAGAACAGGCAAGCCATTGGAAAATGTCGGTCTGTATGGTGATGATCCAACAAAACCGGCTGTAATCACTGGTAAGGACGGGCTTGCAGATTGGGATATTCAGCAGTATGGCAGCCGTCTGGTGGGTCGGCAGTGGGATAGTCTGGCCCGTTTGATGCTGTCTGCCAGGGATTGGGATACAAAGCCAGCGGAGTTCAAGGGCTACCTTTATACTGAGCGGACTATTTACCGGCCTGGCCAGACGGTATTTTACAAAGGGATTCTGCGTCATGTTGCTGGTGAAGGGTATCAACTGCCTGAACAGCGTCAGATTGAGCTGAAAATCAGCGATCAGCACGATAAAACAGTCCATAGCGAGGTTCTGACCAGCTCCAACCTAGGTTCCTTCCACGGTAGTTTCCAACTGCCGGATCAGCCGCTTTTGGGGTATTACAGCATTACTGCAACCAGCGGTGATGATAGCTGGCAGACCAGTTTTAATGTGCAGGAGTATCGCAAGCCGGAGTTTGAACTGAAACTTGATGCCGGTGCAAACAGGTTTGTACTGCCTGGTGAGCAGGCCAGAATCAAGCTGTCTGCCAACTACTACTTTGGCAGTCCGGTGGCTAAAGGCAAGCTGATTTGGCGGGTTTACAGCCAGCCCTGGTATCGTGATGAAGCTGTGGGTGGCAGCTTTGGAAGTGAATACAGCCACTTTGGTGGCTACAATGAATTTCTGGGGCAGGGCGAGGCCACACTGGATGAGCAGGGCCAGACCGAAATAACAATAACAGCCGGACAGGTTGAGCAGCCGCTGCATTATGTTGTTGAGGTTGACGTGACTGACCTTGCCTCCCAACAGGTCAGCGGCTCCAGTGGTTTTACAGTGGTTCCGTCACAGTACGATATAAGCATAAAAGGGGATCAGTACCTGTATCAGCCGGATCATCCCGCCAGTTTCACTGTGCAGGTTTCTGACTGGCAGGCTGATGATAAATTTGGCCAGCCAGACCAGGCTGTCAACCTGCTGGTGGAATTGCAGCAACTGGACAAGAAGAGCAAGACCTACGGCTGGAGCCGGATTGCCACCCTGAATGGCAGGACAGATGCCGGTGGCAGGGCAGGTTTCAGCTACAGCTTCCCTGAACCAGGCTACTGGCGGGTGCGGGCAGAAACCTTTGATACTGCCGGACGACGCAGTTTTGCCGACAACCATGCCTGGGTCTGGCAGCAGGGTAGGGGCTGGGAGGGCAGCTACCGTGAGTTGGAGGCAGAGTTTGATAAAAAGAGTTATCAGGTGGGTGAAACCGCCCGTCTGATCGTGCGGACGCCGGCCCAGGGCGGCTCTCTGATGCTGGCTCTGGAGGGCAGGGATGTTGCCGATAGCCGTGTGATTCCGGTGGAAACAGCCATGCAGGTACTGGAGATTCCGGTTACTGCCCAGCTTGCCCCCAATATCCATGTTTCACTTAGTATGATCAGCAATGGCCGCTTTTACCATCAACAGGGGCTGTTGAAGGTTGAACAGCAGCCAGGCAAGCTGGAGCTGGAGCTGGAGCCGGAGCAGGAAGTTTACGCCCCTGGTGACACCGCACTGATCAGAATCACCACCAAAGCCGAAGGTAGACCAGTACCGGCAGAGCTTTCCCTGGCGGTGGTGGATGAGGCGATTTTTGCACTGGCACCGGAAACAAGGGAAGAGATCTACATTTTCTTCCACGGTCGTCGGGATCATCTGGTGCGGACAATCTACTCCTTCCCCAGGCTTTACCTGGGTGGTGCTGCCAAGGACAGGGTTGCAGCTATGTCGCTGGATGAGGGTCTGGAAGGGGTTAAAGTCCGTAAGGATTTCAGGGATACTGCTGGCTGGATTCCGGTTTTAGCCAGTGGTGCTGATGGGCAGGTGACAGCACAGGTGCAACTGCCCGATAACCTGACCAGATGGCGGGCAACCGCAATGGGCCATACCAGCAACAGCTATTTTGGCAGCGGCCAGACCAGCTTTATCAGCCGTCTTCCGTTCATGGCCCGCCTGGCCCCGCCCCGCTTTATGGTGGTGGGTGATGAACTGATGATCCCGAGTATCCTGAATGATGCCAGTGATCAGGAACAGCAGGTCAAGGGTCGCTTTGAGACAACCGGCCTGACCTTGCTGTCTGCCCCGGAATACAGCGGAAATCTGCCAGCCGGTGGCTCACTACGGCAGGAAATGACAGTGAAGGCAGAGCAGGCCGGAGCTGCAACCATCAAACATTCCGCCTTTGGTGATAATGGCAGGGACAGTCTGGAGCTTAGTCTGCCGGTTCTGCCCAAAGCCTTGCAGCGTGAACAGTCTGCGGCAATTGCACTCCAGACAGGCCAGGCACTGCATACCCTGACACTGCCTGAAACTGCCCTGGCTGACAGCGGCAACATCATTGTCAACTTCTCCTCCAACCTGGCGGATAACCTGATTCCGGCCCTGGAGCGTCTGATTGATTTCCCATACGGCTGCACAGAGCAGACCGTTGCCCGCTTTGTGCCTGCGGCCTATGCCCTGCATCTGCTACAGAATCAGGGTTTCAGCCTGCCAGCCGGATTGCAGGAAAAACTGCCGCTTGTGGTGAATAAAAGCCTGAAACAGTTGGAAGATCTTCAACATGATGATGGTGGCTGGGGTTGGTGGAAGAATGATAATACCAGTCCCCAACTGACCGCCCTGGTGATGCAGGGATTGGCCCTGGCTGACAAGGCCGGTCTGGAGCTGAATCAGGCGGTTTTACAGAACGGCAAGTCTGCCCTGGAGCAGATGTTGCAAAGCACCACTATTAAGCCGGATCAGGCTGCCCTGCTGTACCGTGCGTTTACTGCCCACGGTGGTAGTAATACCCTGATAAAACAGAAGCTGCTTACTGCTCAGGCAGAGCTGTCCCCGGTTGCCAGGATCGCCTTTGCTGAGGCACTGGCCAATCAGGGCAGGCAGGAACAGGCCCTTGATCTGCTTGCGAATCTGTTCAGCCAGTTACAGCATGATAATGAAGCGGCCTGGCTGGCAATGGATGATGGCAACCGGTTCCTGGGTAACAGCAGTACAGAGGTTACTGCCGATCTGCTGGCGGCCACCGCCAGAATAAGTCCACGGCAGCCCTTGGCAGATAAACTGGCCCGTTACCTGAGCAGGCATCAGCAGGGGGGCTGGTGGCGAAGCACCGCCAGTTCTGCTGCCAGCGTAATAGCCTTGTCGGAATATGTTGCTGCACGGCAGTTAAATCAGGCCAGCTACACTGCCAGACTGTTGCTGAATGATAAACCGGTGCAGCAGTATCAGGTGGAGCAGGGCAGGCTTGTAAAGGGTGAAAGCAGACTGGTTCTGCCAGCTTCAAATGGCGAAAACAGAATCAGGCTGGAGAAGGAAGGCCAGCACGGTCTGGCCTGGCTTGGGGTCAACCTGCACTACCTTGTGCCGGTGGAGCAGACGGAAAGCAGCCAGGATCTGACCATCAGCCGCAAGATCTACAGAATCAGTTCCGTCAATGATAATGGCAGATGGCGGCACGAGTACCATCCCCTGCAACCTGGTGAGACAGTGGAGCCAGGCCAGGATCTGGAGGTTCGTCTGACGGTCAGGAGCAGGGCAGATCAGGAGTATCTGGTGCTGGAGGATTATCTGCCGGCCGGTTCTGAGCTGCGTAGAACCAACACTGATCTGCGTTATGCTGATGAAGCCCGTTACATTGGCTGGTACAGCCACCATGAAAGCAGGGATACCATGCAGGCATGGTTCATCAACCGCCTGCCAGCAGGCCAGCATCAGTTCAGCTATGTCATTCATCCTGAACTGAAGGGTTCTGTGACCGCCCTGCCCACAGCCATCTGGCCCATGTATCGGCCAGAGCTGAGAAGTGAGGCCGAGCTGCTGCAACTGGAGGTACGCTAGATGGGTAACATCGTGCTGATGGTGGTCTGCCTGCTGGCTGGGCTGCTGTTACGCAAGACAGGCCGTTTTCCTGAAAACACACCCACAGCCCTCAACGGCTATGTAATTCATGTTGCCCTGCCAGCAGCGGCACTACTGTATCTGCACAGCATCCCCTTTGATTTCAGCATGATCATGACACCGCTGATGCCCTGGCTGCTGTTTCTGCTTTCATGGGGTTTTTTCATACTACTGGGCAAGTTGTTGCAGTTGCCACGCCGTACTGTTGGTGCTTTGATTCTGCTTGGTGGGCTTGGCAATACCTCCTTTGTGGGGCTGCCGATGATTGAGGCATATTACGGACATGAACTGATCGGCGTTGGTATTCTGGCAGATCAGTTGGGCAGTTTTATGGTGCTTTCCACCCTGGGGGTGCTGGTGGCCTCGGCCTACTCATCCGGCAATAGCTCCCTGGCAGGTATCCCCCGCAAGATTCTGCTTTTCCCTCCTTTTCAGGCCATGGTGCTGGCCCTGTTGTTGCGACCTTTTCCATTTCCCGAATGGCTGACCCTGGTGCTGCGTAAACTGGCTGATACTGTATCGCCACTGGCACTGGTTTCAGTCGGCTTCCAGTTACGGATGCTTTCCCTGCAAGGGCTTAAACTGCGTCTGGCTGCGGGACTGGGCTTTAAACTTGTTCTGGCACCGGCTGTTTTAACGCTGATTTATGTTGGACTGCTGGGGCTGCGTGGCTCGGCCATACAGGTGACGCTGTTTGAGGCAGCCATGGCACCGATGATTACAGCCGGAATTATTGCGGTTGATAATGACCTTGATCCACCTCTGGTTACAATGTTGCTGGGGATCGGCATACCGTTGTCATTTATCACACTAGCTATCTGGTCAATAATATTGCGGCCTTTTTGGTAGGGTTCAGATTGACACATAACACCAGATTGCCGTATATCAGTAATTATATTCTGGTATAAAATGTGCTGATTTAAAGCAATACATTATAAAGCGTTAGACAGGAGATACTATGCAGAAGGCAAATGTAACAAAAACTGAAAGAAGAATTGGTGATCAGTTTATCAAGTCAGGGCTGATCAGCGAACAACAGTTGGAGATCGCCCTTAAAAGACAGGCCCAGACCGGTGATAAACTCGGATCTATCCTGGTTCAACTGGGCTATATCACCACTGATAACCTGTTGGAGTTTCTGAAGGATTACTACCAGACCCCTTCAATAGATCTCTTTAATATTAACATTGAGCCGATGGCGTTTCAGGGGATTACGCTTGATCTGATTACCCGTCTGGACATCTTGCCGGTGATGAAATCACCCAAGCTGCTGTTTGTTGCCATGACAGACCCTAAAGATAGCGTGGTCCACAATGAACTGGAGTTCATTCTGGGCTGCAAGGTGCAGCCGGTGACCGCCCCCAGTACACAGATTCAGCAGTTTATTACATACCTGTCGCAGCATCCCTATCCGCCGTCCACCTATGTTGCGGGTACAACCGTTGCCAGAGAGATGGTTGGAGCAGGCCCGTCCGGTGAGTTATCTGGCGTGGATCAGTTCCTGCGAATACTGGTGGACAGACAGGCTGCTGACCTGCTTATTTCTGCCGGACTTGCCCCCTGCCTGAAGGTTAATAGCGAGGTTGAACGGTTGCCATTGCCTCAACTGACACCGGCAGCGGTGGAGGAACTGGCCAGAGCGTTGATGACAGAGGCACAATGGATTACCTTTATGCAGCAGAGCGAGGTGGATTTTGGAATTCTGAAGCCGGATATTGGCCGTTTCAGGGTAAATGCCTACCGTCAGCGTTCTTCCATCTCCATTGCAATCCGTAGTATTGCAGATCGGATTCCCACCCTTTCCAAGCTGGGTTTTGTAGATGATATGTCACAGTTTTTGCACAGTAAACAGGGGCTGATTCTTGTATGTGGTCCCACCGGACATGGTAAAAGCACCACAATTGCCGCCATGGTGGATTTCATTAACCGTAACCGTAAATGTAACATTATCACCCTGGAAGACCCGATTGAGTTCCTCCACAAGCACAAGCACAGCAATGTTAACCAGCGTGAACTGGGCCGTGACACGAAATCCTTTAAAGAAGGTTTGAAGCATATCTTCCGGCAGGCACCGGATGTGATTGTGATTGGAGAGATGCGGGATGCAGATAGCTTTGAGATTGCTGTCCAGGCCGCAAGTTCAGGCCACTTGGTAATCAGTACCCTCCATGCCAGCAACACCACCAACGCACTGGAGAGGGTGATAGATATTTGTCCGGCTGAGAAGCAGGAACTGATCCGTGGGCAGCTTGTTGAAAGCCTGCTGCTTTGCATCAGTCAGCGACTGGTACCAGCCTATCGCAAACGGGGGATGGTGCTGGCCTATGAACATCTATCCAGCTCACCACGGATCAAGAGTATGATCCGCGAGAACAGGATTCATCAGATCAGGACCATGTTCCAGCAGTCCATTGATGAATACGCATCGCTGGATATCTGTCTTAACCGACTGATTAAAGATGGATTGATTGAATACGCTGAAGCACTGAAGGTCTGTGAAAACCCAAACAGCCTCAGGATTAAGACACAGAACCCTTGATTTTAATCACCAGAGTCTGACTGGTTATGTTATATTAACTCGATTTACACGGCAGGCATCAGTTTACAAGAATGCAACAGGAGATACAAATGCCCAACTACATTGAAGGAAATCTTGATGCAAAAGGACTGTCCTTCGGGATTATAGTCAGCCGTTTTAACAGCTTCATCAGCGACCGCCTGCTGGAGGGGGCCATTGATGCCCTGGTGCGTCATGGTGCATCAGAAGATGATATTACGGTTGTCCGTATCCCTGGTGCCTTTGAGATACCCCTGACAGCCAGTGCCATGGCTGCTTCTGGCAAGTACGATGCTGTTATCTGCCTGGGTGCGGTTATCCGTGGAGCTACACCCCATTTCGATTATGTTTCAGCCGAGGTATCAAAAGGGATTGCGTCGGTTTCCCTTGCCAGCGGCCTGCCGGTTATTTTTGGAGTACTGACCACTAACACAATTGAACAGGCGGTGGAGCGGGCTGGCACCAAGGCCGGTAACAAAGGTTTTGAGGCTGCAATGGGTGCCATTGAAACTATCAACGTAATCAGGGCACTTAAGTAAATGGGACTGCGACGCGAAGGGCGGGAGCTGGCCCTGCAAATACTCTATGCCCAGGACACCCAGCAGGGCAACTGGCGGGAGCTTGTGCATAACTTTCGGGAAACCAGCGAGGTGCAGGATAAAATCCGTGAATTTGCGGAAGGGTTGGTTCAGGGGGTGCTGGAAAATCGCGAACAGATTGACCAGGCGATTACAGCCCGTTCTAAAAACTGGACTCTTACCCGTATGCCACGGGTTGATCTGAATATTATGCGGGTTGCGGCCTTTGAGCTTTTGTTCAGGCCGGAAATCCCCAAAAAAGTCAGTATTAACGAAGCAATCGAGATTGCAAAAAAATATGGTGATAAAGAATCCCCGGCCTTTGTAAACGGTATTCTGGATGATCTGGAAGCCTGTGCCAAACAGACCGGAACGGAGTAAACAGGATATGGATCAGATAAAAGTCGGCCTGATCGGTTTTGGCAACATTGGTGCCGGAGTGGTCAGGCTTTTGCAGGAAAACGGGGAGTTGGTCAGCCATAAAACCGGCATAGAGATCAGCCTTAAAAAAATAGCGGATCTGGATATAACCTCTGACCGTGGTGTCAAGGTTGATCCGGCCCTTTTAACCACCAGCGTTGATGATATTTTCAATGATCCTGAAATCAGCATTGTAATTGAACTGATTGGCGGTTATGAACCTGCCCGCAGCTTTGTGTTGAAGGCGATTGAGGCAGGTAAGCATGTGGTTACTGCCAATAAGGCCCTGCTGGCACTGCATGGTGATGAGATCTACGCTGCCGCTGCCCGTAAGGGGGTGGAGATCCAGTTTGAGGCAGCGGTTGGAGGTGGCATCCCTGTACTGGCAGCCATTAAGGGTAACCTGTCCGGTAACCGCTTCAGCACTGCCTTTGGCATTATGAACGGTACCTGCAATTATATTCTGACCCGCATGACGCAGGAAGGGGCTGATTTTAACGAAGTGCTGCAAAATGCCAAAGAACTGGGCTATGCCGAGCCAGACCCCACCTTTGATGTTGATGGTACTGATACAGCCCACAAACTGGCTGTTCTGGCCTCCCTCTGCTTTGGCACCAGGGTGGATTTCAACGCCATCCATACCGAGGGGATTACGGAAATCAGCGGGATTGACATAAGCTATGCCGAGGAGTTTGGTTACCGGATTAAACTGCTGGCCATAGCCAAATTGCTTGAGGGCCAACTGGAGCTGCGGGTTCATCCTACAATGGTACCGCTGCAAAGCCCGATGGCTGATGTAAACGGAGTCTTTAACGCCATCCGCCTGTCCGGCGACTTTGTGGGGCCGGTGATGTTTCATGGCCGTGGTGCCGGACAAAACCCCACTGCCAGTGCCATTGTGGGTGATATGGTGGCACTGGCTCGCAGCATCAGGGCCGGTATCCAGAGCCGCCGTCGAGCACCGCTTGGGTTCCATGATGAATATGTCATCAGCCTGCCGCTTAAACCTATGTCAGATATTATCACCAGCTTCATGCTTCGCTTTACAGCCCTGGATCAGCCTGGTGTGCTGGCCGGCATTGCCGGTGTGCTTGGCAAAAACAACATCAGTATAGAATCAATGGTGCAGACCGCCCGCCATAACGGTGGTCAGGCGGTGCCGATTGTGATTATGACCCATGAAGCCAGGGAAGGTGCCATCAGGGCAGCACTGGAAGAGATCGACCAGTTTGACTTTATTGCAGAGAAAAGCCGTCTGATCAGAATTGAAGATAATCTGGAATGAATAAAATCAGTTTAAATCAGGAGGAAGTCAGTAGTGCAGACTAAAATCTACTTGCCGGAAGATAAAATCCCTACCCAATGGTATAATATTATCCCTGATCTGCCAGGCCCTCTGGCACCTGTAATCTCTCCCCAGACCGGTCAGCCGGTTACACCGGAAGAGCTTCTGGCTATCTTCCCACCTGCCATCCTGGAGCAGGAGATGTCAAACCAACGCTGGATTGATATTCCTGAACAGGTACGTGAAATCTATACCATGTGGCGACCATCTCCGCTGTACCGTGCCCATCGCCTGGAAAAGGCCCTGGGTACCCCGGCCAGGATCTACTATAAATATGAAGGTGTTTCTCCGGCAGGCTCCCACAAACCCAACTCTGCCATTGCCCAGGCCTATTACAACAAGCAGGCCGGCATCAGGCGGCTGGCAACAGAGACCGGAGCCGGCCAATGGGGCAGCTCACTGGCCCTGGCCTGTGGTCTGTTTGGCCTTGAGTGTACGGTATATATGGTTAAAGTCTCCTACTTTCAGAAGCCTTACCGTAAATCCATGATGCAGATGTGGGGCGCTACGGTACATCCTTCCCCTTCTGACAAGACCAATGCCGGACGGGCGGCACTGGCAGAAAATCCAGACTCAAACGGCAGCCTTGGTCTGGCTATTTCAGAAGCGGTGGAGGATGCTGCCAGCCATGACGATACCAACTATGCCCTGGGTAGTGTGTTGAACCATGTCTGCACCCACCAGACAGTGATCGGCCTGGAGGCTCTGGAGCAACTGAAGCTGGCGAATGATTACCCTGATGTGGTGATAGCCTGTTGCGGTGGTGGTTCAAACTTTGCCGGTCTGGTCTTCCCGTTTCTTTCAGAAAAAGCCGCTGGTAAAAATGTCCGTTGCCTGGCGGTGGAGCCAGCCTCCTGCCCTACGCTGACCAAAGGGGTCTATGATTTTGATTATGGTGATACTGCCAGACTGGGGCCAATTGCCAAGATGTATACACTGGGCCATGACTTCATGCCCCCTGGCATCCATGCCGGCGGACTGCGTTACCACGGTGCTTCCCCGCTGGTTTCACAACTTTATGAAGCTGGTCTGATTGAGGCCCGTGCCATGATGCAGACCGCCTGCTTTGAAGGGGCACTGACCTTTGCCAAACACGAAGGGATTGTACCGGCACCAGAGGCATCCCACGCTGTGCGGGCTGCCATTGATGAAGCGATGCTGGCCAGGGAAGAAGGCAAGGAGCGGACAATCCTGTTTAATCTTTCTGGTCATGGTTTTATGGACATGACCGCCTATGACAATTACCTGGCCGGTAATCTGGAGGATTACGAATATCCGGCAGAGATGGTACAGGAATCCCTGAAAAACCTGCCAAAGGTAAAGCTGTAGAGCTGACTTATGGAGATACTTGTTACCAACGATGATGGTATCGGTTCACCAGGCATCAAGGCATTGGCGGAAGCCCTTTCAGATTTGGGTCGGGTCACGGTGGTGGCACCTGACCGTGAAAGAAGTGCCGCAGGCCATTCCCTGACCCTCTATTCTCCCCTGCGGGTATTTGAGCTGCGGGAAGGCTGGTATGCCGTTGATGGCACCCCTACGGACTGCGTTAACATGGGTATCCACAGCCTGTTGCTCCACAAGCCTGATCTGGTGATTTCAGGCATCAACCACGGTGGCAACATGGGGGATGACATCACCTATTCCGGTACAGTGGCGGCAGCAATGGAGGCTAACCTGATGGGAATCCCCTCCCTGGCGGTCTCCCTGGCTACCTTTAATACATCGGATCATTTTACAGATGCAGGCAGACTGGCAGCAGAAGTAGCCAGCCAGATCATAAAAAACGGACTGCCGGCGGGAACCTTTCTGAACCTCAATATTCCTGATCTGCCCTTTGAACAGATTAAGCCGTTAATGCTGACCCGCCAGGGCAAGCGTTCCTTTATTGGCAAAATTGTTGATAAAACCGATCCCCGTGGCAGAAAGTACTACTGGATCGGTTGTGAAGAGCCAAGCTTTATGGATGATGAAGGGACAGACTTCCACGCCGTTGGCCTTGGCCATGCCTCACTTACCCCGCTGCACCTGGATTTAACCAACTACCGTGCCTTTGAGGAGCTGAAAACATGGCAGATGGCCTGATTCTGCAATGCCGTCAGCTACTCTGTGTATTTGACCTGATTCTTCATTGAGGTACAGCCTTGGTAAACTTCGAAATAGCCCGTAAACGGATGGTGCAGGAGCAGGTCATTGGTCGAGGTATCAGTGACAATCGGCTGATTGATGCCATGCTGAAAATTCCCCGCCATCGCTTTGTCCAGGAGGCGATGGCAGCCAATGCCTACAGTGACGGTCCCCTGCCGATTGGTGAAAAACAGACAATCTCACAACCATACATAGTGGCTCTTATGACAGAGTTGCTGGAGCTGAAACCCAATGACCATGTGCTGGAGATCGGCACCGGTTCCGGCTATCAGACCGCCATACTGGCCAGCCTGGTGCGTAGGGTCTTTACGGTGGAACGGATCCGCCCTCTGGTGTTGCAGGCCCGCAAGGTGCTGGATTCGCTGCATCTGCTTAACGTAAATATAAAAGTAGGGGATGGCACCCTGGGCTGGCCGGAAGAAGGGCCCTATGATGCCATAATTGTAACTGCCGGTGCTCCAGCAATACCGGAAACCCTGGCAGAACAGTTGGCACCAGGCGGCAGGCTGGTTATTCCGGTGGGTGATGAATCCAGCCAGACACTGATCAGAATCCGTAAGGAGGCTGACGGCAGTCTGGTGCAGGAAAGTGGTATCAATTGCCGTTTTGTTCCACTGATCGGGCAGCAGGGCTGGCAACTGCCGGTTTAATGATGCCTTTAGCTCAGGAGAATAACAGTGCTGATGCCCTGCTTGATGAGATCCTTGAGCCGGAAAATATCTCCGAAAACCCTGAACATGGTTCAGAAAAAAATCCCGACCTGCTGAATCTGCTGGAGCCTGGCGAACTGGACAGCCTGGCTGATCCGGTTAAACTCTATCTGCGTGATATTCAACGCATCAATTTGCTTGATGCAGAATCAGAAAAAGAACTGGCCCTCCAGGTTGCAGCAGGTGATAAAGATGCCAAAAACAGGATGATTGAGGCCAACCTGAGGCTGGTGGTCAGCATTGCCAGACGCTACCAGAATCGGGGTCTGCCGTTTCTGGATCTGATTGCAGAAGGCAACCTGGGTATGATCAGAGCGGTGGAGCTGTTCTGCACTGAAAAAGGGTGTCGTTT
>CAZRKG010000048.1:12950-14180 GCA_964600635.1 uncultured Geobacter sp. | reverse complement strand
GCTTTGCACAAGCAGCCGGTTTTTATGGTAATCTTGGCTGAAACTTTAGCTGCAACATTTTGATACAGTTGGTTTCCGCAACAAACTTAAACCAAACAGAGCAGGTCAAATGAAACAAAACAACCAACAAGAAAACAAAATACGTTATGATTTCTTCGCTTTTCTGGCACGGATGCAGTACATCAACCGCTGGGGATTGATGCGGAACACCCAGACAGAGAACATAAAGGAGCATTCCCTTGATGTGGCTCTGCTGGCCCATGCCCTGGTGGTGATCAGGAACAGCTACTTTGATGGTAAGCTTGACCCTGGTCTGGCGGCTTTGTATGCCATTTTCCACGATGCCAGTGAGATCTTTACCGGAGATATGCCTACGCCGGTCAAGCATTTTAACCATGATTTCAAGCATTCATTTCATCAGCTTGAGGATCGTGCCCGTCGTAAGCTGCTGGGTATGCTGCCGCCAGAACTGGCTGATGTTTATGAGCCGCTGTTTTTCTTTGAAGAACAAGATGGGCAGTATCAGCCGGTTGTGAAGGCAGCAGATAAAATTGCCGCCCTGATTAAATGTATTGAGGAGGAGAAATCAGGCAACCTTGAATTCAAGCGGGCTGCTGAAGAGCAACTTGAGATATTACGTAAAAATCCGTTGCCGGAAGTAGCCTATTTCATGGAACATTTTTTGCCTGGCTATTATCTCTCCCTTGATGAATTGCGTCTGGGATGAAAACCACTGCGGAGATCTGCCATCTTAACCACGAATTAACATAACCATCTGAAAACCATTGGATAAAGGAGTTGCAACCTATGCGTTATTTTACTGCCGGAGAATCCCACGGCCCACAGTTGACAGCAATTATAGAAGGGCTTCCAGCAGGGTTGCCGCTGACAGAAGAGGCGATTAACAGCCAGCTTGCCCGCAGACAACAGGGCTATGGTCGTGGTGACAGGATGAAGATAGAGCGGGATCAGGTGCAGATTCTGTCCGGTGTGCGTTGGGGCAAGACCTTGGGATCACCAATTACACTGGTGGTAAAAAATCGCGATTGGGAGAATTGGCAGGAGAAGATGTCTCCCATGGCGGAGGATGAAGGTAAAGCCGAGGCCGTGACCCGTCCCCGCCCTGGTCATGCTGACCTGACCGGTGCCATGAAATACAGCCACCGAGATGTAAGAAATATTCTGGAGCGTTCCAGTGCCCGTGAAACAGCGGTACGGGTTGCGGTGGGG
>CAZRKG010000048.1:6736-12940 GCA_964600635.1 uncultured Geobacter sp. | reverse complement strand
TCACCCGGCTGGATGGCTTCGCGCTGGTAACGGTGCGGGCCAGCCTGCCGGTGATCGTGGGGATTCGCGACAAGGGGTTGCGGCCGGGCGACCAGGTGGGCGATCCGATGCTGTCGGAAGCCCTGGAGGTGCTGGAGATCAAAATCGGTGGCCTGGTGCAAGAGGTGGGTGGCATAGCTGCTGAAACTTCCGAAGAGCCGTATCAACAGCAGTGGCAGCGGGCAGCAGCATCTGAGCTGTTCTGCTGTGACCCTGATGCAGAGCTGGAGATGAAGCGTCTGATTGACCATACCAAGGCGGCTGGAGATACCCTGGGTGGTGTGGTGGAGGTGCAGGTGCTGGGGCTGCCCCCCGGTCTTGGCAGCCATGTGCAGTGGGACAGGAAGCTGGATGCACGGCTCTGCATGGCCTTGATGAGCATCCAGGCCATTAAAGGGGTGGAGGTGGGCCTTGGCTTTGAGGCTACCCGCCGGCCAGGCTCCCAGGTGCATGATCAGATCTGCTGGTCTGATGGTCCCCTTGCAACTGAGGCCTACAGCGGCTATTACCGTAAGACCAACCATGCCGGTGGCTTAGAAGGTGGAATGTCTAATGGTGAAGCACTGGTTTTACGAGCAGCCATGAAGCCGATTCCCACACTGTATACCCCCCTTGCTTCGGTGGATATTGATAGCCGGCAGCCCTTTGAGGCATCGGTGGAGCGTTCAGACACCTGTGCTGTGCCTGCTGCCCTGGTAGTGGCTGAAGCGGTGGTGGCGATTGAACTGGTATCAGCATTGCAGGAAAAGTTTGGTGGCGATTCACTGGAAGAGATCAGGCGTAACATGGCGGCCTACCGTGCTGCCACCAGGGGCTTCTGATGGCAGCTTCTCTGGTGCTGACCGGGCCGATGGGCAGCGGTAAAAGCAGTTTGGGCCAGATGCTTGCAGCCCGCCTTGACTATCGCTTTGTTGATCTGGATGTCATGATTGTCAACAAGGCCGGTAAAAGCATAAACCAGATCTTTGCAGAGGATGGCGAAGAAGCCTTCCGCAACCTGGAATCTGCTGTTCTGGCTGAACTGGCTGAACGTGCGGATAAGCAACCAGGGCAGGGCAGGGTAGTAATTGCCACTGGTGGCGGGGTTGTGCTGCGGGATGAGAACAGAAGGCTGCTTAGACAGATCGGTGCGGTGGTTAACCTGACCGCCACACTTGAGGAACTGACTAAACGGCTGTCTGGTACTGATGATCGTCCGCTTTTGCATGGAGAAGAGCCGCCGGAACATCGCCTGAAACGGATTCTGTCAGAACGGAAACGGTTTTATGCTGATGCTGACATTAGAATTGACACCACAGGTAAAACATTGGAAGATGTTCTGGCTGAAATTATTACATTTTACCAGACTTTGCAGAAATAAAGGTCAGTAAACACGTGAAAACCGTTCCTATCCAGCTTGATTCCCGCTCCTACAATATCCTGATCGACACAGGGCTTTTACCCTGTCTTGGTGACAGTTGCAAAGCTGTCGGCCTTTCCGGCACCGCCGCCCTGATTACCAACCCTGTTGTGGACCCCCTTTACGGAGATATAGCTCTGGCTGCCCTTGCCAGGGCAGGCTACAAAACCGCCCGGATCATCGTGCCGGATGGTGAAGAGCATAAAAACAGCCAGAGTCTGGGCCTGATCTATGACCAACTGATTCAGGCCCAGGTTGATCGCCATTCCTTTATCGTTGCGTTGGGTGGCGGTGTGGTGGGGGATCTGGCCGGTTTTGCAGCGGCAACCTTTCTGCGTGGCATCCCCTTTGTGCAGGTGCCTACAACCCTGCTGGCCCAGGTGGACAGCAGCGTGGGGGGCAAGACCGGCATTGATCATCCTGCCGGTAAAAACCTGATTGGTGCCTTTTATCAACCCCGCCTTGTGGTTGCTGATCTTGATACCTTGCAGACCTTGTCAGAAAGGCATTACCTGGCTGGTCTGGCGGAAGTTATCAAATATGGTGTAGTGCTGGATGCAGGGCTGTTTGAGCTGCTGGAAGCCAGCATTCCACAATTGCAGAGCCTTAATACAGAGCTGTTGTCTGAGGTTGTGGCCCTCTGTTGCAGAATCAAGGCCAGGGTGGTTGAACAGGATGAAAAAGAATCCGGCCTGCGGGCAGTGCTTAATTACGGTCATACCCTGGGCCATGCCTTTGAACTGCTGTCTGGTTACAGCGGTCTGGTGCATGGTGAAGCAGTGGCGATCGGCATGACATTGGCAGCGGAGATTTCCAGACATAAGGGTGATTGCACAGCAGAGGATGTCAGCCGGATTGTGCAACTGCTCGGCCAACTGGGGCTGCCCACTGTTCCCCCTGATGTTTCTCGGGATAAGCTGGCTGCTGCATTGGTAAATGACAAGAAAAACTACTCTGGCAACCTGCAATATGTTTGTAACAGGGGGATTGGTGATTACAGTTTTTATCAAATCACCCCGACCAGTCTGGCAGAGTTATGTTGCACCAGGAGGTGAAGGCAGCTATGCAAGCGTTGGCAGAACACACTGAAAACGGGATCAGCAGATACCAGGAAATATTAAAATCCAATCCCTGCTCCTATTGCTTTGCACCATTGGCGGAGCTGCTGTTACAGGCAGGCAGAACAGACGAAGCCCTGGAACTGGCCCGCAAGGGGGTCGCCAGATCCCCGCTGTATGTATCAGGACAGATGGCCCTGGCAAGGATCTGTAATAGTGCCGGGTTGCAGCAGGAATGTCAGCAGGCCCTTGAAGCGGTTACCATCGCCATGCCAGAGCACGATGAGGCACAACAGCTTCTGGCAGGTATTTATAAGGAAAACGGCCAGCCTGAACAGGCCCGTGTTGCCCTGGAAACCCTGTTGGAACTGGTTCCTGACACTCAGTTGACCAGAATACAGCTTGATGCCCTGGATGAAGAAGATGACCTGGAGCTGATCGAGCTTGCCGATGATGATATTCTGGACCTGCTGGAAGAGTATACAGAAGAAGATGAAGAGCCAGTTGACGGGCAGCCTGTTGGTGATCCCTGGTCAGGTGCAATTTTTGATTTCCAGGAGGCTGGAGTCGAAACAGATCTGGAGTCTGTGTCTGCACCTGAAATCAAGCCAGATGAGCTGGAACCACCGCAGGAACTGGAGCTGCCGCAAGATCTGTCTGCTCCTTTAAATGCCTTTGCCACTAGTCAGGATCCGCTTGATACCACCACACTGGCAGAACTGTATCTTTCCCAGGGTTTCCCTGAAAAGGCGATGGAGATTTACAGCAATCTTGCTGCCAAAGATCCCGCTAATCAGGAAGTTGCTGCCAAACTGGCTGAGCTGGAAAAGTCTCTGGCCGTTGAAACGTCGCCTGTTGTTGAAGAACCTGCTGTTGATGCTGCCAGGCAGGCCAAGCTTGCTGCGTTGGAGGGATGGCTGAGTAATATCCAGAGGTTACGGGAATGCAACTGAAAGAGCTGCTGACATCGATGTTGCATCAGGTGGATGGCGGTTATGCCGTAATGCTGATGGGCTATGACTGCATTGCCATTGATGAAGTGATCAGCAAAGATCTGGATTTTGATGTACAGGCTATTGTGGTTCAGTTTGGTACTGTAATCAATGAGATCAGAAACGCCACAGATCTGCTGGGGGCAGGTGAGATGGAGGAAAGCATTATTACCACTACCAATGCCCGTGTTGTGGTACGTGTGCTTAGTGATGAGTTCTTTGCTGCCTTTGTGCTGGCAAGACAGGGTAATCTTGGCAAGGCCCGTTTTGTACTACGCAGCAAGGCACTGCAACTGGTGGAAACGGTGGGTTAAAGATGAATATCCTTGTGTTGCATGGCCCGAATCTTAATCTGCTGGGCATGCGTGAGCCTGAAATTTACGGTAGTCTGACCTTAAGTGAGATTAACAGCCACCTTACAGACCTGGCAATAGAGCTGGGTTGCCAGCTTGAATTTTTTCAGTCTAACACAGAAGGTGCTTTGGTGGATGCCATCCAACAGGCTGCTGGTTGTTACAATGGCATCCTGATCAACCCTGCTGCCTATACCCATACCAGCGTTGCCCTGCGTGATGCCCTTGTCGCAATTGGCCTGCCCTTTGTGGAGGTTCACCTCTCAAACATCCATAGCCGTGAACAGTTCAGACACCATAGTTATCTGGCCCCGCTGGCCTTGGGTCAGATCTGCGGTTTTGGTCTGGACAGTTACCTGCTTGGTTTGCAGGCACTTTTTAACAAGATTAAAGATTAGTTGTTTGTGCTATGGAATTCACTGGATTTTGTCGAATCATCTTGAGAAAGCAGTTTAAGTTATGCTAAAAAGCAGGCGATACAGGCTACAGAGCATCTTTGAGGCTGATCAGCTTGACTTGCTGCTGATTGAACATCCGGTGAATCTGCACTACCTGGCAGGCTTCACCGGTTCTGAAGGTTCCCTTCTGCTGTCATTGCAAGGGGGCTGGTTTATTTGTGACTCACGTTATACAACCCAGGCCAGGGATGAGGTGAGTGGATTTGAGGTGGTGGAATATCCTCAACGGATGAATCGGGTTGCAGAACTTGTGCAGCAAGCCAGTGCAACCAGACTTGGTTTTGAGGCTGTCCACACATCGTTTCAGAACCACCAGAAACTGCATGAACTACTGCCTGGGGTGGAACTGGTTCCGATCGGGCCAGAGCTGGATGAAATCCGCAGCAGCAAGGATGGGCTGGAGCTTCAGAAGCTGGAAGAGGTGGCAACTCTGTCATCAGAGTCGCTGTTAAGCTGTCTGCCACTATTACAGCCTGGCATAAAAGAGACGGAGTTTGCCCTGCAACTTGAGTTTGAGATGCGTCGCAAGGGGGCAGAAGGTCGCAGCTTTGATTTTATCGTTGCATCTGGCGAGCGTGGTGCCATGCCCCACGGCCGTGCTTCCGATAAACTGATCCGGTCAGGTGAGCTGGTCACCATTGACTATGGTGCAATCAGGGATGGTTATTGTTCGGATGAAACTGTGACAGTTGCAATTGGCAATATCAGCCAGAAGCAGCAGCAGATCTATCAGACTGTACTTGAGGCCCATGACCTGGCAGTTGCTGCGGTCAGACCAGGCATAAGTTGCAAGGATCTGGATGCCATAGCCCGAGATCATATTAAGGCCCAGGGGTTTGGTGAATATTTCGGTCATGGTCTGGGGCATGGTGTCGGGCTGGAAATACATGAAAAGCCAACGGTTTCACCAAAAGGTGAGACTGTGCTGGAACAAGGAATGGTGATTACAATAGAACCTGGTATTTATCTGCCCGGCATAGCTGGTGTCAGAATAGAAGATATGGTGGCTGTAACAACTGATGGTTGTAAAGTCCTGACCAAAGTACCAAAGCAGTTAAAATTTCTGTAAAAACCGTAAAAGGAGATCAACAACAATGGATGTAAAAGACCTGAAGCACCTGGTAAAGATGATTACAGAGACTGATATTACTGAATTTGAGATGGATAACGCTGAAGAAAAGATTGTTATCAAGCGTGGCCAGCGGACCGAGGTAGTGCAGATGGCAGCCACACCAACCTTTATGTCGGCACCTGTGGCGATGCCGGCACCGGCAGTACCGGCTGCCACGGTTCAGGCTGCTGCTCCTGTTGCAGTGGTTGATGAAGGCCCCAAGGGTGAAACCATCAATTCGCCAATTGTTGGCACCTTCTACCATGCTGCCTCACCAGAGTCAGATCCCTATGTAGAGGTTGGGCAGGTAGTGGAAAAAGGTCAGATACTCTGCCTGGTGGAGGCAATGAAGCTGTTTAATGAAATTGAGGCGGAATTTAAATGTAAAATCATCAGCATCTGTGTTGAAAATGCCCAGGCTGTGGAGTTTGGTCAACCGCTCTTTGAGATTGAAAAACTTTAGGAGTAGGCAATGTTCCATAAAATTTTAATTGCAAACCGAGGTGAAATAGCCATCAGGGTCATACGGGCCTGCAAAGAACTGGGGATCAAGACCGTGGCGGTCTACTCCACTGCTGATGCAGACTCCCTGCATGTCAGGCTGGCCGATGAATCGGTCTGCATAGGCCCTGCTCCCAGCAGCCAGAGCTACCTGAATATCAATGCCATCATCAGTGCGGCAGAACTGACCGATGCTGAAGCGATCCATCCCGGCTATGGTTTCCTTTCGGAAAACGCCAAGTTTGCCGAGATCTGCGAGCAGTGCGGCATTGCCTTTATCGGGCCATCTGCCG
>CAZRKG010000048.1:0-6726 GCA_964600635.1 uncultured Geobacter sp. | reverse complement strand
ATCGAGCATGGTGTGCCGATTCTGCCCGGCACTAAAGAGAATGTTAAGACAGTGGAAGAGGCGGTTAAAATAGCCAAAAAAATCGGCTTTCCGGTTATCATCAAAGCCACTGCCGGTGGTGGTGGACGGGGGATGAAGATTGTCCATTCCCAGGCTACTCTGGCCAATGCCTTTGCCACAGCCCGTGCCGAGGCCCAGGCCGGTTTTGGCAACCCTGATGTTTACATTGAAAAATACTGTGTGGAGCCACGCCATGTGGAGATACAGATCCTGGCTGACAAGCATGGCAACTGCATACACCTGGGGGAGCGGGATTGCTCCATTCAGCGTCGCCACCAGAAGATAATTGAAGAAGCACCATGTCCGATACTAAGTCCTGAAACCCGTGCAGCAATGGGTGCAGCAGCGGTAAAAGCAGCCAAGGCAGTTAATTACAACAGTGTTGGTACCGTAGAGTTTCTGCTGGATAAAAGTGGCGAATTTTACTTTATGGAGATGAACACCAGGATTCAGGTGGAACATCCGGTAACAGAGATGATTACCGGAGTTGATCTGATCAGGGAACAGATCCGTTCTGCTGCTGGCCTGCCATTACGCTACAGGCAGGAGGATATAAAGATCAACGGCCATGCCATTGAATGTCGTATAAATGCAGAAGATCCTTTCAAATTCACTCCGTTCCCCGGAAAAATCACAGCTTACCATCAGCCAGGCGGTATGGGTGTGCGGGTGGATTCATTTGTTTATGACCAGTACACTGTGGTTCCCCACTATGATTCAATGATCGGCAAGTTGATTGTCCATGCAGAAAGCCGTGATGATGCTATCCGCCGTATGGCCAGGGCACTGGATGAATATATAATTGAAGGGATCAAGACCACCATTTTCTTTCACAAGCGGATCATGACCAACAAAGACTTTATTGAAGGTAATGTTGATACATCTTTTCTGGAAAGGATTGTGTTGGAATAGGCCATGGAATTTCCTGATGAACTTTTATACTCAAAGGAACATGTCTGGATCAGGGTGGAGGGCGGCAAGGCTGTACTTGGGCTGACCGATTTTGCCATTCAGGAGCTTGGTGAAGTAGCTGCGGTGGAGCTGCCGGAAGAAGGGGATGTTCTGGAGCAGGATGATAACATGGGCAGCCTTGAAGCCCACAAGTCTGTTTCCGAGCTGTATACCCCAGTTTCTGGTAAAGTGCGGGCTGTTAATGAAGAGGTTATGGACAATCCTGGCCTGATTAACGATGACCCCTATGATGGTGGCTGGCTGCTGGAGGTGACGCTGGAGGATGATTCGGAGCTGAAAAGCATGATGAATTCAGATGAGTATTCCGAATATATCTACGAAGCGGAACTGTAAAAATAATCAGGACTATGTTATCTAAGGAAGGTGGGGTACTGATCCCACCTTTTCTTTTTTCAGCGGGGTTACATTATCTTAAGTCATGTCACCTGCGTAATTACAGTTTAAGCATCGAGAAGGTCATATAACGCAAAATGATGAAATATTTAAAGTTTTTACCGTTGATGTTGCTATTGCTGCTTGTAGTGCCTGTTGAATTGAGGGCTGAACAGATCAGGCTGACCCTTCATGATACCATCAGAATGGCCCTTGAAAGAAACCTGGAGCTTAAGGTTGAGCTTTATAATCCCGCCATGTCGGAAGCTGACTACCAGAAAGCCCGTGGTATTTACGATCCTGCCCTAAAGTTGCAACTCGACTATAACGAATCTACAAACTTTGTCTTTAATCAGCCTTCTGAGAAACTATGGGGCCAGGATCTGCAACTGGATGCCGGCCTTAGCCAGTTGTTGCCCACCGGCGGCACCGCAGCACTTGGTTTCAGCAACAACTACATAAATTCCGATACGGTCTCCGCAGCAGCAGGTCATAAATCCTACTGGAAGTCTGGCCTTGGGCTTAGTTTAAGTCAGCCACTTCTGAAAAACTTCGGTCGAGAAGCCACTGAACTGGCCATTGATACGGCCTTAATCAGCAAGGATGTTTCACTGGAGCGGTTCAGCCACCGCGTTATGGAGCTGGTGGCTGAGGTGCGTATGGCCTATTTCAGGCTATACAGCTTGCAGGAAGAACTTGAAGTCCGCAGGGCATCTCTGGAGCTGTCGCAACGTATTCTGCATGACACCAAAGCCAGGGTAAGGGCGGGTGTTATGCCGGCTATGGAGACTCTTAATGCCGAATATGGTGTTGCCAGCCGTGAAAAAGAGCTGATTGATGCCGAACGTCTGCTACAGGATCAGGCTGAGTTGCTGGCCAGGTTGATACAGTTTCAGTTGTCACCAGAGCAGGTTCTTGAAGCGGTTGATCAACCAGGCAGGGAACAGTACCAAATAGAACTGTCAGCAGAGATCAGGCTAGCTCTGGTTAATCGTGCAGATCTTCAGGAAGCCAGACGTAATCTGGCTTTGCTGGAGCTACAGACCAGGGTAGCAGATAATCGTACCAGGCCGGATCTTCTGCTTTCAGCATCGGCAACAACATCTGGTCTGGGACAGAGTTACAACCGTGATCTTGATCGTATGTCATCCGGTAAATATCCGGTCTGGGGTGTGGGCCTGGCCCTCAGCTATCCCATTGGCAACCGTGCAGCAGAGAATGAATTTCGTAAAAACCGCCTGAAGCAGGAGCAGGCT
Organism: uncultured Geobacter sp.; assembly: GCA_964600635.1. Lineage (GTDB taxonomy): Bacteria > Desulfobacterota > Desulfuromonadia > Geobacterales > Pseudopelobacteraceae > Trichlorobacter. The sequence continues at coordinate 4,066 of CAZRKG010000048.1, read as the reverse complement.
GCCTTGCAGATTAAAAATCAGGAAGAGCTGATCAGCAACCAGGTTCGTTCTGCTGTCCGTGGTGTTGAGGTAAGTTATAAACAGATGGAAGTTGCAGATCGTGGCCGTGCCTTTGCAGAGGAACGGATGCGGGCCTATAGTCGTAAGGCCGAGGTGGGGATGGCTACAACCAAAGATCTGCTGGATGTTGAAAATGACCTGGCAGAGGCAAAAAACAGTCAGATCAAGTCTGCTGTGGCCTATGCCGATGCCATCACCCTGCTTTGGCAGGCCACTGGCGAAATACTGAATCAGGAGCGGATCAGATTGCAGTCCTTTGATCATGAGGCATTATATAAAGGGAGGCAGTAATGTTGCGTGTGGGGCAGATTGATTATGCCAATTGTACACCTGTTTTCATGCAGCTTGAAGACAAGCTGCCGGATGATCTGGTGGAGATAGTACATGGTGTGCCAGCAGAATTAAATGCCAAACTGGCCCTTGGTGAGATTGATATATGTATTTCGTCATCCATTGAATTCTGCCGCTATGCAGATAAATACGCCATTTTACCTGGTCATTGTATCGGCTCAGACGGTCCTGTTAAAAGTGTGATGCTATTTACAAATCAGCCTGTGGAGGAGCTTTCCAACCAGCAGATAATAGTGACTGCGGAATCCGCCACTTCTGTCATTATGCTTAAAATACTGCTGGCAAAACACTGGGGAGTTAAAAATTGCACAGTCAGTTCCAGTGACCTGCCCTGGAAACAGGCACTTGAGGATGCACCAGGATTACTGCTGATTGGTGACAAGGCACTCCAGGCTGCGGCAGCTTCAGCCGGAAGTTACTGCTATGATCTTGGAGAGGAGTGGCAACGCTTTAGTGGATTACCCTTTGTGTATGCCCTGTGGCTGATCAACAGCAAAGCTGCCAAAGGCAAGGAGCAGGCCCTGTATATGCTGGGAAAACAGTTGGAGCAGGTCAGGCAGAGGATAGTGCCAGATGCAGTCCAGCTTGCATCAAGGGCCAGGGAGACAGCCTGGCTTGGACAGTCCGCCCTGGTTGATTACTGGCAAAAGGCGATTAAATACCGGCTGGATGATGACTATCTTGCCGGTCTGAAGTTATTCTATCAGTTGGCAGCAGAGCTGGAGTTTGTTGAGCAGGCTCCTGAGCTAAAGTTTTTTAAATGATGTGCTGACAGCCGGTAATCTTTCAATATCCGGGCATGGTCAAAGCAGAGCTGTTCCGGCAGCTTGTCCGGCTCAAACAGGGCCAGTTCAGCGGCATCATCATCTGCCCTGGGTTCACCAAGGCCCCTGGCTATAAATACGGTGCTGATGGTGTGCATCCTGCTGTCCCGTTCAGGGTCTGAATAGCATCCAAGCAGCTTCAGGTCCTGAACTTCAAGTCCGGTTTCTTCCTTTGCCTCTCTTATGGCTGCTGTTTCCAGCGATTCGCCATAATCCACAAACCCGCCTGGCAAAGCCCATCCGTGGGGAGGATTCTTCCGTCTGATCAGTACAATCCTGCTTCCAATTTCAATAATAATGTCAACGGTCGGGAAGGGGTTGCGGTATTGTTTCACATCTTTGCCACAGCCAGGGCAGGTCATGGTGTTAAATGACATAGCTGACTACTCCTCTGAAAACTGAAAAGGGAAGCCGGCTGGCTTCCCTTTTCAGTGAATAATCAAGACATGGGGCTGGTTTACTTCTTGCCGGCACCCTTCTTGGAAGTCTTCATCGGGTTGATCTTGGCATCAATAGTCTGGATTTCAACTTTGGCATGGGTAGCAAAGTTGCAGATGCCGCTGGTCCACTTTTTGGCCGGAGCCGGATAGGCAGAGCAGATCTGGCCAATGCTGCCGGCAACGATCCGGTCGCAACCCTCACAGCTTTCAACTATCACCTGACAGGAGCCGGAAGGAAAAGAGCAGCCGCTTTTAGCCATAAAGGTACACTCAGCACCTGGAAGTACGGTTTGACATTGCATTTTTAAGGATCCCCCTCTTTTGAAAATATGATCTATTCCGTAATAAGCATAATATCGGAAACACTAAAAGAAAAATTTAATACCAAAATCTGGCTTTAATGTCCATAGCTTTTTAACACTAACATCAGACTTTGAATTACTTGACGCTTGCAATGCCTCTATAGTAGCTTTAATCGGATAAAAGCTGTCTTATTTTGAATCAGGAGGGGATAATGGCTAAAATAGCATTTGGTACATCTGGCTGGCGTGGAATTCTGTGTGATGATTTCACCTTTGAAAATGTAAAGGTTGTGGTGCAGGCTATTGCTGACCATATTAAAGCCAGTGGTGAGGCAGATAAAGGTGTTGTGATTGGTCGTGATGCCCGCTTTATGGGTGAAAGATTTACAGAGCTGGCAGCACAGGTGCTGGCCGGTGCTGGCATAAAATCTTTTCTTTGTGATCGGGATACGCCTACACCGGTTATATCCTTTGAAATACTTCGCCGTGGTGCAGCAGGTGGTATCAACTTTACTGCCAGCCATAACCCGCCGGAATACAATGGAGTTAAATTTTCACCTTCCTGGGGTGGTCCTGCCCTGCCTGAAACCACCAGGGATATTGAACAGCGTGCCAACCAGATGATCGGTACGGCCTGCTACAATGAACTTCAGTTTGAATATGCCAGAAAGCAAGGGCTTGTGGAGCTGATTGATCCCCGTGTAACTTACCTGTCAGATCTTGAGAAGAAGGTGGATTTTGAGGCAATAAAATCCATTGGCAAACTAGCTCTTAACCCACTTTATGGTACCGGACGGGGTTATCTTGATGCACCATTACAGAAATTTGGTGTGCCGTACATAATGATCAATGACCATCTGGACCCATATTTCGGAGGACAGCCTCCAGAGCCATCCGAGGCCCATATCCCTGACTTCATCAGCCTGGTTAAAAACGATCCGGCGATCCGGCTTGGCCTTGCAACAGACGGTGATGCTGACCGGTTTGGCATTCTGGACGGTGATGGCAGCTTTATTGAACCAAACTATATTATTGCCCTTTTGCTGGATTATCTGATCCGTGTCCGTAAGCTGTCCGGTGGTGTAGCCCGCAGCGTTGCCACCTCTCACTTTGTTGATGCGGTTGCAAAAAAGCATGGCGTACCGGTTTATGAGACCCCTGTTGGCTTCAAGTTTATTGGTGAGCTGATCACCCAAGATAAGATTGTGATTGGTGGCGAAGAGAGTGCCGGCCTTACAATCAAAGGCCATGTACCTGAGAAAGATGGTATTCTGGCCTGCTTCCTGGTGGCAGAGATGGTGGCCCGTGAAGGTAAAACAGTGCGGGAGCTGCTGGAGCAACTATACGGTGAAGTGGGTCGCTTTATCACCAGACGGTCCAACCTGCGTCTGTCAGCCGAGCTGGAGGCAAGCTATCCCGCAAAGGTTGCGGCGGTGCCACAGGAGATTGCCGGTAGCAAGGTGAAGGATGTTATTACCGTTGATGGAGTCAAGCTGATCCTTGATGATGGCTCCTGGATGCTGTTCCGCAAATCTGGAACTGAGCCGGTAGTGCGGCTCTATGGTGAGGCCAGCAGTGATCAGCGGCTGGATCAGATCATGACAGCAGGCCAGGCTTTTATTCTGGGTTAATTTTTGCTGTCAATAATCACTGGAAAACACAGAATTTTACAGGTTCCTGATTGCAGATAAGCGGTACTTCTGTTTATTATGTCAGGTTGCATCACGTCTTAAACTTATACAGATAATAACGGAGGTTTTATGTGGGATTATACGCCGGAAGTGAAAGAGCATTTCCTGAACCCGCGTAATGTGGGTGAAATACCAGATGCGGATGCCGTTGGTGAGGTGGGTAGCCTGGCCTGTGGTGATGCATTGAAGCTTTATCTGAAGCTGGATGAAAAGAAAGAGAGAGTTGTTGATGCCAAATTTCAGACCTTTGGCTGTGCCAGTGCCATTGCATCGTCTTCAGCTTTAACCGAGATGGTAAAGGGCAAAACCCTGGACGAAGCCCTGGCCATCAGCAATCAGGATATTGCCGAGTTTCTGGGTGGTCTGCCTGAAGAGAAGATGCACTGCTCTGTCATGGG
>CAZRKG010000047.1:0-14215 GCA_964600635.1 uncultured Geobacter sp. | reverse complement strand
ATATTCCGGTGTAATCGGGTCAAGCATCTCATTGGCCACCGGTACCCCAAGGGCGGTCAGTTTGCAGAGCAATCCCCTGGCTATGCCCAGGCCCTTTGAAATATTGTGGCTACCGTCCATATCAGGGTCGTTAATCAGCCCTTTCCAGCCAACAGTGGTGCGTGGTTTTTCAAAATAAACCCGCATAATCAGCATCAGTTGATCCTCTACCCTGCGTGACAGATCCGCCAGTTTACGGGCATAATCAATGGCAGCATCAGGATCGTGGATTGAGCAAGGACCCACCACCACCATCAAACGTTTGTCCTGTCTGTGTAAAATAGCTTTAATACTGTTTCTGCTGTTGGTCACAAATTCACGTTCTGCCATTGAAGCCGGAAAAACCTGACGCAGATCCGATGGTGCAATTACCGGAGTGATGGATTGAACTTTTAGGTTGTTAGTTTTAATCATGGTGTTTACTTTCTGTCTTAAATAATAATCAACTTTCATACTTGATTGGGGCAAGCTATGTCAATTTCAAACAATTTTAGTCAGATCAAACCAGCGGTGTTTTTAGATCGTGATGGCACCATAAATATGGAGAAAGACTATCTTTACAAGATAGAGGAGCTTGAGCTGATACCAGGCACAAAAGAGGCGATCCGCCTGCTTAATCAGGCTGGCTTTCTGGTGATTGTGGTTACAAACCAGTCTGGCATTGCCCGTGGTTTTTATTGTGAGGATGACCTCAAACAACTGCACCAATATCTTGATGGCCTGTTATTGTCAGCAGGGGCCAGGGTGGCTGGCTGGTATTACTGCCCGCACCATACAGCGGGCAAGTCTCCCTACAATATTATCTGCGAATGCCGTAAGCCATTGCCTGGTATGTTGTTACAGGCAGCAAGGGAACATTCAATTGATCTGTCAGCATCCTGGATGGTGGGGGATAAACTGGCTGATATTGAAGCTGGTCTGGCAGCAGGCTGCCAGCCGATTCTTGTACGTACCGGATATGGTAGTCAAGAAGAGCCGTTGCTGCCAGAAGGCGTAAAAGTAGCCGATAATCTGCTGGAGGCAGCAGGTCTGATCATAATGGAAAACCAGATTGCTTCGGGCTAAAGCCATCGCAATGGGTGACTACTTTTTCGTCACTGCGAGGAGGCCAAAGGCCGACGTGGCAGTCTTTAGATTGCTTCGTCGTTGCACTTATCGCAATGACGTTATTTTGTTTGTTTCTGCTGCTTTAGTGGTTTGACGATCCTGCCTATAGTATGTATTAATACATTTCCGTCTTTCTGATTACGGTTTGTCATTATATTTCACCTGTCAAGGTATAACATACTGCAAATGCTTGGTTTTATTCGTAAAAATAGCCTGCAACTTCTGATTGGTGTTGCACTTCTGGCTGCTCTGCTTGTCTATACCCTTAATCTTCCCAGTGTTGAGAGTTCCAACTTTGTTGAAAAGGGGATTAACAGCACCCTGGCCCCATTACAGCAGCAAGCCTCAAACGGAGGCGGCTTGTTCCGGCGGGTCTGGCATAACTATATTGCCCTGGTTAATCTTAAACAGGAGAATAAACGGCTGTTGGATGAGTTGAAGCAGCTTAATAGTGCCCTGATAGATGCCAATGAGGCAGTACTGGAAAATGAACGCCTTAACCGCCTGCTTGATCTGCGTAAGATCCATAAGGAACCGACAATTGCTGCCACTGTAATCGGTGATGATGTCACCCCCTGGTTTCGTTCCCTGACAATTGACCGTGGTGCAAGTGATGGTATCAGGGATGGTATGCCGGTACTGGCTGCTGATGGTGTGGTGGGCCAGACAGTCAAGGTAACTCCTAACTCAAGCCGTGTACTGCTGCTGACAGACCATGCCAGTGGCATTTCTGCCATGATCCAGCGTTCACGGGCCAGGGGCGTTGCCAAGGGCAGGGGTGAAAATGCCTGCTCGCTGGAATTCACCATGCGGGGCGAAGATGTGCAGGTTGGCGATCAGGTGGTGACCTCCGGGATTGGTGGTGTTTTTGCCAAGGGGTTACCGATTGGCGAAGTGATCATGGTGAAAAAGGGAGAGTATGGAATTTTTCAGACCATTCTTATCCGCCCTGCTGTCAGTACCAGCCACCTGGAAGAGGTGCTTGTTGTACTGCGTGAACCACTGGAATAGCTATGTTTGCCAGCTTGAGAAACATACTTCTGGCACTTTCCATTATTCTGCTGGAAACCTCTGTCCTGCCACAATACCTTAACCCGCTTTACAAACCCGATCTGTTACTGGTGCTAATGGTGGTTATTGCACTTCGTTCCCCCATTACGGTCAGTGCCCTGTCTGCCTACCTGCTGGGGCTTTTGAAAGACTGTGTCAGCGGTATTTATCTGGGGCTGAACGGCTTTTCATTTCTGCTGGTTTACCTGATACTTAAAGGGCTTTCTGACCAGGTCTATGTCAGAAATGCCATGCTGCTGGTGGTGGCGGTGGCATCGGCCAGTCTGGCAGTTACATTCAGTAACGCTGTGTTATTGTTGGTATTCTCTGATACCAGCGGTGTATTTACCTCCATGCTGTCAGCCATGATCCCACAGTTGCTGATCAACTGTTTTATTGCATCGCTAATCACCATCTGGCCGGAAACCATTGGCAGTTTCAGGAGTATAAAGTGATTGTTGGTAAGCGATATGTCCGTGAGCTGGAGCAGTTGAGGAAACGTATTTTACCGCTTACCATCCTGGTTACTTTCCTGTTTCTGGCCCTGGTTTCCCGTCTCTGGTACTTACAGGTGCTGCAAGCAGATAAATACCGAACCATGTCTGAAAAAAACCGGCTTCGTTTTCTGCCGGTTACGGCATCCCGTGGTACCTTGATGGATCGTAATGGCCAGATGCTGGTCAATAACCGCCCTTCCTTCAGCCTGACCATCATACCCCAGGAAGTAAAAGAACCTGAACCGGTTCTGGAGCGTTTAGCTCAACTGCTTGATCTTGACTATGATGAGCTGCATGAACGCTGGACAAAATCCCGTGGACGTGCCCGCTATTATCCGGTGGTTATTGCCAGTAACATCAGCCAGGATCAGGTGGAAATAGTGGAGGAGAACCGTCTGCGGCTGCCAGGGGTTGAAATTGGTGTCAAGCCTACCCGAGAGTATATTTTTAACAACATGGCGGCCCATTTACTGGGGCATATTGGCGAAATATCTTACAAAGAACTGGAACAGCCAGAGTATGAAGACTACCATCCAGGGGATTTCATAGGTAAAAACGGAATAGAAAAAGCCTGGGAACATGAGCTGAATGGTCGTGATGGTGGCCGACAACTTGAAGTGGATGCCGGTGGTCGGGTACTCAGAGTCTTGCAGGAAACAAGCCCGATGGTTGGCAACAGTCTGATGCTGACCATTGACAGCCGTCTGCAACAGGCTACTGAGCTTGCCTTTGGAGATCAGGCCGGTGCAGCGGTGGTGCTGGATGTTAATAGTGGCGAGGTATTGTCATTTGTCAGTAACCCTGGTTTTGATCCAGCCCTGTTTGCAGGCCGGATTCCGGTGGATGTCTGGAAAGGTTATCTGGAGGACAAACGGCATCCCCTGGAAAACAAAGCCTTAACCGGCCAGTATCCGCCTGGTTCCACCTTCAAGATGATTACCGCACTGGCCGGACTTGAAGCAGGGATAATCAATGAGCATACTACTATTTACTGCAACGGAGCCTATGAGCTGGGTAATAACAAGTTTCGTTGCTGGAACAGGTCTGGTCATGGTACGGTCAATCTGAAACGTTCTCTCAAAGAATCCTGCGATGTCTATTATTATCAGCTTGGCGAGAAGCTGGGGGTTGACCGGATTGCGGCTATGGCAGAACGTTTTGGTCTGGGGCAGGCAACCGGTATCGGGCTGCTGCATGAAAAAAAGGGGCTGGTACCCACTAAGGACTGGAAGTTCAAACGGTATGGCAAACAGTGGTTTCGTGGTGAAACCCTGCCGGTAGCCATTGGACAGGGTTATTTGCTGACAACACCGGTTCAGTTGGCTTTAATGACCGCAACCATTGCAACCGATGGCATCATCTACCGTCCCCACCTGGTTAAGAAAGTGGTTGATCCCGATGGCAGAACAGTTCAGGAATTCAACCCGGAACAGATCGGTAATACAGGGGTGTCGGCCAGTAACTTCAAGAAAATCAAGCAGGGGATGTTTTCAGTGGTGAATGATCCTGGCGGTACTGGTGGCAGTGCCAGGCTGTGGGATCATAAGGTAGCCGGTAAAACCGGTACATCCCAGGTAATAAAGCTGGGTGCGGATCGTAAAAAAGTTCTGGCTTATCATCACCGCGATCATGGCCTGTTTGTGGCCTTTGCACCCTATGACAAGCCAGAAATCGCCCTGGCAGTGGTGGTGGAACATGGTGGTGGCGGTGGTGCTGTGGCTGCCCCAATAGCTGGCAGGATTCTGCGTAAATATTTTGATTTGCAGAAGCCGCCCCCTCCACCGTCAGAGCAGGAACCAGCCGAATCTTTAACAGAACAATCATCATCTGAATTGCAGGATGCTGTGATTACTGATGCTACCGAAGATGAGGCTGCTGCAACTGTTGAGAGGAAGCCCGAAGAATGATTGATCGTCGCCTGGTAACTAACTTTGACTGGATACTGGTGGGGCTGGTAACGGTCATCTGTCTGGTTGGGATTGTAAATATTTTCAGTGCCTCAACAATCTACAAGGCCAGCACTGTTCCATATTATCTTAAACAGCTTAATTGGTTCTGCTTCGGGCTGCTACTGTCTGTGTTGGTATCCTGCCTGGATTACCACCTGCTGGAGGATTTCTCCTACTGGTTCTATGGGTTGCTGCTGCTCTTGCTGCTGGCGGTTCTGCTGGTGGGTAAACGTTCGATGGGTGCAACCCGCTGGCTTGACCTTGGGTTGTTCAACATTCAACCTTCTGAACTTATGAAGATTGTGGCAATCCTCACCTTTGCCCGCTTTTTTAACAACTTTCATGCACCGGAAGGGCTTTCAGTCAAAGATATGCTGTTTCCCCTCTGGTTGCTGGCAGTTCCCATACTGTTGATCATGAAACAGCCTGACCTGGGTACTGCTGTGCTGGTGTTGCTGATCACATTTTCAATGGCACTTTATATCGGCTTTCGCTGGTCAACCATTGTTACCTTTATAATGGTGACTTTGCCAATGGCCTGGTTGGCCTGGTCTTTTTACATGAAACCCTACCAGAAGAACAGGGTGCTGGATTTCCTGAATCCTGAGCGTTCACGACTGGGCAGTGGTTACCATATTATCCAGAGCAAGATAGCCGTTGGGTCTGGAGGTTTCTGGGGCAAGGGCTATCTGCAAGGCACCCAGTCCCAACTTCGTTTCCTGCCGGAGCAGCACACAGATTTTGCCTTTTCTGTCTTTGCCGAGGAATGGGGCTTTGCTGGCACCATAATATTATTATTGCTTTACTTTGCACTGATTCTATGGGGGCTTAATATCGCCAGACGCTGCAATGACCGCTTTGGTGGTCTGCTGGCCATTGGTGTTACAGCAATGCTGTTCTGGCATACGATCATAAACATCGGCATGGTGATCGGCCTGTTTCCTGTGGTGGGGGTGCCGCTGCCATTTTTTTCCTATGGCGGCACATCCATGATCACATCAATGGTTGGTGTGGGAATTTTGCAAAGTATCAGTATGCGACGGTTTATGTTTTAGGCTGAATGTGTTAATTTACCAAGATTTCATTCCCTGACTGGAGAGCTATATAAAATGATTGGAAACATTGGAAACCTGATACGTAAGATAGTTGGCAGCAAGAACGAGCGTGACCTTAAAAAACTGTGGCCGATTGTGGATAAAATCAACGGCATGGAACCGCAGATGCAGGCCCTGTCCGATGATGAACTGCGGGCCAAAACTGCTGAATTCAAGGAGCGGCACATTAATGGTGAAAGCCTTAAATCCCTGTTGCCGGAGGCATTTGCAGTCTGCCGTGAAGGTGGCAGGCGGGTACTTGGGATGCGTCATTTTGATGTGCAGTTGATCGGTGGTATGACCCTTAATGCCGGTAAGATTGCCGAGATGAAAACCGGTGAAGGCAAGACCCTGGTGGCTACACTGGCCGCCTACCTTAATGCCATCTCTGGCAAAGGGGTGCATGTGGTGACAGTAAACGACTATCTGGCCCGCCGTGACTCTGAGTGGATGGGCAGACTGTACAACTTTCTGGGACTTACAACCGGAGTGATCCTGCATGGACTGACTGATCAGCAACGTAGAGCCAACTATGCGGCTGATATAACCTACGGCACCAATAATGAATTTGGCTTTGACTACCTGCGGGATAACATGAAGTTTTCTCTGGATGATTATGTCCAGCGGGGTTTTAACTTTGCCATTGTGGATGAGGTTGACTCAATCCTGATTGACGAAGCCAGAACCCCCCTGATTATCTCCGGCCCTACTGAAGACTCCACCGACAAGTACTATGTCATCAACCAGGTGATCCCACGGCTGGAAAGGGGAGAGGTTAAGGAGGAAGAGGCCAACACCCTGTCTGGTAAACGCAAGACCTATACCGGTGATTACACAATTGACGAAAAGGCCAAAAGTGCCACTCTGACCGAGCAGGGGGTATTGAAGGTTGAAAAACTGCTGAAACTGGAAAACCTGTATGACCCCCGTAATATTGAGACCCTGCACCATGTCAACCAGGCCCTGCGTGCCCATACAATGTACCGTCGTGATGTTGATTATGTGGTTAAAGATGGTGAGGTAATCATTGTTGATGAATTTACTGGCCGCCTGATGCCTGGCAGACGCTGGTCAGATGGTCTGCATCAGGCAGTGGAGGCCAAGGAAGGGGTCAAGATAGAGAATGAGAACCAGACCCTGGCCACCATCACCTTCCAGAACTATTTCAGGATGTATAGCAAACTTTCCGGCATGACCGGTACCGCTGATACAGAGGCAGAGGAATTTCACAAGATTTACAGCCTGGATGTGACAGTCATTCCCACCAACCGGCCTTTACTGCGTCCTGACTATCCTGATGTGATTTACAAAACCGAGCAGGAGAAGTTCAACGCAGTTATCAATGACATCAAGGAACATTACGAGAAGGGGCAGCCCTGTCTGGTTGGTACCATCTCCATTGAAAAATCCGAAACCCTGTCAGAAATGCTGCAAAAACAGGCTGTTCCCCATTTTGTGCTGAATGCCAAACATCACGAAAAAGAGGCTGAAATAGTGGCCCAGGCAGGCCGTAAAGGGGCCATAACCATTGCCACCAACATGGCTGGCCGTGGTACCGACATCCTGCTGGGAGGCAACCCTGAAGCTCTTCTAAGGCAGTGGCTGACCAGTAATCCTGATGCTGTCGAAGACCAGATTAACAGCCAGCGGGAGCAGTTTCAGCAACTATGTGCCAAAGAACATGATGAGGTGATTGAGCTGGGCGGCCTGCATATCATCGGTACAGAGCGGCATGAATCCCGCCGGATTGATAACCAGTTGCGGGGCCGTTCCGGTCGTCAAGGTGACCCTGGTTCATCACGCTTTTACCTCTCATTGCAGGATGATCTGCTTCGTATATTTGGCTCGGAGCGGGTAGCCAAGATCATGGACATCCTCAAGATTGAAGAGGGTGAGGCGATCACCCATACCATGATCAACAAATCCATCGAAAACGCACAGAAAAAGGTGGAAGCCCATAATTTTGAGATCAGAAAGCATCTGATTGATTACGATGATGTCATGAACAAGCAGCGGGAGGTGATCTACACCCAACGCCGCGAGATCCTGGCTGGTGAGGATATTCGCGAGAGTTTCATGGAGATGCTGGATGATACCATCAGCGATGTAATTAAAGTCTACGCTTCTGACAGCAATGCATCCCTTGAATGGGATTGGGAAGGGCTGAACGCCACGGTGCAGCGTTGCTTTGCAATCAGGCTTGATCTTTCAAGAGAGATGGTGGCCAGGCTGAATGCCGATGGGTTACAGAACCTGCTGAAGGAAGAGAGCCACGCCTCCATTAAACAAAAGGCTGAAGAGCTTGGCGATGAAGTACTGGATCACCTGATCAGGGTGGTCATGCTTCAGGCCATAGACCTGCACTGGAAAGACCATCTGCTGAACATTGACCACCTGAAGGAGGGGGTTGGCCTGCGTGGCTATGCCCAGAAAGACCCCAAGCAGGAGTATAAGAAAGAGGCATTCCACCTGTTTATGGCTATGATTACAAGAATCCGTGAAGAGACGGTTGAGAAGGTGTTCTGGGTGCAGATAGAGCGTGAAGAAGAGCTGGAGCAGATAGAGGAAGAGCAGGCAGAACGTAGTCGCAAGATGTTCCAGACCATTACCAGTAATGAGGAACGGGAGCATGAACCAGCCAAAAGCAGTAAATCCGCTGGTCGCAATGAACCATGCCCCTGTGGTTCCGGTAAAAAATTCAAGCGTTGCTGCGGCAAATAGGGAGAAATCGCATGTCCCTGAAAGGTTTCAGATTTTCAACGGTTGAGGCAGCCATTAAAAAGCCTGGTCGCAAGGATCTGGCACTGGTTTTTTCAGATTGCCCGTCTGCTGCTTCTGCGGTCTTTACCACCAATAAGGTACAGGCCGCACCGGTGCTTGTTTCCCAGGGTCGGATAGCATCTGGCAAGGCCCAGGCCATAGTTGTCAACAGCGGTAATGCCAATGCCTGTACCGGACAGCAGGGGCTGGATGATGCGGTTAAAACCAGCCGTCTGGTAGCGGAACAACTTCAAATCAGTGAGGATCTTGTCCAGGTCTCTTCCACCGGTGTGATCGGTGTACCCCTGCCGATGGAACGCCTGTCTGCGGCCATTCCTGAACTTGCCAGTAACCTTGGCAACGGAACGTTGGATGATCTGGCAGCCGCAATTATGACCACCGATACCTTCCCCAAGGCTGTCACCCTGACCGGAACAGCGGCTGGTGTTGAGTACACTATAGCCGGTGTTGCCAAAGGGGCTGGTATGATCATGCCCAATATGGCCACCATGCTTTCCTTTATCATGACCGATGCAGCCATAGAGCCGACCTTGCTGGACAGCATCTTCAAAAATGCAGTTGATTGCTCCTTTAATTCCATCACCATTGATGGTGATACCTCCACCAATGACACCTGCCTGATCATGGCCAATGGAGCCTCAGGCGGTGAAACCATTACCGCTGGCAGCAAAGATGCCGAGCAGTTTGCCAGGCTGCTGAATCAGGTACTGCTGGAGCTGGCCAAACTGATTGTAAAGGATGGGGAAGGGGCCACAAAGTTTGTGGAGATTATCATCAGCGGTGCTGCATCCGATGCAGAGGCCAAACAGGCTGCCCTGGCAGTGGCTAACTCAATGCTGGTGAAGACCGCCTTCTTTGGGCAGGATGCCAACTGGGGCCGGATTTTTGCCGCAGTGGGCTACTCTGGCGTGCAGGTCCGGCAGGAACTGCTGGCACTATGGTTTGATGATGTCTGTATGGCTGAGAATGGCGTTTTCAGTGGCGGTGATGCTGAAGAGCGTGGTTCGCTGGTACTACGGAACAAGGAATTTAAGGTCAGGGTTGATCTGGGGTTGGGGCAGGGCAGGGCAACGGTATATACCTCAGACCTGTCCCATGAATATGTCAGTATCAACGCAGATTACAGGACGTAAGCCATGTTGTATCGCAAAAGATTTTTAAGCCGCCTTTGGGGCGGCTTTTTTGTAGTTTTACTGGTTGCAGTCATTCCGTTCGGGCTTTTCTGGCTGCTGCCGGAGGATTCTGTTGCCTCCCTTGAGGCTGAGGATGCCCTCCATGAAGCTGGCCGCCTGGCTGTAATTGATACGCTGTTGGAAAGTGCGATTCAGCATAATCTGATCAGCGGTGCTGTGGTTCAGATCGGCAGCAGCAGCCAGGTGCTGTATACCAGTGCAGTGGGTCAGACAGGTTTTGATGATCAATCAACAGCAGTGCAGGTGGATACTCTGTTTGATGTTGCCTCCCTGACCAAGGTCTTTGCAACCAGTGCCGCCATTATGCGTCTGGTGGATCAGGGGGTATTGTCACTGTCGGAGCCTGTTTCCCGCTGGTTTCCCGAGCTGGATCAAAGCAACATCACCATACTGCATCTGCTGACCCACACCTCTGGCCTGCATGATGCAAGCCTTGATCCCAAGGCACCACTGCAAAGCGTTGTCAGACATGCTGCAAAACAGGCAGGCAAGATTTTGCCTGGCAGTAATTTCAGATACGCAGATATTAACTTTATCCTGCTGGGCAATATTGTACGTCGCATAACCGCCACAGACCTGGATGAATACTGCCGGATGGTCTTTTACAAGCCGTTGAAGATGGACAGGACTGGTTTTAACCCATCCTTCAGCAACAACACCGCTGCAACATTGGGTGGCCCAGCCGGCGTATTGCAAGGGGTTGTGCAGGATTATAATGCCCGTTTGCTGGGCGGGGTGGCTGGTCATGCCGGCCTGTTCAGCACCACTCAGGATCTGGGACGTTTTAGTACCATGTTGTTAAACGGCGGCAGGCTGGATGGGTATCAGGTGCTTTCCAGACAGGCTGTTGAGCAGATGACCGCACCCTATTATTTTAAAGATGGCAAAGTGGTGCGGGGGCTTGGCTGGGATCGTGATACAGTTTATTCAGCTCCCAAGGGGGAGCACTTCACCGATGCCTCCTATGGACACACCGGCTACAGCGGCAGCTCGGTCTGGATCGATCCTGAAAAGGATCTGTATGTGATTCTGCTGACCACACGCAAAGAATACAGAAATCCACGTAGTTTTAACCGCTTACGCAGTGATATTTCCACAGTTGCTGCAATGTTATTTGCCCCATGAACCTTTGAGCTGCTTTTGTGTGGGGATTGCAGGTTTTTAGTGCAGATACTCAACCAGATCAATCAACTGGCCTGCATATATGCAGGGTGCGGTTTCTTGACACTGTTTTAGCCCTATGCTAAATCTGCATAATATTATTCAGTTGTCCCCACGGAGGGTCCTCACTATGGGCAAAATATCGATTTTGCTGGCCGATGACAGCATTACCATTCAAAAGGTAGTTGAAATTATTTTTGGTGGTGATAACTACTCCCTGACCATTGCCAGTAATGGTCGTGATGCCATTCAGAAAGCCAAAGAGCTAAAGCCGGATGTTCTTTTGATTGATGCGATTATGCCGGATATGGATGGCTATGCTGCCTGTGATGCAATCCGCAGGGAGCCAGCCCTCTCAACCAAACCGGTTCTGTTACTGGTGGGGGCATTTGACAGTTTTGATGAAGAAAAAGCCCGTCAATGCGGTGCTGATGACCATATCATAAAACCGTTTGAGGCACAGTTACTTGAAAGCAAGGTTAAGGGGCTGTATCAGCTTGGCCAGGCACGTGCCAATGATCTGGCCGGGGAAGCCTCTGTCTCTGTTGGCACGGTAAAACCTGCTGTTGCAGCCTCACCCGCCCCGCCGCAACCAGAAGTTCCAGAATCTCCATTTGCAACGGAATTTCCCACCATTGCCAGTCTGGCCTCCATTGCAGAGGAAGGGCAGGCTGTATCTATCGAGCCTGTTAGAGTACAGGAGCCAGCAGCACCAATCAGGATGGTGGATGACCCCTGGGGTGCCTTTACAACTACAACTGCTGCAAATGAGCCGGAAGAACCTGTTGCCTGTGATGAAACTTCTACTTCGTTTGAGCCAGACTCCGCCATATTAGACCTGCCTGACAACTTCTTTGGGGCTGCCTCAGGTGCAGCAAGCCAAGCAGAAGCTACCGTACCTGCCGCTACTGATTCCAGATCCTGGGTGCCGGTGGAGGAGCAGGTCTTTGAGTTCAAGGAAGAGCTGGATCTTGGTGCTGCTTCATTCATTCCAACAGCAGTACAATCCAACTTTGCTCCGGCACCGGATGATGCAGCACCTGTGACCAGTCCGGCAGGTGTACAGGCAACATCTGCTGTGGTGCCAGCTTCTGAACCGGCAGTACCAGCCCTGACAGAGGAACAACTGAAGGCTGCAATTATGGCAGCATCCAAAGAGACCATTGAACGGATTGTGTGGGAGGTGGTGCCTGATCTGGCGGAGACCATGATCAGAGAGGCGATTAAGCGGATTACGGAAGGTAAATAGAGTCAGAAATATTACACCTGACAGGGATTACGATAAATATATACAGGAGAGGGGATCATATAATCCCCTTTTTTATTTCAGGAGCAAGGGATGATCAGAAAAGCGATAGCAAAGATAGTTGAACATCAGGATCTTAGTGAAGGTGAGATGATTGAGGTGATGAACCAGATTATGTCTGGTGCTGCTACCCAGGCCCAGATAGGCTCTTTTATCACCGCCCTGCGGATGAAGGGTGAAACCATTGCTGAGATTACCGGTGCTGCCAAGGTGATGCGTGAGCATGCCACCCCGATCCGTGTTGGCCGTAATGTGCTGCATCTTGACCGTGATGATATTAACATAGACCAGGAGACGATCCTGGATGTTGTGGGAACCGGAGGTGATGGTACCAATACCTTTAACATTTCCACCACCGTGTCCTTTGTGGTCTCCGCCTGTGGTGTTAAGGTGGCTAAACATGGCAACCGCTCAGTTTCATCTGCCTGCGGCAGTGCCGATGTTCTTGAAAAACTGGGTGTTAACCTGGATGTTACGCCGGAGCAGGTGGAGGATTGCATCAATGAAATCGGGATCGGGTTTCTGTTTGCACCGGCCCTGCATGGTGCTATGAAACATTCCATTGGCCCCCGCCGTGAAGTGGGTATCCGCACAATTTTCAATATTCTTGGCCCACTTACCAACCCGGCCCTGGCGGATCGGCAGGTAATGGGCATCTATCGCGAGGATCTGGTGGAGAAATTGGCTGGTGTTCTGCATCGTCTGGGCTGCAAACATGGTTTTGTGGTGCATGGCAGGGATGGCATGGATGAGATTACCCTGACCGATGAGACAGACGCAGCCGAGGTAACGCCAGCCGGAGTGCGGCTGTTTACCATTGTGCCGGAGGAATACGGCTTTACCCGCTGCACCATGCAGGATCTTAAAGGGGGCGATGCAACTGAAAACGCAGCCATTGTGCGTGCTGTCCTGGGGGGAGAGCGGGGGCCACGTCGTGAGATAGTTCTGCTGAATGCAGCCTTTGGCCTGCTGGCAGCAGGGCGGTGTGACAGTGCCATTGCAGGGGTTGCAATGGCGGCCAATGCCATTGACAGTGGTGCTGCCATTGCACAGGTGGATAGTCTGGCAAGGCTCACAAATTGAAAGGGATAGATATGGGTGACAGGGCTGATATTCTCAAGACCATTGTAGAGCATAAAAAGCAGGAAGTGGCCATTGCCAGGCAGGAGACCAGTATTGAAGAGCTGAAGCTGAGAATTTCAGATCTGGAGGATACTGCCCGTGGGTTTGAAAGACATCTGCGGGAGGCAAACCAGTCTGGCTGGACAGCCATAATTGCCGAGGTGAAGAAGGGTTCACCCAGCAAGGGGATCATCCGTGAAGATTTCGATCCGCTGGAAATTGCCGAGATCTATCAGAATAACGGTGCCACCTGCCTGTCTGTTCTGACCGATGAGAAGTTTTTTATGGGGCATCTGCGTAACCTGGCCCTGATCAGGGAGCAGGTGGGGCTGCCACTGCTACGCAAGGATTTTGTGATTGATCCATTCCAGGTTTATGAGGCCCGTGCTGCTGGTGCCGATGCAGTGCTTCTGATTGCAGCTATTCTGGAGCCGCAGCAGATTGCTGATCTGGCTGGGATTGCCCGTTCGGTCTTTCTGGATGTTCTGCTGGAGGTGCATGATGAGGCTGAAATGGAGCTGGCCTGTGAAAGCGATATAACCCTGATCGGGGTTAATAACCGCAACCTGCGGAATTTTGTGACTGATCTGGGTACTACAGAGCGTCTGGCAAAGATGCTGCCCCAGGGGCGGCTGCTGGTGGCTGAAAGTGGCATTAACAGCAGTGCTGAGATTGCCAGGTTAAAAGCTGCCGGTGCCGGAGCCTTCCTTGTGGGGGAATCATTGATGCGTGAGGAGGATATTGGGGCCAAGTTGCAGGAGCTGCTGGTTTAGCAGTGATTTAAAACTATTGCGGAGGCCGTCTACTGTGTTGCACGGTACTCACTTCCTCGGCTAACTGTATGTTATGCCTCGGTCGCTGCGTGCCGTGCGTTTTGTATCTGAACATTGCTTTCTCCCGATAATATTATTTCTTC
>CAZRKG010000046.1:0-14709 GCA_964600635.1 uncultured Geobacter sp. | reverse complement strand
GTACGGCTCATCCGAGATAACATAGATCAGTCGGCCTGTACGGCTGCTGGCCTGTTTGACCAGGCTGCCAAGCTGTTCCAGCTCTTCTTTGCTGTAGATTACACCGGTTGGGTTGTTGGGGCTGTTGATGATAATGGCACGGGTTCTGTCGCTGATGGCAGCTTCAATGGCTGCCAGATCAAGCCGGAAGGTTTCAGGATTTGTCCAGGCTTCCACCGGAACACCGCCGTGGTTATCAATGTAGAATTTATACTCCACAAAATAGGGTGCCAGAATGATTACTTCATCGCCCTGGTTAAGGATGGTTTTAAGCACAACGTTGATTGCACCGCCAGCACCGCAGGTCATTATAATATGGTCTGCACTGACAGCCAGACCACTGTCTGCTGCAAGTCTGGCTGCAACAGCGGCACGGGTCTCAGGGTAGCCGGCGTTGTTCATATAACGGTGTTGGCCTGGCTGCGGTGCATCTGCCAGACACTTAAGGGCAGTGCAGAACTGTTCTGGCGGCTCCACATCAGGGTTACCCAGGGTGAAGTCGTACACATTTTCTGCACCAAACTGCTGCCGTAACCGTTCACCTTCTTCAAACATCCTGCGAATCCAGGAAGAGCGGGAGATATGGCCTGCTATTTTTGTTGCAATCGGCATGAAAATACTCCGTATCTATTTGTTAAGTTGTTCCATAATGGCTGGTACGGCACGGCTGAATACAGATGCAAATGCCTTTTGAAGCACATCCTGATGCAGTTTTTCACGATCTGTAACAGCTACATCACCAAAGCGTGATTCAAAGCTGAGGGTGTTTGTTTTGGCACCATTACGCCAGATCTCCACTGTGAAACTGACCCGACATTCGGCATCCACCTTGATTAAAGAACGGGTTTCATCCAGGCTGACATTGCTGACGGTCAGACGCAGCCCGCGGGATACATTTTCCGGTATGGTGTTGCCCTGCTGCACGGTGTAACCAGCCTTCAAAAGCTCCTGGTTAAGGGCATCCCGCACAAGCACAGCCGGAGCCACCTGGCTGGTAACATTGCCGGTTATTCTGCCATCGTTACTCCTGACTTCTCCCAGAATCCACTGGATCCGATCAATGCCATCTGTTGTTCCCTCCAGAGAGGATGCCAGTACAACCATGCCGCCCGTGCCAGGTGTTTCTCCCACTGGCTGGTAAACTGGTTTTTTAAGCTGGATGTCGTTGGCTGCACAGCCTGTCATAGCTGCAAAGCAGATTGTGGCAAGTAGTATGCAAAGATAATATAAAAGATGTTTTTTCATGGTTGCCTAATCTCCCCTTGTTTTGTGATCTGCGGAAGCAATCTTTATACAGTAAATTTTGGTTTAAAGGCAAGGGGAGAGCCAGCCAAGGCAGGTTGGATGATTGATGATTACAGGTTCAGGCGGGTGATTCAGGTGCAAGATTACGGCTGGTGATGGTTAATGCCTGCTGTTTTACCAGAGCCTGGGCTACCTTGGCACGGGCACAGGCTAAAAGCCTTTGCACCGTACCGCGGGAGACACCCATGCAGATACCGGCTTCTTCCTGTGTTTTGCTGAGGTTATCGCAAAGGTGCATCGCCTCCAGTTCATCATGGAAAAGTGAGATTATCTCAAGTTGCCCGATTGGTATGCCGGCAGGTTTGTAGACCGCCTGAAGTTTCAGGCGGTCTGGGCAACTGCAAGTGTATGGTTTACGTGGTCTGGCCATGGGATCAATCTTCAGTACAGATTTCTGAGCGTGAAACAGCCAGTACGGTCTTGATTGACAGCACTATGATAATCAGGGTCAGAAATGCAAGCTCAAACCAGGCCATAAAGGCGATAAAAGGCTCTTGAACCAGACTCATCATCAAAAATGATGATAATGCCTTGGCTGCCATCGGGAAGGAGTAGGCCCACCAGGAGATGTAAAAGTTAATCTTTATCAAACGGGGCAACTGGTACAGAATCAGGAAAAACATAAAAAGTGAGAAGTAGTACATCACCCTGGCAAATGAATCTATATTGCCACCAGTCAGGCGTACATATGCGATGAAGCCGATTGCAGGGGGAGCAAACAGAATAAACAGGGTTGGCATCAGCCGCTCTGCTATCGGTGTATGGAAGAACATTCTGTAAAGTACAATCACCAGCAGTATCAGCCAGAAGATCAGCCCTACGCTAAAGAAAAACCAGGACAGTTCTGTAAAGCCATGCCTTACACCGGCTATGGGAACCATGATGGAGCCGACAATCGGAATGAACCAGCCCGGTGTCATATGCTCGATTTTGAAGCGTTCATGCTGAATCCACTCGGAAATTACAAAGATGGAGGCTACAAATTGCAGAAAAGTACCACTTATCCAGCAGTATAATGATGCAGTCATGTTCCGTTCCAGCAGGATAATACTGATAACCAGCAGGGTTTTTGCAATTAAAGGGAAGAAATTGATTTTAATCGGGTGGTTCAGCTCTTTTTTAATGGAGCCAGGGCAACTGATACCTTTAAACAGATAGATGGCTCCTGTCAGTACAAACATTGCAACAGTAATATACAGCAGAACCGTACTGATCGGGTGCAGGCTGTGGATAATTTCGCCACCACGCTGTAATGCCAGGGTGAAACCGGCCAGACCCAGAACAATTGCAAAAAAGGTGATATGGAAATTACATAACCTGCTATTGCCATGCAGGGTATGTTGTTGTGATGACATTTTGTTACTCCTTGCTGCTGCCTGCTTTAAAAAACGGCACACTTATTTATTTAACAGTTCATTCCTTGTGGGCGGTTGCCTGGGGTGTACGATCTGCCATATTCACTTCAAAATCCACTGGTGGGGCCTCTCCGGTGATGGTGCTTACATATTGGGATATTGCCGCATGGACTGCCGATGCGACCAGGTTGGAGCAGTGCTCCTTGTCATCTGGCAGCCCGCCCAGGGCCTCTGTAACTGTGCGGTCTGTAACCAGTAAAGCCTGATTCAGGCTTTTGCCTTTAACCAGTTCAGTGCCCATGGATGCCGTTGCAATGGCGGCTCCGCAGCCTTTAATCAGAAAGCTGACCTTTTCCACCAGGTCATCGGCGATTTTCATAAACAGCAAAAGGGTGTCGCCACAGTCAGGATCTCCCACCTGAACCACCACGTTTGCATCATCCATACCGCCAACATTGCGTGGGTTTCTTGCATGATCCAGAACCGCCTCTGTGTATTGATAATAACCCTCGCTCAATGGCAGCAACCTCCGGCATGGCCGTGGTCTCCATGTCCGCCACCGCAAACAGCATCTGGCGAGAACTCGCTCAGTTCGCCTGCTCTGGCAGCGGTCAGGTTGTCACGAACAGTATTACCCTGTGACTTAAAAACCTTGAAACCGGCGTTGTTTAGTGAAATCAGGGCACCACGTCCAATACCTCCGGTAACGATGCCATCCAGTTCCAGACCAGCAACAGCACGGGCAGGATTACAGGCACCATGCTGGTGCTCCCTGTCACTGTTATCAACTGACTGCATCTGGCCACTTTCAACATCCACCAACAGAAAGCCAGGTGCTGAACCAAAATGATTGTGGATTTTACTGTCCAGTCCCAGGTTTTCCACTACGGGAAAGCAAAGCTTCATTTTTTTACCCTCCTTTAAAGTAATTTGCATATGCACAAATTAGAAACTACTTACCGTATTGTCAATTGATTTTTTTTGCAGGTTCGTAAACTTATTTCATGCTTGTAATCTGCTGGTGGATGTAGTAAATAATCTCTCTTTTGGCGGAAGAGTTTTCGCCACTCCTTGCTCCGAGCTTTTGCTTGTGGGCTAAAAAATCCATAGGGAGGACCTAAAGAATGAGAAAGTACGAAACAATCTTCATCCTCCAGCCAGAGCTTGCTGAAGCTGATGTTAAATCAGTTACAGACAAGGTTGAGGATATAATTGCTACCTACAAGGGTGCAATGATCCGGCTGGATGACTGGGGGGCACGCAAACTGGCGTATCCGATCAACAAGCATCCTCGCGGCCGCTATTATTACCTGCGTTTTGATGGCGGGGCAGAACTGGTGGCAGAGCTGGAGCGTCGGTTCAGGCTGGATGAGAAGGTGTTACGTTTCCTGACTGTTAACATCACCAGTGAGCCTGAGAAGAAGGTGGCTGGTCAGAAACCACCTGCTACAGATGTTGCTGAAACTGAAACAGCAGCAGCCGAAACAGAATAAAACAGGGGAGGATTATGCCAATGAGCGAGACAACTACAACAACAGCAGCACCTGCTGCAGGCCGCCCGGCTGGCCGCCCAGGTGGTCAACGTCCAGATCGTGGTGGTCAGGGTGGCCCCCGCAGAAGGCGTTCTTTTCAGCGTCGTAAAGTATGCCGTTTCTGTGCAGAAAAAGAGATGGTTATTGATTACAAAGATCCCCGTACTCTGCGTTTCTTCATTACAGAGCGTGGCAAGATAGTTCCCCGCCGTATTTCCGGTAACTGTGCCAAGCACCAGCGTGATATTACGGAGGCGATCAAGCGTGCACGTAACCTGGCTCTGTTGCCTTTGGCCGCAGGACATGCGGTCGCTTAATCAGGGTATGAATGACAACAACAAAACTAACATCAGGCGGTGGTCATAAACTGACTGCCATACTGTTTGGCATTGCAGGTTCCGGCCTGTTATTCAGTGCTGGACTGGTGTTGCCGATTCTTGGTTTTGCAGCAGCTTTTATAGCCCCGGCTCCGCTGGGGCTTACCCGTTTAAGAACAAACCTGTTAACAACAGTATTTTGTGCTCTTTTAACATCATTAATAATGGCGGTACTTTTTTCACCTTTTGCAGGGGTCTGGTATGCTGTTCAGTGCGGTCTGGCTGGTACTCTGATCCCACACCTGGCATTAAATGGCCTGTCAGCATTCCGCACTATCCTCTGGACAACAGCCATCAGTGTAACCAGTCTGTTGCTGCTTGCAATTCTGTTCTTTTCAGTAACCGGCCAAAATCCTCAAATATTTGTGGAAAATGGGGTTGAAAATGGTACTGAAATGGCTGTAAAGCTGTATGAGCAGGCTGGAATGGGCCAACAGGAGCTTGAGCTTTTGCAACAGGGGCTGCAGGTGCTGGGTGATTTCATGACTCGCAGTTATCCGGCCCTTGCTTCAATTCATCTGGGGCTGATTGCTGCCTGCACCTTGCTGATTTTCAACCGTACTGCCACCAGGCTTGGCCTGACTTTAAATCCAGTGCAGTTGCGGGAATTCAGATCACCGGACTACCTGATCTGGGTCTTGATTGCATCTGGCTTTGGTCTGCTGGCCCCGACAGGTCTGATAGCCATTCCTGCCCTTAATCTGCTGATGCTGCCGGTTGTGATCTATTTTTTCCAGGGGTTGGCTGTGCTGCTTACTTTAACAGACCGCAGCAGTATGTCCGGTTTTTTGAAATTTATGCTGGCTATGCTGCTGTTTATACAACCATATCTGGCGGCAGTTGTTGCCGCTGTGGGTATTTTCGATTTCTGGGGTGACTTCCGTACACCCCGTATACCACCACAACAGGAAAACCTGTAATTCAGGCTTGAAAGGAGATTCAGTAAATGAAACTGATTCTGAAGGAAAACGTAGAATTTTTAGGGCAGACCGGTGACATCGTAAAGGTTGCACCTGGCTATGGCCGTAACTACCTACTGCCCCGTGGTCTGGCCATTCTGGCAACCGAGAAGAACGCCAAGGCACTGGAACATGCCAAGCGTCAACTGGCCTACAAAAAGAATAAAGAGCTTGAGTCTGCCAAACTTCTGTCCGGTAAGCTGGAGGCTCTGAAGATCGAGCTTAAGCATCAATCCGGCGAAGAGGGCAAACTGTTTGGTTCTGTCACCAATATTGATATTGCCAACTTCATCAAAGAAAACGGTTTTGATATTGACCGTAAGAAGATCGTACTGGCAGAGCCGATCAAGCAGCTTGGTGACTACGAAGTTCCGGTAAAAATTCATCCTGAAGTTGTCGCTACCCTGAAGGTTAAAGTAACAGCATCAGAGTAATTTCAGTGTAACTTCATATTAAGATGTAACACGATTAAACAAAAAGCCCGCCATTAAGGCGGGCTTTTTGTTTGTCTTGCCGGCTTCATACGGGTATTGCCTGCCTGTGATCAGGCTTTGGCAGACCCGCCTGGAAGTGAAGGCAGGTCAATACCCGCCATCCTCTGTACCATCCTTACCACCTGGCAACTGTAGCCAAATTCATTATCATACCAGACATACAGTACACAGCGGTTGCCCTGTGCAATCGTGGCCAGTGAATCCACCACGCCTGCGGCACGGGAACCGACAAAGTCGCTGGAAACCACCTCTGGCGAGACAACATAATCAATCTGGTTTTGCAGGGTAGAGTTAAGTGAACAATCCCGCAGATAGGTATTCATATCCTCTGCTGTGATTTCCTGGCCCAGACCAAGGTTCAGAATGGCAAGGGATACGTTGGGGGTTGGCACCCGGATAGCGTTACCGGTCAGCTTGCCAGCCAGTTCTGGAATGACTTTGGATACAGCCTTGGCAGCACCGGTTTCTGTAATAACCATATTCAGCGGTGCTGAACGGCCACGGCGGGCACCTTTGTGGTAGTTGTCAATCAGGTTCTGGTCGTTGGTGTAGGAGTGGCAGGTTTCCACATGACCGAACTCAATCCCGAAACGGTCGTACACAGCCTTAAGTACCGGTACAATGGCGTTGGTGGTACAACTTGCCGCTGAGAAAATCTGCTCTTCCGGCACCATCAGCTCATTATTTACACCTGCCACAACGTTGGGAATATCACCCTTGCCCGGTGCAGTCAGGATTACCCTGGAAATTCCCTTGGATTGCAAGTGCTTTGACAGCCCCTCGCGATCCCTCCATTTGCCGGTGTTATCAATCAGGATTGCATTGTGGATGCCGTAAGCAGTGTAATCCACATTTTCCGGTGCATCAGCATAGATGATCCTGATCATGTTGCCATTGGCGATAATGGCATTTTCTTCCTCATCCACAGTGATAATGCCGCTGAACTGACCGTGGATCGAGTCTCTGCGGAGCAGGCTGGCCCGTTTGGTCAGATCATCCTTACCACCTTTGCGGACTACCGCAGCCCGCAGCCGCAGTTTCTCTCCACTGCCGGATTTTTCCACCAGCAGGCGGGTCAGCAGACGGCCGATCCGCCCAAAACCATACAGGACAATATCCTGTGGTTCCTCAATAATGGTCTTTCGGCCAGTGTTGATGGAAGCCATTTCAGCACGTACATAATCATAGACGCTGCTGCATGATGTCTGTTTTCCAAAGGCCACCGCCAGCTTGCCTATGTCAATCCTGGCTGGTGCCAGATCCAGTTGGCAGAGTGCCTCCAGAATCGGTAATGTTTTTACAGTTGACAGCTCTTCATCAATAATCAGGCGTGCAAAGCGGTGAGCCTTCAGAATTTCTATCACGCCGCAATGTACCAGAGAGCGTCCATAGACAGTACAGACAATGTTACGCTCACGGTATAGCTGCCCCACCAGCGGCAGGATATGTTCTGCTGCCTCCTCAATCCCCTTCCATTCCTGTAGATGGGTTTCTTGCCCGGTTTTCATAGACTTAACCTCCATTATGAATTCAAAACAATACAGTCTACACCGGAATCAGCAACAGGGCAACCAGGGTCAGCAGAATGTAAAGGATATATAGATGCAGATGGCCATGCTGTAGTTGTCGCAGAGGGGTAAGTTTTTCATTGGCACGTCTTAAAAATGGCAGGTAGACCTGTTCCAGCACGGTTTCTGGTACATGGCTTTCAAAGTGGCTATGTTGTGGAATCAACTGACCAGAATCAGGGTTGTCAGTATGTGGCCGCAAAACCTGGCTGAAGAGTTTGGTCAGCATCTCTGCAAATGATGATGAGCTGTACTGCATCCGGCTGGTGGGGGCCAGATAACCGCAGCCCCAGGTCTCTGTGACTGGCTGTGGTCCATCTTTAAGCAGGTAGCGGTACAGCAGTACAGAAACCACCAGCAGCAACAAGCCCAGCATGGTCAGCCAGCCAAAAGGGGCCAGTGCAGCCAGTTGCAGGGAAGTATCAAGATTCGGATACCAGGCAGTTACAGCGGCCTGTAAGGGGGGCACCATCAATATCGGTATCAGCCCGATCAGACAACAGAGCAGGGCCAGTGCAGCCATTGGCAGTTTCATTGCCTGACCAGCTTCTATGGCTGATCTGGTAAGATTTGTCCTGGCGGTTCCCAGGAAGACCACACCAAATACCTTTACAAAACAGGCCACAGCCAGACCACCCACCAGGGCCAGAAAGGGTGCTGCCAATGCAAGTGCTGCTGCACCGCTGCCATGGATCACACCGTTAAACAGCCCCAGATAGATCAGCAGTTCACTTACAAAGCCATTTAATGGAGGCAGGCCGCAGATGGCCACAGCACCTATCATGAAAAAAGTTGCTGTATATGGCATCTGCCGTAAAAGCCCACCAAGCTGGTCAATTTGCCTGGTGCCGCTGGCATGAATTACAGAACCAGCCCCCAGGAATAGCAGAGCCTTGAATAGGGCATGGTTAATTACATGCAGAAGACCGCCCGCCATTCCCAGCAGTATCAGAAGCCCGGAATCCTGGGCAATCCCGATCAGGGCACAGCCAATACCTATGAAGATGATACCGATATTCTCAATACTGTGGTAGGCCAGCAGCCGCTTCAGGTCATGCTGTCCAATGGCAAAAACAACCCCTACAACAGCGGATATTACTCCCAGTACCATTATCGCCACCCCCCACCAGAGCGGTACGGAGTGGAAAAATGAAAAAGCCCGTACCAGCCCGTAGACCCCCATCTTAAGGATAATACCGGACATGATGGCCGAAATATGGCTGGGGGCATTGGCATGGGCACTGGGCAGCCAGATATGGAGTGGCATGATGCCTGCTTTAAGACCAAATCCCAGCATGGCGGTGATCAACAGGCCGGTTGCCAGTGGGCTGCTGCCATCCAGACTGGCTGCCTGTGGCAGCAAGTAGCTGCCGGACAGTCTGGACAGCAGTGCAAAGAAGCCAAACAGGGCCAGTGTGCCGATATGGGTGCAGATCAGGTATAGTGTGCCGGCAGCCCGTACTTCTTTATCCAGATCATCACTGGTAAGAAGGAAATATGCTGAAAGTGCCATCAGCTCCCATCCCATCAGAAACAGGAAGCTTGAACGTGCCATCAGCAGCCAGAGCAGGGATGCCAGTAACAGGCCAAAGAAAAGGGTGATCTTACGGATAGTACGTTGATGTTGTTCAGCAGACCAGTAGCCCAGGCTGTAAATGCTGCAACAGCAGGCAACCAGCAGTACCGGTATGGCGAAAATGGCTGACAGGGGATCCAGCCGGATCAGATGGGGTGCAAAGGGTAGGGTAGTGATTAGCTGGTAACAGTTGCTCTGCCCTCCCAGCAGCAGAGACAGTGCAGCATAAAGACCAACTGCCGTTGCCAGCAGAACCATTGCTACTGATACCCTTTGGCCTGTGGTTGGCATGACAAGCCGCAGCAGCAGTGGCAAGCCAGAACAGCCTGCCAGCAGCAGGGCCAGCATCATCAGCAGGGTAGGGTCGTTTAAGGAAGATGTGGACACTGGCATCTCCTTTGCAGGGTGTTGAAAAACAGCAGAGCCTGACTTCATAATGTTTCCAAATACCTGTTTGTGGTTGGAAACCATGTTTGTATCCGAACCATATCATCCAGATGTACAGGTTGTATTTTGCCAGTCTCAGACAGAATGTAAAGGCAAATTTTTAAACAAAACCATACCATTTTTCTGCAAAATGTAGTATAAGACATTGCTATCAAAACGCTGTCTCTGTTGCAGATGTATATGTTGCTAACGACCCGGCGCTATTTCACAATTTGAGATGGAACTGTTTTTGCCATGGCTAACACACTGGATATATGCATTGATCCGATCTATGGATTGTTATGGTCTGTTTGTCTGATTGGGTTCAGCGGTCTGCCCTCAATCTTTATCAAAAGTGCCGCTGCCGGCAGAACAGTTGCAACCATCCTTACCCTGATTTCCGCACTTCCTGGACTGTTCTGGTCATTTAAACTTCTTTATGATGATTCCCTGACCGCATCTTACCAGCTTGGTTGGGCAGTTCCCTTTGAACAGCCGGAACTCTCTGCTGATCCACTGACTGTCCTGTTTCTGATCCCGCTTTTTCTGGCTGCAATCTGCTCTTCAATCTACTGCCAGAGCTACCTTGCAAGTGGCATCAGTAGCGGTATTGCCAGACGTGTACTTGTCTTTAATGGCCTGTTGCTTGCATCCATGGCCCTTGTGCTTCTGGCCCGTCATACAGTCCTGCTGTTGATGGCCTGGGAGCTGATGGCACTATCCTCATGGTTATTGCTGATGACAGATCATAAGGACAGCGAAGTCCGGCGTTCCGGCACCATATACCTTTTGTTTACCCATGTTGGCACACTGTTTCTGTTTCTTCTGTTTGCACTGCTCAAATCAGAAACCGGCAGTTTCCTGTTTCCTGGTCAGCATAGCCTGGTATTCAGCAGCAGCCTGACCATGATTGTACTGATCTCTGCACTGATCGGCTTTGGTGCCAAGGCCGGTATTATGCCGCTCCATATCTGGCTGCCTGGTGCCCATGCCAATGCCCCCAGCCATGCCTCGGCCCTGATGTCCGGCATAATGCTGAAGGTGGGGTTATATGGCATAATCAGAACAGCCCTGTTTTTCAGTCAACTGCCAACCTGGTTTGGCTGGCTTGTGTTGCTTCTGGGGACAATCTCTGCCCTGGTGGGGATTGCACTGGCCTCTGTCCAGCAGGATCTTAAAAGGCTTTTGGCCTACAGCAGTATTGAAAATATCGGCATCATCTGCATCGGTCTGGGGATGACCCTGATTGGTCTGCAATCCGGCAACATGACCCTGGCGGTGCTGGGGGGTGCTGGTGCCTTTATCCACCTGATTAACCATGCCCTGTTCAAGCCGTTGCTGTTCTTTGGCAGCGGACTGATTATCCATGCCTCTGGCACCAGGCAGATGGATCGGATGGGTGGTCTGGCAAAGCTGTTACCCCAGACCTCGCGTATATTTATGGTGGGGGCCATTGCCATTGCCGGCCTGCCTCCCCTTAACGGCTTTGTGGGGGAGTTCTTCCTGTATATTGCCGCCTTCAAATGCAGTATTGCCGACAGCTTCCCATTTTTAGGACTGATTGCACCTCTGCTGGCCATTGTGGGTGGTCTGGCCCTGATTACCTTTGTAAAGCTGTACAACACGCTGTTCAGCGGCACGGCCAGGGGCGAATATCCCTGTAATCAGCATCCAGAACCGCTATCCATGTTGCTGCCGATTGGACTGCTGGCAACCCTCTGTATTCTGATCGGCCTCTTTGCACCGGTCATGCTGAGCCTTACAGCACCAGTGCTAGCGTTTGTAACCGGTTTATCAGTTACAGAGCTTGGCCAGTATGCCCAGCCTGTTGCTCTGCATAAACTGGCCTGGCTGAATGCTATTCTGCTGCTGGTCGCCCTTGCCTGCTGGTTGTTGTTGCAAGGTCTGATCAAGCGTGGAACTGTCCGCGTTACAGAGACCTGGGGCTGCGGTTATCTGGCTCCCACCAGCCGGATGCAGTACACCGGCAGCAGTTTCAGTGCCTTTTGCTACTATATTGTTTCTGGTCGCCAGGGGGAACTGCCGGCACCCATAGGGCTGGACAACATATTTGCCCGTCCTGAACGTGTTCATCACAGCACAGACGAATGGCTGTTGAATGAGGTGGTGTTGCCTGGTATGCAGAAGACCGATCAGCGGATGGCCTGGTTCAGGAAAATCCAGCATGGTCACTTGCACTTTTATATCCTTTACATCCTGATTACCTTGTTAGTACTGATTTTCTGGAGCAGGTCATGGTCGTAAATCTCTTGATACATCTGCTGCTGCTGTTTCTGGCTCCACCACTTATGATCGGTGTCATCAATCGCACCAAGGCTGTTTTTGCTGGCCGGACCGGTCCGCCACTATTGCAACCCTACTATGATCTGGCCAAGCTGCTCCGTAAAGGCTCTGTCTTCAGCAAGACCACCACCTGGGTCTTCAAGGCAGGTCCTGTGGTTACACTGGCGGCAACCATTGTGGCAGCCCTGTTGATTCCCCTGGGCAGCAATCCGGCCATTATCTCCTTTAATGGCGATATGATTCTGTTTGCATATCTGTTTGCACTAGGGCGGTTTTTCACCACAAGTGCTGCCCTTGATACCGGATCGGCCTTTGAAGGGATGGGTGCAGCTCGGGAGGTAACCTTTGCCTGTCTGGTGGAACCGACCATATTTTTTGTACTGATCACCCTGGCCAGAATTTGGAAGGGGCTTTCTCTTTCAGTGCTTCTGACCGGTTCGCCAGCAAATTTATGGGCTGCTGCCAGTGCATCTTTTCTGCTGATGGTGGTGGCACTGTTCATCGCAATTCTGGCTGAAAACTGCCGGATACCCTTTGACGATCCCAATACCCATCTGGAGCTGACCATGATCCATGAAGTCATGGTGCTGGATCATAGTGGTCCGGCCTTTGGGCTGATCCATTACGGTGCTGCCCTCAAGCTGTTTGTTATGACAGCTTTACTGGTTAATCTTGTGTTACCTTTCAAGACAGGTCAGATGCTGATTGACTGGCCTCTTTTTCTGTTGGGGATTCTGATTGTGACGGTACTTATAGGTACAGTGGAGTCTGTCATGGCCCGTTTACGGCTTGTACGGATACCCCAACTGCTGGTTTCAGCCTCACTGTTGTCAGCCTTTGCCCTGCTACTGGTTATGAGGTGATTTGATATGGATACCCTGACCGGACAGTTACTTGTATTTGTAATGCTGATCAACTTTGTGCTGTTGGGCACCAATCAACTGGCCTTTGCGGTTCGTGCTGTGGCAGTACAGGGGGTTATACTGGGGATAATACCTGGCCTGTTGCATCCTTTTTCAGGCTATTTGCTGGCAATTACCATCATCATCATCCTTGTTAAAGGTGTCTTGATTCCCTACTTCATTAATCAGGCCATCAGTAAAGCAAGAATCAAGCGGGAGATGGAACCGTTCATAGGTTATCTCAGTTCCCTGTTGCTGGGGGGGATTTTTACTGCCCTGGCCTTTGTGTTTGCACACAAACTGCCCCTGGCAGCAGAGCATAAGGATCTGTTGATTGTGCCTGCCTCCATCGCAACCCTTGCCACAGGTTTCCTGGTGATCACCACCCGCAAGAAGGCGATTTCACAGGTGATCGGTTATCTGGTAATGGAGAATGGCATCTTCATCTTCGGTATGCTGCTGACCAATGCCATGCCGTTTATGGTGGAGGCAGGGACTTTGCTGGACCTGCTGGTGGGGGTCTTTGTGATGGGGATTGTAATTAACCAGATCAGTCGGGAGTATGCAAGTATTGATACCTCTCGGCTACAGGCTCTGAAGGAGGAGTAGCATGGCCCTGCTTTCTGCTTTGATACTACTGCCTCTGGCTGGTGCTTTGCTGGCTCTGGCGATTCCAGCTAACCGGCAACGGCCTCTGGTTCTGCCGCTGGTGGCAATCATCCATCTGCTGATAAGCCTGCTGTTGATTGTGGATACACCGCCAGCTTCACCAGGAGGCTGGTTTCTGCTGGACCCGCTGGGTAAAATCACACTGCTGGCCACCAGCAGCCTGTTTACCCTGTGTGCCATCTATGCCAATGGCTACCTGACCTACCGCCCCAAACGGAATAACCGTGTGCTTTGCGTTGGCCTGCTGGTCTGTCTGGCTGCCATGTCTCTTGTTTCAGTCAGTCAGTCACTTGGGCTGTTGTGGGTTGCGGTGGAGGCCACCACGCTTTCAATGGCTCCGCTGATCTATTTTAACCGCAATGCCCGTTCCATTGAAGCCACCTGGAAATACCTGCTGATCTGCTCAGTGGGGATTGCACTGGCCCTGCTGGGACTTTTGTTTCTGGCTTACTCCACATATCTGTCACACCAGGATGCCACTTTGCTGCTTTCTGAGCTGCTGGAAGTAGCCCCAGGACTTAACCGTGACTGGCTACATGCTGCCATTATCTTCCTGCTGGTGGGGTATGGTACCAAGCTTGGTCTGGCACCGCTGCATACCTGGAAGCCGGATGCCTATGGTGAGGCACCAGGGCTGGTGGGGGCTTTGCTGTCCGGTGGTCTGGTCAGTTGTGCCTTCCTGGCCATTCTCAGGGTTTATCAGATCTGTGTTGCATCCGGCACAGAACTGTATTTTTTTCAGCAGATGCTGGTTGGCTTCGGGCTGTTGTCCATGGCGGTTGCGGCGGTTTTCATGATCAGGCAGAATGACTTTAAACGTATGCTGGCCTATTCCAGTGTGGAGCATGTTGGTATTATGGCTATCGGACTGGGAATGGGCAAGGCGGCCCTGTTCGGGGTGTTGTTCCACCTGATCAACAATGGACTGACCAAAGGGGTGCTGTTCCTTGCATCCGGCAACATACACCGTTCCTATGGCAGCAAAACCATCGATATTGTCCAAGGTGCCCTGACCCGTCTGCCCTGGTCAGGCAGCCTGTTCCTGGCTGGATTTATAGCCATAACCGGCTCACCTCCATTTGCCCCTTTTATCAGTGAGTTCACCATCATCAGCAATATTTTTGACCAGCAGCGTTATCTGGTAGGCGGCCTGTTTCTGCTGTTTCTGGCGGTGGTATTTATCGGCATGGCCCAGACCGTACT
>CAZRKG010000045.1:11285-15304 GCA_964600635.1 uncultured Geobacter sp. | reverse complement strand
AAGCGGGCCGATTCCTCCAGGGATATGAATACCTCGCGGGCCACCTTGGACAACACCTGGTTGGCCATACCAGGCAGGGCGTTCTGCTCATGGATATAGGTTGCAATCCCAAGGCCGTTGGCTGCCATCACCATCGGCAGTGAGGCATAGCCCCCCACTCCAAGCACAAGATCTGGCCTGAACTTCTTTAGTATCTTCCTTGACTGGGAGTAGCCATACAGCAGCATGGCCGCCCCTTTCAGCTTTGCCAGACTCCCTTTGCCACGGATACCTGCTGCTGAGATCAGCTCCAGTTCATAACCCAACTGCGGGATGGTACGGGCCTCGATCCCCTGCTCAGAGCCTACAAACAGCACCTGATTATCTGTTGAGCGGGACAGGAACTCCTCCGCCACTGCTATGCCAGGGAAGAGATGTCCGCCAGTACCACCACCGGCCACAATCAGCTTCATGGCTGCCCCCCTTTGACAGATGGCCTGTTCAGTTTAAGGCCAGCCGAAATGTTCAACAGAATCCCGGCTGCCAGCAGACTGATAATCAGGGAACTGCCGCCGTAGCTTAAAAAGGGTAAAGCCAGCCCCTTTGTGGGCAGACAGCCGGTTACCACCAGCATATTGACACTGGCCTGGACTCCAAACAGAGCTGCAATACCGAAGGCCAGGAAGCGGCCAAACCCCTGGGATGCCATGGCAATTCGCATAGCACGCTGCACCAGTGCAAAGAACAGGGCCACAATCACCAGTATCATCACAAAACCAAGTTCCTCGCCCACCACTGAAAGGATAAAATCAGTATGAGCCTCCGGCAGATAAAACAGCTTCTGCTTCCCCTCTCCCAGCCCCTGACCAAACAGTCCACCAGCACCAAAGGCATATTTGGACTGGATAATCTGCCAGCCTGTACCGGTTGGGTCCAGCTCCGGGTTTCTGAAACCAACAATCCGTTTCCAGCGATAGCTGGAACTGACTATCAGGTATGTCACAAAGGGCAGGGCAATCATGGCAGTACCCATGATGAAAACCAGCCTGGTTCCAGCAGCAAACAGCATGGCAATGGTGATAGCCCCCATGGTCAGGGCAGAGCCAAGATCAGGTTGCCGTAACAAAAGCCCCAGCAGAACCATCAGGATGATCATATAAGGCAGAAAACCGGTGGAAAGGCTGCGGATCTTGTCCTGCTTCTTATCTATGGAATAGGCCATAAAGATAATCAGGGCCAGTTTTGCAAATTCTGAAGGTTGCAGGTTAAAGCCACCAGCCAGCCTGATCCAGCGGGAAGCTCCCTTAACCTTGCTGCCCAGCCCTGGTACCAGTACCGCCACCAGCAACACAATACAGATCAGCAATAACGGCACTGCCAGCTTACGCCAGAGCTGATAGTCTATCCGCATAGCAAAATAGGCTGCTGTAAAACCGATCAGGGCGAACAGCCCCTGCCGCTTCAGAAAAAAGGCACCATCACTGTAAACCTTGGCAGCCATGACAGATGAGGCAGAATAAACCATTACAATACCAAAGCAGGTCAGGGCAGCCACTACCGCCAGCAACACCTGGTCATACTCACCCAGATGAAATGGTTTACGCCAGACTCCACTCATGCCAGCCCCCTGACTGCATCCACAAAACAGCGGGCACGCTCTTCATAATCCTTAAACATATCAAAGCTGGAGCAGGCCGGTGACAGCAGGACAACATCGCCAGGCACTGCTGCCTGAGATGCCATTATGACAGCTTCCGGCAGGGAGTCCGCCCTCTGGCAGTCTGTAAATCCGCCCAGCTCCTGCTGCATTCTTTCAGTTGCTTCGCCAATCAGAATCAGATGACTGACCCGTTCCCTGACAAGCTCTGCCAATGGCATGTAGGAACCGCCTTTATCCTTGCCGCCGGCAATCAGTACAACCCGCTCAAAGCTTTCCAGTGCCTTCACCACACTGCCAACATTGGTGGCTTTGCTGTCCTCAAAATAACGGACACCGTTCACTTCCCTTACAAACTGCATCCTGTGTTGCAACGGAGTAAAATTCTCAAGTACAGTCAGGCAATCATCACGCTTGCATCCCATCAGCAGGGCACAGCCCAGGGCCGCCATGATATTTTCCAGGTTATGCACCCCATGCAGCTTGAACACCTCAAGCGGAAAGGAGAACTCATTACCCTGGTCTCGGGCTACAAGGCAGTCTCTATGCAGAAAAATCCCCCGCTCCTCAAAGCTGTGAAACCTGCTGAACGGGAACAGTCTGGCCGAGATTTTCTGTGCCGCCTGCCAGACCAGCGGATCATCGTAATTCACAACAGCATGGTCAGAACCGGTCATATTTTCAAAGATCCGCAGCTTTGCATCAATGTAGTCCTGGTAGGACTGGTAGCGATCCAGATGGTCTTCACTGATGTTAAGCAGAGCCGCCACCCTTGGCCTGAACTGCTCAATCCATTCCAGTTGGAAGGAGCTGATCTCTGCCACCACGACCTGATCTGCCTGTGACCGGCTTGCTGACAACTGTTCTGCAACCTCAATCAAAGGTGTGCCGACATTCCCCCCCAGGTGGCTATCAAAACCACTGGCCCTCAGCATCTGATCCAGTAAAGTTACGGTTGTGGTCTTGCCATTGGTACCTGTTACCGCCGCCAGCGGTGCATCAATCAGGCAAGCTGCCAGCTCAACTTCACTGATCACCTTAACTCCGGCTGCCACTGCCTGCTGAAGCAGGGGATGTTCCCTAGGCACTCCTGGTGAAACAACCACCAGATCAGCTTTTGTGAAGTCATTGATATTATGACTACCCAGCACAAAGTTAATATCCAGACCGGCCAGTTCGGTCAAAACAGCGGACAGCTCTGCTTCACTTCGCATATCAGTTGCTGTCACCTGTGCGTCATGTGAAGCCAGAAACCTGGCCGCAGCCAGCCCTGTTCTGGCCAGTCCCATGACGGTTATTTTTTGACCTTTGATTTGCATATCAACGCATCTTTAAGGTGGAGATGGCCACCAATGCCAGAATAATGGTGATGATCCAGAAGCGGACAATTATCTTTGGTTCTGCCACGCCTTTAAGCTCAAAATGGTGATGGATCGGTGCCATTCTGAAAATACGCTTGCCACGGTATTTGTAGGAACCAACCTGGAAGATGACCGACAATGCCTCCACCACAAAAACACCGCCTACAATCACCAGCAGGATCTCCTGCTTGGTCAGAACAGAGATCACACCCAGAGTACCGCCCAGGGCAAGGGAGCCAACATCCCCCATAAATACCTCAGCCGGATAAGCGTTAAACCAGAGGAACCCCAGACTGGCTCCCACCATCGCACCGCAGATTACAGCCAGTTCACCTGCACCAGGAACCGGCTGAATTTGCAGATAGGCAGATAGGGTGGCATGTCCGGCTATATAGGCAAACAACAGATAGGTGGCAGCATTGATCGCCACAGGGCCGATGGCCAGACCATCCAGACCGTCGGTCAGGTTGACCGCATTGCTGGCCCCCACAATCACCAGCATAACAAAGGGGATAAACAGCAGCCCCATATCCGGGTGGAAGTTTTTGAAAAATGGCACATACAGCATCTTGTTAAAACCAGGGTCCAGGTAGAGCAGACCCGCCACACTTGCCGCCAGCAGAAACTGCCAGAGCAGCTTTTGCCGTGCAGACAGTCCCTTAGTATTTTTTTTCACCACTTTCAGGTAGTCATCCGCAAACCCCACCAGGCCATAGCCGATGATTATGAACAGGGTCAGCCAGACATAGCGGTTAGTCAGATCAGCCCATAACAGGGTTGGCAGCACTATGGCTGTCAGTATTATCAGCCCCCCCATGGTGGGTGTACCCTGCTTCTCCAGGTGTGACTCCGGGCCATCGGTGCGGATAATCTGGCGGGCCTGCAACGCTTCCAGCCTGCGGATAATCCAGGGGCCAAGCACAAAGCTGACGATCAGGGCTGTTATCATGGCGTAGATGGTCCTGAATGTGAGGTATTTAAAGATATTCAGGAACCTCAGGTCTGTGGCCAGGGGGTAGAAC
>CAZRKG010000045.1:0-11275 GCA_964600635.1 uncultured Geobacter sp. | reverse complement strand
CCTCTCCGCCAAAGGCTGCCGCAACATAGCCGCAATCTTTTCCATCTGCATACCCCGTGACCCCTTGATCAGAATCAGGTCGCCCTCTGTCAGGTTTTCCAGCATATCACGGGCAACCTCTGCATGGTCATTGGACAGCCTGATCGCCTCTGTAGGCATACCGGCCTGCATGGCACCATCTGCAACATGTTTGACAAGTTTACCCACCAGATACAGGCGGTCGGCAACCTGGGCTGCCTGCTCACCCAACTGGTAATGCAACTCTGCCTCATCCTTGCCCAGCTCCAGCATATCCCCCAGAGCCAGCAGCAGCCTGCCATTGCCCTTGAGCTGCTGTACAGTCTCCAGTGCCGCTGCACATGAAGCTGGATTTGCATTGTAACTATCATCAATCAGCAGTGCTTTGCCTGTCATCAGTCTTTCCGGGCTGAATCTGCCCTGGTATGGGCTGAACAGTTCCAGGCCGCTGGCAATCTCATCAAGACTGACCAGATTCAACAATGCTGCTGTTGTGGCCAGTGCATTGTAGATATTATGTCTGCCTAGAGCTTGCAGTCTGATGTTGCAACCACCCAATGGAGAGACCAACCGAAAGGTCTGCCCCGCCCAGCCATGATTCTGAATATCTTCTGCCCTGACCTCTCCGCGATTGATGCCAAAACTGATCCGTGCTGCGGACTGGTTCTGGTGCAGTGATGCAATTCTGGGGTCATCGGCATTCACCACCGCCAGTCCGCCATCTGCTATCCTGTGTAACAGCTCACCTTTGGCCCGTGCCACCGCATCCAGAGTCCCCATGCTTGCCAGATGGGCTGGAAAAGCATTCAGCACAATCCCGATCTGTGGGCTGGCCAGCTCTGCCAGACGGTCAATCTCACCAGGCTCGCTCATACCCATCTCAAGCACAGCGTATTGATGCTCTGGATGAAGCCTGAACAGCATCTCAGGCAGGCCGATCAGGTTGTTAAGGTTGCCAGCGGTTTTAAGCAGTTTATGTTTCTGCCCCAGCACCGCAGCCAGCATCTCTTTG
Organism: uncultured Geobacter sp.; assembly: GCA_964600635.1. Classification (GTDB taxonomy): domain Bacteria; phylum Desulfobacterota; class Desulfuromonadia; order Geobacterales; family Pseudopelobacteraceae; genus Trichlorobacter. Next base: position 10,245 of record CAZRKG010000045.1, on the reverse strand, counting down.
GTGCTGGTCTTGCCGTTACTGCCGGTAACCCCGATCACCAGAGGATTAAACTGCTGGCGGTAAGCGGCTGCCAGCTCACCCAGGGCGTAAAGTGTATCCTGGACTGCAATGCAGGTAATCCCTTCCGGCGGTTCTGCCTTCTTAAGCCAGTTTCGATTGCAAAGGCAGACCTGCACCTGTTTTTCCAGCAGGCTGGCGATAAATTCATGACCATCAAACCGTTCCCCTCTGAGGGGGATAAACAGATCGCCAGGCATTATTGTACGGGAGTCTGTGGAGACCCTGCTGATCCGGTCAGCAAGCTGCCCGATAACCTTTCCGATTACAGTGCCTTTGGTAATGCTGATGATCTGCTCAATACTGAACATGCCCTAGTTATCCGCCTGTAGTTCTGTAAACGCCCTGGATGCCTCTTCACAATCATCAAAATGATGTTTGACCGTACCCAGAATCTGATAATCTTCATGTCCTTTGCCAGCCAGCAGCAGAATATCCCCTGGCTTTGTCAGAGCTGCACCAAGCCTGATTGCGTTGCGACGATTCTCAATAGTTACAAAGCCTTTTTCTGTAAAACCTGTTGTCAGTTCATCCGGCTGGTATTCCCGCAGGCCAAGGGGCAGAATCCCTGCCCTGATCTGTTTAAGAATACCAAAGGGATCCTCTGTACGGGGATTATCCGAAGTGCAGATCGCCAGATCCGAATATCCTGCTGCAATGGCACCCATTATTGGCCGTTTGCCATTATCCCTGTCACCGCCGCAGCCAAAGATGGTGATGATTCGTGCTTTGGCTAACTGCTTGAGGGTTTTAAGTACATTCTCCAGGGCATCGCCGGTATGGGCATAATCCACCAGGCAGGTTACTCCACGGCTGTTTTCCACCTTTTCCAGCCTACCAGGTACTGTTCTGTGCTGCTCCAGCCCCTGTATAATGGTGGCCAATGGCAGTTTCAGGGCAATACCGGTTGCAGCCGCAGCCAGCAGGTTTGACAGGTTGTAATCCCCCACCAGGGCGGAGTGGAAGTCCTGTTCACCAAAAGGAGTGACCAGTGTAGCTGTGATGCCATCCACCGATGAACTGACATTACGTGCAGTAACATCAGCCTTGTTTTTGAGTCCATAGCTGATCACAGGGCAGACAGCCTGCCTGGCCAGCTCTGCACCGGCTGGATCATCCAGGTTGATCACTGCATGTCGCAGCGGTTTCTGGTCATCTGGCCGCAGCAGTTGGTTAAACAGTCTGGCCTTGGCAGCCAGGTAGTTTTCCATATTGCCGTGGTAGTCCAGGTGATCACGGGTCAGGTTGGTGAACAGCCCAACATCAAAGTGGCAGCCATCAACCCGATGCTGCTCCAGGCTATGGGAAGAGACCTCCATCACAAAAGCACTGGCACCTGCCTCAACCAGTCGGGCCATTATCTGTTGCAGCTCAATTGATTCTGGCGTGGTGTGATCCGCCTCAATACAGACATCCTGAAAGCGGTAACTGATGGTACCCAGCACCGCTGCCGGCTGTCCGGCTGCCTGCATGATCCCTTCCACCAGATAGCTGATGGTGGTTTTACCATTGGTACCGGTGATACCGATCAGTGGCCACTTCTGGCTTGGCTGACCATAGAACCTGTCAGACAGCAGGGCCATTACCTGACGGCTGTTTTCAACCTGTGCCCAGGGAATACCCGCCGGAGCTGCTGACCGGTCTTGCAGAACCACCGCCGCTGCACCGGCATCCACCGCTGCTGCTATGAAAGCGTGACCATCGCTTTTAACACCTTTTAAGGCAAAGAACAGGCAGCCTGGCTTAACATGACGGGAATCACAGGCAAGGCTGGTGATCTCAATACCGAAGCTTCCAGATTGAGCCTGAAGCTGTATGTTTTGTAACAACTGTTCCAGTTTCATGGCAGAAGTCCTTTAAATTGTTGAAGAGAGCCGCACCCAGACCTGGTCTGTACTGCGAACCTGCTCCCCTGGTGCCGGGTGCTGGTCAATCACCCGACCACTGCCCCGCAGTTGCAGGTTAAGGTTTTCCTGCTCCATAACCTGAAGCACACGCCGCATACTCATACCTCTGAAGTTGGGCATGGCACCACCGCTGGTTGTACTAACCACATTCAAAACAGGCTGTACCGGCTCTGGAACCCCTGTTTCTGCATCAACTGGCAAAAGTTGTGCATCATCATCCGGCTCTGATTTTGGTAATGAACAGGCCTGGGCAGTACCAGCCGCCTTCAGATAACAGAGTGTATTAAATGCAATCTCACGGAACACCGGAGCTGCAACTACACCACCAAAAACGCTGGTCTTGGGTTCATCAATCACCACAAAAATTGTCACCATCGGCTTTTCTGCCGGTACAAAACCTACAAAAGATGCGGTTCGTCTTGTGGCAGAATAACGTCTGGTACCTGGATCAACCTTCTGGGATGTGCCGGTTTTGCCAGCCACTCGCAGCCCGTCTATGGCAGCAGATGTGGCTGTACCACCCTTTTGTGTTACAGTTTCCATGATTCTGGAAACTGTGGCTGCTGTTTCAGCAGAGATCACACGGCGGACAGTCTGAGGTTCAATCAACTGCAACTGGTTACCATCCTGGTCTGTGATTTTCTCCACAAGATATGGCTTCATCAGCAGGCCACCATTGGCAATGGCCGATGTTGCAGCAGCAATCTGAATTGCATTGGCTGCAACACCCTGCCCAAAGGAGATTGTAGCTATGTCTGTTCCATACCAGCGGTTGGTGGGACGTAAACTGCCGGCAGTCTCACCTGGCAGATCAATCCCGCTTTTTTCACCAAAGCCGAAATTCCTTAAATAGCGGTACAGTCGCTCATCCCCCAGCTTGATGCCAATTTTGGCAGAACCAACATTGCTGGAATACTTCAAGACCTCACTGACCGTGGCGTACTGGTGCGGGTGATCATCCCTGATCAGGCGACCACCAAAGGCATAACGGCCATTTTCACAATTGATTGTATCCTGGGGACGTACCAGTTTTTCTTCAATGGCTGCTGACAACAAAAAGGTTTTGAAGGTGGAACCTGGCTCAAAACTGTCTGTGACACAGCGGTTACGCAGATTAAAGGTTTTGGCACGGTTATAGGCATTAGGGTTAAACGCAGGGTAGTTTGCCAAGGCCAGTATTTTGCCAGTCCATGGGTCCATAACCACGGCCATACCGGTTTTGGCACGGCTGTTCTGAACCGCCCTGGACAGTTCTTTCTCTGTAAAGTATTGAATATTTTTATCCAGGGTCAGATGCAGGTTTTTACCAGGATACGCTTCCTGCACTATCGAGTCCTTCATCAGCAGATGCCGCCCAAGACCATCACGTTCTGCCATTAAATAACCGGTTTTACCCTCAATAGTGGCATCGTAACGCAGTTCCAGTCCTTCCAGCCCCCCAACATCACCCCCTGTAAAACCCAGTGCATGGGAGGCTGTTTCATAGTTGGGATAAAACCGTTTGCTCTCCTTCACAAAGCCGATACCTGCCAGTTTAAGCTCTTTGATCTTTTTGACCTGCTCTGGTGGCAATTGACGTGAAATCCAGACAAAGGCCCTGTCACCGCTCAGTTTCTTCCGCAGCTCACGTTGCGGAACTTTGAGTATGTCTGCCATGGCAGCAGCAGTTTTATCGGGATGACTGACCTGTCTCTGGTCTGCAAATATTGAATCCAGTTCAAGGGAGATAGCCAGCTCTGCACCTGTTCTGTCAAAAATACCGCCACGGGCCGGACTGATTTTAATTGTACGCTGGTGTTGCCTTTCAGCACGTTTTACAAGTTCTTCGTGCTGCATGATCTGCAAGAAGAAACAACGTGCTATCACCCCGGAAAAACAGAGTGCAAACAGGCAGGAAGCCATAATTATCCTGATCTTTGCCCATTTTTCTCTGTCTGCCTGCATCCTGTACCTCTACTTTTATTAAATCACAAGCCCTGGCAAATACCTTTTCGCACTATCTACTTAACCTGAATAATCTGGTGATCCTGCGGTGCAGCCATACCAAGATCCCGCTTGGCAATCACCTCAATTCTTGAGGGGGTCTTCAGGGATTCTATCTCCAGCCGTAACCGCTTCTGTTCCTGTTCCAGATCTTTCCAATGCTTGTTCACTTTTCCCAGCTCCAGATTAAGTTCAATCAGATGGGAGCGGGACCAGACATGGAAAATAGATAGAAAGGTGATTAAAACCATACTGATAATCAGGAACCTGGCCAGATCAATCCTGACCACCGGCACCAGACCAGGTGATGTCTGTTCAGCAAAAGCTATTTTTGAGCTGTTGGCTTTAATCATCTGTCGTCTCTTTATTTCTTCTCTGCCACCCTCAGCTTGGCACTACGTGCACGGGGGTTCTGGTTAAGCTCGGCCTGACTTGCAATAATCGGTCGACTGGTCAGAATCTTCAAAGTCGGTTTTTTTCCACAGGTGCAGACCGGTATTTTAGGAGGGCAGATACAACTGCTGGCGGCTGCCTTAAATGTCTGTTTAACAATCCGGTCTTCCAGAGAGTGGAAGGTAATAATGGCTATTCTGCCACCTGGTTTAAGCAGCTCTATGCCAGCATCAAGCCCTTTTTGCAACTGATCCAACTCTGAATTGACTTCCATCCGAAAAGCCTGGAAAGTTCGTGTTGCCGGATGAATCCGGTCTTCATGGAAACGGGCAGGAATGGCATGAACAACAATCTCAGCCAGTTGTACTGTACTGGTCAGCTCAACTTCCTTACGCTTCTGCACAATCCTTTGGGCTATCCTTCTGGCCCAGCGTTCCTCACCCAGTTGTCTGATAATTCGCTCCAGTTCAGCCTGCGAACTATAGTTAATAACATCTGCCGCTGTTCTGCCTTTACTGGGATCCATCCTCATATCCAGCGGGCCGTTATGTCTGAAGCTGAAACCCCGCTCTGCCAGGTCCAACTGGTGGGATGAAACCCCCAAATCCAGCAGAACACCATCCATGTTGCTGATGCCAAGCTCCGCCAGAACAGCATCCATATCACCAAAACTGCTGTGAACTGCCCTGAATCTATTGCCAAAGTGCTGTAACCGTGCTGATGCTGCCTGTAGGGCTGACTGATCACGATCCAAGCCGATCAGCTGACCATCCGGCCCGATTACATCAAGAATCCGTTCACTATGCCCCCCGCCCCCCAGGGTGCCATCCAGATAAGTGCCACCTGATACCGGATGCAACCATGTCAACACCGAATCCAGCATCACAGGCAGATGGCTGAAGTTCTCCATTTAAATGCCAAGTGCCGATAAAGCAGATGAATCCTGCGGGAAGTTGTTCTCATCCTGGGCATTGATCTGCTCATAGGTTTCGCTGGACCAGATGTCAAAGCGTCTGCCCATTCCAACCATCACAAGATCCCGCTCCAGATTGGCATGCTGACGAAGGGAGGACGGTATCAGCACTCTTCCAAGTTTATCGGTACTGGCTTCCTGTGCTGGCCCCAGCACTAATCGCTTCAGGCTGTTAAGCTGTGCCAGCGGAAGACCGGCTTGGTTGGCCTGGATCTTCTGTTCCAGCTCCTGCCATTCACAAAGCGGGTAGACAGACAGACCACGGCCAAAACTGCCATCATCAAATGAGACCGGTGAGGCCTTTGTGATGATAAAGCTTTCTGCACCAAAACAGCTTGACAGTAACTCCCTGAACCTTGCGGGAATGCTGGTACGGCCCTTGGCGTCTATGGTTGTATGGCTTTCTCCACTAAACATGTAAGCTATCCCTGAAACTTATTACCACTGATTTCCACTTTTTTCCACATTGTGGCAAACTATACCAGCAGTCAAGTCACTGTCAAGGACAAACATTTTTGATCTGTTTCAGGGGTGAAAATAAAAAAACGCCCCATATGGGGCGTTTACAGGCAGCATATCTATAATGCTGGTAGTTGTCAGGTAAATTTAAGTAGATTATTTTTTACGACGACGCTCAGCCAGTGAGACAACCTTCTGTCCAGCGTCCACAGGTGGTGATTTTTTCTGCTCTGGATTATATTCTGCACGCCCTTCATCCGGCAGACCCTTTTGTTTTAAAGGAGAGTGCAGCTTTTCTATCCTGAGCGGCGTCTTGTCCATTGTAAACGGTGCTTCATCTAACTGGTATTCATCCAGTATCCAGTTAAACACCTGAAGCGGAAAGGTCAGTACAAGCAGTCTGGTCAACCACCAGCCTGGCCTTTCATCCGGTACAATCTCTTCGACTCTGGCGTAAAAACCAGGCTTTTCATCCACATATATCAGTACAAGGTCATTCTCATGAATCATCTGTTTTTCCTGACAGGCTTTAAAAGCATTGATTAAGCAGGCAGAGCACTGTTGCAATACCCTGTATTCTCTGCACTGAAAATTGTGTTTTGGCTGAAGCAGACCATAAGCCGGGTTCTGTTCCTGCATACAGTTACCTGATTGCAGGTGATGACCATTCCTCTAGGGGTACCGTTACCAGCACCCTCAAGCAGCCAACCCGAAGACATGGACGGGCCGTCCTTAACGCCTTCCTATTTGGCCTTGCTCCTGGTGGGGTTTACCTGGCATCCGGTGTTACCACCAGATCCGGTGAGCTTTTACCTCACCCTTTCACCCTTACCTGCCAAAGCAGGCGGACTGCTCTCTGTTGCACTTGCCCTGGGGTTGCCCCCGCTGGACGTTATCCAGCACCATGCCCTGTGGAGCCCGGACTTTCCTCCCCCTGAAAAATTTCAGGCAGCGATCATCTGTTCTGCTCCAGCCAAAATTGTATCTACTGCATTCTGTCAGGCTACTGCCTGACTCTGTTCCAGTTTGAGAATCATAATCCGCTGGCAATGGGGGCAGAAATGCAGCTCATCCCCACGACAAAGCAGATTATAAAGCTGGGGGGGCAAATGCATATTGCATCCCATGCAACGCCCATCACGGACAATGGCAAGTGCCTGCCCACGTCTCTGCTCCCGCAACTGGGTATAGCGACGGGAAAGGCTGCCAGGCAGTTTCTGGAAAAGTTTTTCACGCTTCTTGCTGGTTTCTTCAACAAGATTGGTGATGGAATCTATTGAACATTGCTTTTCCTTACAGTCAGATTCTGCTGCCGCATTAGCCTGATCCAGTTCAGACTGGCAACCGCTGATTGCAGTCTGCAACTCCTCAATTTTGCTGTCCAGTTGAAGCTGCTGCTCCTCCAACTCTTCCACCTGCTTGCGGGCAGTGTTGATTTCACGCCCAACAGCCTGAAACTCTTTGTTGGTACGGATCTCCTTCATGTTTGTTTCAGAACGTTTGATGTTGTCGTTCTCAGAGCTGATCGCATTTTCAATTTCCTGACGTTCACTGCGGAAGCTTTCCATCTGCTGCATCTGCTCGGTAAGGGTCTCTTTGACGCTGTTAAGCCGCTGCTGCATCTGTTCAATTTCATCCTTAAGTGCCAATTGCTCTGACAACCTGGTATCAAGGGTCCGGTCAATCGCCTGTAGTTCTTCCAGCAAAACTAGCTCTTCTTTCACTTTCTACCTCTCTTGTTTTCAGAATCCAAACATTTACTGTTGCTGCTAAACTGTTTGAAACGGGTCCTGCTCAACATCAGCAGCCATAACTTCGCAACAGAAACCCTGTTGGAACAGGCTGTTAAGCAGGAAGTTTCGAACTGCCTCCACCATGATGATTTCAGTACCAAAATGCCCTGCATCCAAAATGACAATCCCCTGGGCCTCTGCCTCCCTGGCTTCATGGTATTTCAGATCGCCGGTTAACAACAGATCCGCACCCGCCCTGACAGCATCCTTAAGCAGTGAGGTACCACTGCCACTGCAAAGGGCTACCTTTTGTATTGTCCGCTGAAGATCGCCAACTACTCGTACTGTCTGACATGAAAGTTTCTGTCGGATCAGGCCGGCAAAGTCTGACACCTTCACAGGTTTGTCCAGCAGGCCCACCCGTCCCAGTCCAGAAGCAGGGGCATCATTAAGCAGGGGATAGCAATCAAATGCAGGCTTTTCATAGGGATGGACAGCCAGCAGGGTCTTGATGGCCTTTGGCAACTGTTCGCGGTACAACAGTAGCTCCAGACGCTGTTCAGGGACTTTTTCCAGGCTGCCCACCGACCCGATACTTGGTACAGCACCCTCCAGTGGCCAGAACGTACCTTCACCAGGGCTACTGAATGAACAATCTTTATAGTTGCCAATCGGTGCGGAATGGGTAGACAGGGCAGACCTGACAGGCTCCAGATGATCCAGCGGCACAAACACCACAAACTTTACCAGTTCTGATCGTGAGCTAATCCGTAACGGACTGGTATTGCTGATCTGGAGCAGGCTTGCCAGATGATCATTCAATCCATCATCGGCAATATCGTAATTAGTATGCATGGAAAGAATGGAAAGACCGCTGGTTGCAGCTTTAAGCAGGATGGAACCGGTTGTACTGGAGGTAGTGATTTGACGTAAGGGGGAAAAAATCAGCGGATGATGGGTAATCAGAAGATCAGCTTGTTGTTGTATGGCAGACTCAATTACTGCTGGCAGAGGATCAAGGGCCACCATTATCTTGTGAATCTGCTTTTGCGGGTCTCCGATCTGTAAACCGGAATTATCCCAATCCTCAGCAAGGGCAAATGGAAACTTTTTATTAATGATTCCAACTATATCTGACAATTTTATATTTTTCATGTGCTTAAAATAAAACGAGTGCATCTTTTGGGATGCACTCGCTCTGATCTGTCTTGATATTCCTGAAACATTTGCTTGACCGCATTCGGCCCATGCTCCTGTCTGATTTATTTATGGTGGGCCCACCAGGATTCGAACCTGGGACCAACCGGTTATGAGCCGGTGGCTCTAGCCAACTGAGCTATGGGCCCGCACGAAAGAGGTTAGTTATACAGCCAGCTTCCTGACCATGTCAAGAACTTTACCGATCAAGGATCTGCCAGCGGGCATTGCAGCAGATCAGGCTCTAGCCCGCTCGGCTTTCTTTAGTAAAGTAATTGCCACCGGATGATCATTATTTTCAGCATAAAGTGATGCGGTATTACCTGCATTTGTCTTTACATTAGGATCAGCACCTGCTTCCAGCAATGCCTGAATTGTCTGATTACAGCCATAAATTGCTGCTAACATTAAAGGCGTATGACCATCACGATCCCTGGCATTCAGATCAGCATTTTTTTCAATCAACAGCCTCACAACCTCGGTATTACCGTGGGCAGATGCATAATGCGTGGCAGTCTTACCTTTATCACTTGTAGCTGTCACATCAGCCCCGCGATTCAGTAAATCTCTGACTTCATCAACATTACCCTGCTTAGAAGCACTGATCAGCGGTGTATGACCATTACGATCCCTGGCGTTTACATTTTCCATCTTTTTTCCTCCCTTGAATGAGCTGTTAATATTTATTTTGCTGCCAGAGCTGACTGATTAGTCTGACAAAAAATCTATACCACAAAGCCTGACCACTGGCTAGATTCTAAACTAATTTTTCATACAGACTTGCAGCCGGTCCTGTAACAGGTTATATCAATTGTATCAGGTTAATGACTTACATTGAATAGGGGCAATAACATGTTAAAAACAATCGGAAAAACAGTCTTATGCGGTTTTATACTATTGCTGGCTGCTGTTGAACCAGCTTCTGCTGCAACGGTTTACCTTAAAGATGGCAGTTGGCTGAAGGCCATCAGGGTCTGGCGTAGTGATGACAAAGTAGAGGTACTGGTTAACCGTTATTCAAGTACCAGCTTTGATACCAGTGAGGTTAATCTTAAAAAGACCTTTCCACCTGGCAAACCAAGAAAGTCGGCTATTAAAACTGCCCCTGCTGTAAAAACTGTCAAACAGGTTCAGAAGCAACAACGCCAGTCAATTGAAGATGTCATTGATTTTTCTGATGTTGCCAAGCAAACTGATTCTGCAAAAACATCTGGCAGGGATCTGAAAATGCCAAAATTGCCAACCGCACTGCCTGATAAACTGCCAGAGCGTGAAATCCCTCGTGGTTCTAAAGAAGGTACACTTCGCAAACAAAAGCATGAGATGGAAGAGCATTTAAACGAATAGAAGCTACGATAAGCCTTCGTCCATCAAACATATAGATTTGAAATAGCCAGTTTTCGAGTCGGAAAGAGGGGATTTTTTCTTATGGCCAGGAAATCAAGGGCTTGTGCGGAGGCGTACTAATAGTACGTCGCACAAGCAAGCCCGATGATTGACACAGCCAGAAGGGAAAAGAACCCTTTCCGGACGAAAACAACTA
>CAZRKG010000044.1:0-15332 GCA_964600635.1 uncultured Geobacter sp. | reverse complement strand
TACTTAACACGACATTGTATGATTAAATACTAAAACATAATACAAGGGGCGAACCTGTGTGTTCGCCCTTTGCCATTGGCTTACAGGTTATAAGGGCAGACACATCGGTCTGCCCCTACGCATTTATAAGATTTTATGGATTTGTGGAAATTCGTGTCCATTCGTGGCTAAAAACAGATTACAACAGCATCATTTAACGAAATATCCCGCAGCCCGCCAGATGCCGTCCTGCCCACGGCTGAAGGTTACTGTCTCTACACCCTCGCTTTTTTTCTCAAAGGAGCTGGCAAATCTCATGACAACGTACTCACCGTCGGGAGCTCCAGGCAGCGACCGTGACTGGGTTTCTGCCACCAGCTTGCGGGAGAGCAGCTTTCCGAATGGTGTGCGTGCAGATGTTACTGCCTGACACCACTGGCCGGAGGTGGTTGCCTGCCGGAACTGCTCAGATGCGTTTTCCCAACTTGCGGTGCAGCTACCGTTATCCACAAGGGTCAGCCAGGACAATGCTGCGTCAGACACTGCATTGTCCTGACTTTGTATGTTGCCAGCTATGGCAGAGACGGTAAAGGCAGACACCAGGAGTATGGCTAATAATAGTCGTTTCATAGTCTCAACTCAATTAAGGGCCGAGCTGAATACCATCCGTGCCCGTTCAAGGTCGTTATCATCGGGATGTTTGGCAGCTTCTTCAAGACGGGCCTTACGCTCCGGTGTCATGGCGTGACGGGCTGCGGCTTCCGGCATCTTCTGCATCGCCTCAATCAGGCGGTCGGCCACGACAATCTCTGACGTCCAGGATGAAGATGGACATGAGATTGCCAGGGCACACGCAACGGCCACATGTAATCGGAGCGTCATTAAGGTTTCACCAACGGCGGCACCAGCCCAGTTAAGATCAACCCCGCCCACAGCAGCCCACCGAGCAAGATCGCGAGGGGAAAATAGACCAGAAGAGCCAACACTTGGCCAACGATTGCATAGCCTAACTTCACCCCTGTTGCATGCTCCAGTGCATTGCCCATGACCCAGAAGGAATAAAGCCATAGCGGCAGGAGTAACAACCAGGGGATACCGAAATAGATCAATATTCCCCAGGCGATATCAATGCCACAACTGGCAATGAGCAGATTGAACAGCGGGCCTTCGCCATTCCACCGCCCGCTCCGCTTTAGCCACCAACTCATGAACAGGTATAAGACAATAGCCCATGACCACCACAGGGCCAGGCCAGCCCCAAAAGACCAGGGCATAGCTACCACCATATAGGGGTCGAGGCCGCCTGAAAGCCCGATCAGCGTCAGCAGCAAAGCTGCCTGCCAGAACGGAAAGCGGTAATCCGCCATGGCGTAGCCCTTTAGGCGGGCAAGACCAAAAGCAAGTGTGGTGATATTCATAGGCCCATCCTGTCTTTCAGCATAGTGCTTAGTGTCAGGCCATAGTTCATGCTAAAATACATAGTGACAGAGAGATAGTTATAACGCTCACCCAATTTCTGGAAAGATCGACCAATGATTCTGGATGAGATGAAAGATACGATCGGTATAAGCAGCATGCCGCAACTGGCAGCTTCCATCGGCCAACCCAACAACCAACCTGCAACACTCATAATTACAGCATACGCAAGAGCCTGTTTGGCGGATGAGCGTAGTCTGCTTTCATCAACAAACAACCCCAATAAAGCAGTGGCCGTAATAATAACAAAATAGGCTGCCATGGGCTTATCGCATAAGTGTCATTTAACGAAATATCCTGCGGCCCGCCAAACACCGTCCCGCTCACGGCTGAAGGTTACAGTCTCTACACCCTCGCTTTTTTTCTCAAAGGAGCTGGCAAATCTCATGACAACGTACTCACCGTCGGGAGCTCCAGGCAGCGACCGTGACTGGGTTTCTGCCACCAGCTTGCGGGAGAGCAGCTTTCCGAATGGTGTGCGTGCAGATGTTACTGCCTGACACCACTGGCCGGAGGTGGTTGCCTGCCGGAACTGCTCAGATGCGTTTTCCCAACTTGCGGTGCAGCTACCGTTATCCACAAGGGTCAGCCAGGACAATGCTGCGTCAGACACTGCATTGTCCTGACTTTGTATGTTGCCAGCTATTGCGGAACCGGCACAGGCAGACACCAGAAATATGGCTAATACCAATTCCATATCAAAGCGTCTTCTTCGTTGGCTCGTCATCAGCTTCTCAACGTACTTCGTGTACGCCTTCGTCGCCGATCTCCTCGCCGCCTTGAATCCATCTTCGATCTGGAATTGGAATAACAATAGTTGCTTCATGACTTTAATTAAGGGCCGAGCTGAATACCATCCGTGCCCGTTCAAGGTCGTTATCATCGGGATGTTTGGCAGCTTCTTCAAGACGGGCCTTACGCTCCGGTGTCATGGCGTGACGGGCTGCGGCTTCCGGCATCTTCTGCATCGCCTCAATCAGGCGGGGATCAACCTTACCCATGCAGATGAACTGGCAGGTTACTGTATTGTTGTTATCTTCCACCAGTTTTACAGCCGCTGCCATACATTCTTTGGCATGGTCTGAATCTGGCCAGGCCCCCAGTGTGCCAAAAAGCCCCACTTTTTTATTGCTGATTCTGGCCATAAACTCCTTTGCCAGATCGTCCGGCATGCCTTTATCAACCCAGTAGCCAACTGCCACAAAGTCAAACTCAGCCGGATCAGGTGCCAGCTCCACTGGTGCTATCACAGCATCGGAAGGCATGATGTCATAAATTGCCTCTGCGACCTTCTTTGTATTGCCTGTGCGGCTGGAGTAGGTAATCAGTATTTTCATGCTGCACCTCCCTTATAACCATTACGCATGGTCTGGTACTGCTCCACAACCGATGGCAGCAGTTCCTTATCTTCACCACGTCCGATATAAAGGGAGAACATCGCCAGCCCTTCTTTGGTATAAAACTGGATGCTATGGCTTTCTTTGCCAAAGTGTGGCTTTGAAAGGAACCAGATTGCACCGAGATTATTGACGAACAGATGCCCCCCCAGCGAAATACCTGCCTGATGCAGGTTGAACATGCCGTGACCAAAGCTGCCCTTTGGCAGGCTGCCGCTGTATTCCACAACAGCACCGGCACTGATGGATATAAAGGTTGCCTTTTCCCAGTTGCAGACCTGCTGCCAGATTTTTTCAAAATCTTCGGCAGGTGCAGCTACCCGCATCTCTTCCGGCAGCATGAAAACCGCCTCTTCTTCGCTGATTCCAAACTCCTTGGCCAGGTCAGAGATCATCCGGTTGGGCTTTTCCTGTACAGCGGCCCTCAGTTTTTCCATCGTGGTGTTGCAGACTGGTTTCCGATTACTCATCTGGTCAGTTCTCCTTTACGGTTATTGTTGTGTTGGCGGGGCGTTTTTACGTCCCAGATCAAGCTGGCAGGTGCAGACACGCTCCAGCAGTTCAAGGTCATGGCTGATGACAAGGACGCAGGTTCCATTGGCGGCTATATTGCGTACATTGTCAGCAATCATGGTCATATTGGCTCCATCAAGGCCACTGGTCGGCTCATCCAGAATCAGCAGTTCGGGCTGGCGGATTGCAGCACAGGCGATCACCAGCCGCTGCTTTTCACCACCGGATAATGACTGGGGATGACGCTCTGCCAGATGGAAGATACGGTAATCTTTCAGGGTCTGATCAACAGCCTGATTCTGCACAGATTTATCCAGATGGCGGCAGGCTGCTTCCAGCTCACGGCGTACCGTGTGCATGTGCAGTTGGTGGTCGGTGTTTTGCAGCACAATTGCTGAACGTTTCAGCAGCTCCTTTGGTGGTGTCTCAACACCATCAATGCTGATACTGCCGCTCTGCATGGTCAGCAGCCCTGTCATCAGCCGTGCAAAGGTGGTTTTGCCTACGCCGTTGTCACCCACAATCCCCACCACCTCACCCTTTGGCAAAGCCACGGAGAAGTTGTCAAAAAGTGGTGCCTTGTTGCCATAGCCAAAGGTCATGTTGTTGATTGCAATGCTGCCCTGGCGGCTTCTTACGCAGGAAATCTCCTGACGGCGATCATTTACAACTGTATTACGCAGTCCGTAGCGTTGTCGCAGCTCGTCATTATGCAACGCCTCAAAGCTGGTGTGCTGTGCCACCTCACCGTTTTCCATCACCAGAACCTGATCAATCAGCCCTTCAAGCCAGTATAAACGGTGGTCAACTATCATCAGGGTTACACCGGCTTTTTTAAGTTCAGCCAGCATCAGGGCCAGTTCTTCTGTTGCCTCCGGGTCAAGGTTGGCGGAAGGCTCATCCAGAATCAGTACAGAAGGGGAAAGGGACATGATGCCAGCCAGTGCCACCTTCTGTTTCTGCCCTTCTGACAACTGATGCACGCTTGAATCCAGCAGCTCAGTTATGCCAAACCTGACGGCATTTTCCTGTACCAGTTCCTGAATCCGTTCAGCAGGTGTGTTACGCCACTCATGGGCAAAGGCCAGTTCATCCGCCACATTAAGGGCAAAAAACTGCTGCTCCGGGTCCTGAAACAGTGTGCCGACATCGAGGCTGATGGCATGAATCGGGCGGGTGGAGTTGTCAGTATCGGCCACAAGTACGTTGCCTTGCAGGTCGCCCTGAAAATAATGGGGTGCCAGCCCGTTTGCCAGCCTGATTAAGGTTGATTTACCGCAGCCAGAGCCGCCGGTACATAGAATGGCCTGACCGGATTTGGCAGAGATGGCCACATTGCGTACAGCAGGGGCCGGGCTGAAGGGGTAGCTGTAGCTGACATTGTTGAAAACCAGCATTTAATTGACTCCAATTATTGATTGGGCGGAGCAAGCACCGCCCCTACTACAAAGCACAGGATGACCTGAATTAACCAGTTACAGTTTGTAGGGGTGCTGCTTGCTGCACCCGTATTAGTAACTTATTGGGCGGAGCAAGCACCGCCCCTACTGCTTTTTGCAAGAGGTTCTGTTGAGCTTTTACATGAATGTAGATGCCACTTTTGTGTATTTGTTGATTACAAATGAGGCAACAAACAGTGCAGTAGTCAGGAAAAGCAGTCCGTAATCAATGCCACTGAACTTCTGATGCCGGAAGCTGGAAATGCTGGTGCTGTAGCCAACACCTTTAAGTTCGGCAGCAATCCCCAGCTCGTCGGAAGTACGCAGCGACCTGAACAGGATCGGCACAAACAGAAGCCGCATGGTCTGACGTGGTGCCATTAACAGTGAAGCCGGATGCAGTGAATAGCCTTTTGTCTTGACCGTTTCAGCGATCTGCCGGACATCCTCCACCAGTGATGGCAGAAAACGTATCATTACTGCTGCCGGAATGTAGAGCCAGTATGGCAGCCGTAGTGATTTGAGCGTGGTCAGAATTCCCTGTATCCGAGATGACAGGGCCATTGCCAGCAGTGTGTTGATCAGCACCAGGGAGCGAAGAAACGGCAACATAAGGCTGTCCATGCCTGATGCAGCCATGCGTGGCGAGAGATAGCCCATGATTTTCATGCAGATCACGGCAGCTATCCACATAAACAGAATAGCAGCATAGGCAATCACCATAACCTTCCAGCGTCTGGTCAGCATCATGTAGATGGCACTGGCTACCACCAGCAGGGCCAGGGCAGGTACGCTTTTAAGCAAAATAACAACAATGGAAGCAGCGGTGCTGATCAGCATTTTTGTGCGGACATCCAGCCGGTGCAGCATGGTTTCTGGCCCGCTAGTGGTGAACAATGCCTGCATGACGCAGCTCCTTTACAAAATAACGTCCGGTAAAAAGCCCGATAATTGAACCCACATAGCCAATGGCTACAAATATAGCTACCATAACAATCATCTGGGGTTGTTCCCGCATCATCAGCCAGGAAGCCCCAACTGCCATGATCTTTGAAAGTGCATCATAAACAGCAATACCAAGCATCAGTGCAAAGGTTGAGGTATAGCCGCCAATTGCAACAATCAGCCCTTCAGCGATAATACCGGCCAGGAGTGAGGCTGGAATCAGAACCAGGCTGCCCCCCAGCAAAAGTGCAGAGATAAGGGCACTGACCCCCAGAAACAGGGTTAAGGAGCCAAATTTACGCAACTTGTAGAGCAGCACCACTAACAGAGTGGTAAACAGCAGGTTTTTCATTACCAGCGTGAGCGGGTTCATACCACCGCCCACCAACGCCACCAGAATGCTGGATACCTTGATCAGTGCGGCAAATATGCCGATTACCACCAGCTCGCGTACATTCCAGTACGGCTGCTTCAACCCTTTAGCCATAGATTTCTCCATAAAACAGCAGCCCCCTGAAGCTTACAGAGGGCTGCTGCTGTTAAGACGCTATCAGTAATTCTTAAAACGCCATGTTCAGACCGATAACAGCATGTATGCCTGCTTGCGGAATATTCTGTCTGGCGGTGTTGTATTCCTTGTCCAGCAGGTTGTTGATGTTGACGGAAAGGTTGTGCTGCTGTTTATCGCCAAACATAATTCCACCACCCAGGTTCAGTGTTACCCAACCAGGGTATTTCTCAACATTACCGGCAGATCCTTCATAATCGGCACTATCTGCAAAGCGACCAAACAGGTTAAGGAAGTAACCAAAGTTGCTGCTCGGACTTTGCTCATATCTCAGGCCAAGTCTGCCCTGTACTGTTGGTATGCCGGTCTTCCAGGTTCTCAGATTAGCTGATTGGAACTTACGCTCTATGTAGCTGATGGTTGCGTAGGGTGTAAGGCCAAGTTCTGTAAAGCGGTAGCCGATGGAGCTGTCCACGCCGTAGCTGGTGGATTTGTCAACGTTGCCGAAGATCAGGTCACCAGGATTGCCTGCGGTATAGTTGACAGTTGTTATCAGATCCTTTGTCTGGTTGCCAAACAGTGCTGTATCCAGATAGAAACCGCCGTTGTCGTAGCGGATACCAAACTCAATGTTATTTGATTTCTCCGGTTCCAGATCAGGGTTGCCATAGGTCATGCCGGCCTGTCCGTGGGGTGTGCCCATGTATTGTTGCTGCAAGGTGGCATTTCTGTAGCCTTGTGCCCAGAGCAGTCGCAACGAGCTGTTTTCGATGCCGTTGTAAACAAGCCCCACTGAACCGACTATGTTGTTATCGCTTTCAGACTGTTTTTTCAGTATAGGGTCATTGGTTTGTTTCAGTTTAGTTGAAACCCAGGTCTGACGGAAACCGGCGGTCAGAATAAAGTCCTTGGCAAAGCTCCATTCGTCTTGCAGATAGACGGAGTAGATGTCACTTTCTGCCTTATTTTTGTAGATATTGTTTGTTACTATTGGAAACGGGCCAGGGCCACGTTGAGTTGTGTTACGGTACTCATCAGCGGTGAGCATATCACGTGTGAAATCAAAACCTGTGATCACATAATGGTCGTTAAACAGAAGCCAGTCTGCTTGTAACTGTGTACCGATGCTTTCAAGATTGTTTTTAGATCTGTTGCGGGTTTCGATTTTCATAGCAGGAATTGGTCTCAGGTCCATCTCCATTATGAAATCCTTGAGGGTTTTCTGGTAATAGGCATTACCTGAAACCTTTACCAGTGGTGCAGCCAGGTTCCGTGCTTCAAAGGACAGAGAATATTTGTTACGGGACCAGGTTGGCAGATCCTGATAAAAAGCTTCAATCGGGTAGGAAATAACACTGGCGGGCATATGTACGTTTAACGAATCTTTAAAATGCTCATAGCTGAATGCTACTTTGGCATCATCCCACTGGTAATCCAGATAGACTTTACCGTTCATTTCCCTGTAGGCGGTGTTGCTCAGTGTTTCTTCAGGGGTCTTGCGATTGCCCTGGTCAGAAAAACTGCCATAAAGTCTGTAGCCAACACGGCCAAGCTTTCCTGCAAGAGAGACGTTTTCTTTCCAGCCATCGGTGGAGGTATCGTGGGTAACTCCCAGCTCAATCTGAACCGGTTTTTCACCACCTTTTTTCGTGATTATGTTGACCACACCACCAATCGCCTCAGAACCGTACAGTACAGAGGCCGGCCCTTTGATCACCTCAACCCGCTCCACAATAGCAGGGTCAATCATATAAATTGAGCCATCCATTGATTTCTGTTCTGAAATCTTCTGGCCATCAATCATAATCAGAACCCTTGCACCACTTTCACCACGGATTGATACCCGCTTGGCACCGGCCATTGAACCGTCTGTCACCTCCACACCGGGTATGTCCTGAAGTGCATCGGCAATGCTGATTGCACCCTTACGCTGGATCTCTTTTTCTGTGACGCTTGAAACAGAATAGGGGATCTCCTCCAGTGGCCGTTCAACCTTTGTGGCTGTAACCATAACCGTGTCTGTCGTCAACTTCTGTGTGGACTGCTCTGCATTCTGTGCCTGTGCCAGCAGTGGGCAGCAGATGATGCCGGTACTGATTAATGCTACCTTGGCTTTTCTTCTCATTGAATCTTATCCTTTCTGGGTTGTTAGATAGTGCTGGCAAATGGCTGGCTTATGTTTTCAGCGGTTGCTGAGGCTGTATGCAATCGGGACTCTGAGTTGTGCCACAACAGGAGGGCGTGGGAACGGTGCGGCCTTGTTCACCGCCTCCAGGGCATTCTTATCCAACAGGGCAAATCCGCTGCTGGATGCTATTTTCAATTCTGAAACAGTGCCATCTTTGCTGATGGTAAAGGAAACCAGGACGGTTCCCTCTTGCTGGCTTAACCTGGCCACACGGGGGTATTGAATCTTGTCAGAGATGATCCTCTGGATATAGCTGAAATGCTCTTTGGTGTAGAGCTGTTGAAGCCGCTCTGTGGCTGCCGGATTACCGCCAGGGCTGCCTGCCTGGGAGGGGTTGGCCTGTCCACTGCCGCCACCGCCTGCAACAGCGGCTGAAGCAGTACTGGCGGCAGCCAGCTTATTATCGCTACTGACCGGAGCAGTAGTTTCTGACACAACCTGCTGAGGCGTATTCTCCAGTGCAGGCACAGGTGATGGCTGGGCCTGACTAACGATATTCTCTACAACAGGCACCGGCGGCGGTGCCTGAACAGGCTTTGAAGGTCTGACTGCGGCAACAGTTGGTTTTGCCGGTGCAACCGGACAGGTAGGCTGCTGATCATCAGCCGCTTTATTTGCGTCGCAAGTATCTGAAAACATATCGGTAATGCTGAGATCAATCATCACTGCCTCAGAGTTATGTGCCATACCACTAAGTAAAGCCATACCGGTTCCGGCAATGCCAACATGCAGTGCCAGTGAAGCTGCAAAATGTCTGATCCCGCCGTACATGGTTATTCTTCCTTTGCAAGCTGGTGCTTGCATACATCCAGTAAGCCCTGTGCCATTGTGGCCTGCCAGAAGCCTCCGGCACTGGTGAGCTGCATGGCACTGCCGTTTATTTCCAGCAGACCTACCCGCTGCCACTGATCCAGCAGTGGTCCGCACAGATCTTCAAGCCTGTGACCAGTGCTTGCCTCAAGCAGGCCCAGATCCAGGTAGCCAAGGTCAAACCCATCGGAAATAATATGGGACAGCACCCTGTTTTCCTGAGGATATATCAGCATACCCAAAGGCTTCTCTCCCTTTGAAATCTGCTGCATATACTGTTCGTAATCTCTGGTTACAAAATAGCCGTGGCCATCTATGGAACCGCCGCCACCACAGCCGTAGGCCAGTATCGGTGCCCCGCACTTGACCAGACGGTTGTAAAGGCTGCGTTCACGACAACTGTTACGCCAGTGGCAGACAGAAATACGTTGCCATAGCTTTTGCTGCATCAGCTCTTCCCCCCGCTTGTACATTGCGGCCTGATCTGGCAGGGATACTGGCGGCTTGCTTTTACCCTCTTTAATCATCCGGGCCAGGGTTGTATGGGGCAGCAGCTTCAACTGGTACAGGTCAGCACCATCCAGAGACAGACTTTGCAGGATACGGAGATCATTCTCCCAGCTTTCCATGCTCTGCTCAGGGAAGCCATAGACCAGATCAATTACAACTGCTGCCTGGTCATAGGCACAGACCCGATCCAGTGCTTCGATAATGGTTTCGCAATCATCAATCCTGCCGGTACCACGACGCAGCACCGTGTCAAAGCTCTGCACACCAACTGAAACACGGTTGACACCACCCTGAAATGCTGCCTCTATCAACTCGGTTTGCAGACCGCTGACCCTGCCTTCCAGGGTAATTTCGCAGTCATTGGCCAATGGCAGTACACGTTTAATGGCCTGTAGCAGACGCAGAAGATCCTTTGGTGCCAGGGCGGTTGGTGTGCCACCACCCAGGTATACGGCATGTATCGGCCAGCTTTTGACAGCAGCGGTATCGGCACTTGCCTCCAGCTCTGCTATCAGGGCGGTCGTATATTTTTCGCTCTGCTCAGGGTTGTGGAACTGGTTGAAAAACCCGCAATAGGTGCAACGGGTTTCACAGAAAGGAATGTTAAAGTAAGCGGCAGATTTGCCATTTCTTGGCTGTGACTCCAGTTTACGGAAGGCGTCAGCCATCTGCTCAGGCGGAACGCTGTTGCTGTTCATACCAGGGTGTCCGATAACCTTGTCACTGAAGGCATGGTAAAGCGGATCCTTGTCTTCACAGGCAAAGTGCCGTTCAATATTGAAACCTTTATCAGGACTTTGCATTGCATTATCGTTACGTGCGGAAACCGGTCTCAAAACAAAAACCTCCTAAGGGCAATATCCCATTTGTGCCATGAAGCATGACAGGGTTTGTCAGTGATCATTAGTTAGTGAGCTGTGTAAAAGCTATAACCGTGAAAGCATTTGAATTTTATTGAAATTATGGCTGGCTGATTTTGCCTGACTGGCAGGTGTAGCTGGCGTGGTAAAGCTTGCTAACCAGAGTTTGGTTTATTTAGCTGGTTATTATGAATAGATGATAGTTTTGATAATAAATATCTTCTGTCTTCAGAGTCAAGTCTTTTTTTTGTCTGGTTATGGTCTGTTCTGGGTTTGCACTGCAACCTTTGTAAAATCCAACTGTTTCAACAGATCAACTACATCTATGAACTGTTGAAGCGGAATGTTTTTATCAGCCCGCACCATGAGCGGTGTTTCCCTGCTCAGTTGTGAAAGCGATTCCCTCAACATAGCCGGAGAGGCATTCTTGCCATTAAAGACAACATTGCCGTCTGGCCCCAACTCTATAATCTGTACACTTTTGCTGTCTGTCTGGCTTGCTGATGCCTCGGGCAGGTTAACCGGAATTCTGCCGGTTGCTATAAAGCTGGATGTGGTCAGCACAATGGTTAAAAGAACCAGCATGATGTCCACAAAGGGAATAACATTCATGCTTTCAAACGGTTTTTCGTCCATTTGCAATCTCCCATTCCAGCATCAACACCTTAACTTTGCGTAGCAGTGCATTGTACAGAACCACTGCAACCAAAGCCACTACAAGACCCACGGCGGTTGCTTTTAAAGCCAGTGCCAGGCCGGTCATGATTTTGCCTGTATCCATACCTGCATCCATGCCCATATTGTAAAATGTCAGCATGATTCCCAGTACCGTTCCAAGCAAACCGATGTAAGGGGCGTTGCTGCCTACAGAGGCTATAATCAGCAGTTTACGAGACAGAACCAGTTCTAATGACTTTATATCCTGAAAATCATCCAGCCTTATCTGGCGATAAAAATTAAAGCGTTCAAAAAAGATAGCAACAACAGTAATACTTAAAATCAGTAGCAGGCCAATGATGCCATAATCAATCAGCATTGCCAGTACATCTGTCTGCATATGATAGCTCCCGTTAAGTCTGAATCATAAGTTAAATAATATTCATCAGTTGTTAAATAACAAACACACCTACCCAAAGCAATACTTTGAATTGCTTCAGTAAAGTTTATAGATAAATTTTTAAGTTAGTAATATACTAAACAGATTACAATAAATATGTTGTATTTAATAAAATGTTGTATTTATGGAATTGCGATAGGCTGGCTTATGGTGCAGGAATTAACCTTTGGCTGGCATGTATAATTATGATGTAATGTATTGCTATGCTTAATAAGGCACAATAAATATGTTGTATGTTACTTGGTTAGAATCAACTTGTTGCTGTTGGTTATTCTTAAATAATACTCCTCTCCGTTATGGACAATTACGATTGTCTTTAAGCCACTAAAGAGCTTGGTGCTGCAATATACAGTTTTTGACATGGATGCCCTTTCTTTCTTTTGATCTGTGCAGGTATTGTTCAGATTAAATGCCCTCCCGAAAACTTTGTCTGTAATGTATGATTTGAGTGATTTTAGAGTTAAAAACTATTATCACTCCTGTTGTTAAAAAATGCCACCGCATGCAGGGCCGTGAAAGCACTGCAAGGAGGAGGTGGTGCGGTGGCAAACTGGTGTTAAATCTGCCTTTATGATAACCAACTATGGCTGAATTGCAAAATTTTAAAACAGAGCTGGCTAATGATTTTCTACATCAATATCATCAGGCTTTTCATGATGTCAAGCTGTTTTTTTGCAGAGGTGAAAAGATGCAGGCAGATTGATCTGAAATAAGCTGGTGCCCTGATCAGGCCAACAGCTCGAAGCGGCCCTTGGTGGGGCTGTAGCTGGAAAGGTTGCCGGATTCAATATCAAAATACCAGCCGTGCAGGTCCAGCTTTTCAGCCACCACACGTTCCTTAAGCCAGGGGAAGGTAAGCAGGTTTTCCAGCGAAATCAGGATTGCGGCATGTTCACAGGCTCTGGCCTGTTCTTCTGGTGTTGCGTTGGGGAATGCTTTTATGACCTGACGTTTGGCACGCTCTGCAATGCTGACCCAGTTGCTTATATATGCACATTCTCTGTCAGGATCAATCCCCTGCATCAGGGAGCGGATACCGCCACAACCGGAGTGGCCCATGATCACTATATCTTCCACCTCAAGGTGGCAGACTGCGTATTCAAGGGCAGCACTGATACCGTGGTAAGAGCTGTCACATTCGCAAGGCGGTACAAGATTGGCAACGTTGCGGACAATAAACAGATCCCCTGGTTGGGAGCGAACCATCAGCGAGGGGTCAACCCGTGAATCACTACAACCAACCAGTAGCACCTTGGGGCGTTGCCCCTGCTTCAGGCGGTCGTATAATTCGTGGTCTTCTTCAAAATAGCTGGCTTTAAAGTTGCGGAATCCGTGGATGAACCTGGATAGATCAGGCATCAGTTCCCCCTGCCTTCTGTTTAAGCCTTGTTTGCAGGGCATCTGATTTTTCAGTCAGTTCAGCACGGGTCTCTGCCCTGAACTGCTCCAGCCTGTCTGCCAGTTGGGGATGTTTGATTGAAAGAATGGATGCAGCCAGATAGGCGGCGTTCTTGCCACCATCTATGGCCACGGTTGCAACAGGTATGCCGGGCGGCATCTGAACCGTGGCGTAAAGTGCGTCAATACCGGCAATGGCACCGGATTTCAGGGGGATACCGATTACAGGCAGGGTGGTATGTGATGCCACAACACCGGCCAGATGGGCGGCCATGCCTGCACCGCAGATCAGTACTTCAATTCCACGTTCTCTGGCTGTACGGGCATACTCTGCGGTTTTTTCCGGCAGGCGGTGGGCTGAACTTATATCCATTTCCCAGGCAATACCAAACCGGGTCAGTACTTCACCGGCCTTTTCCATTACCGGCAGGTCACTGTCGCTGCCCATCAGAATTCCAACCAGCGGATTGTTATTCATGGCTGATGCTCCTTTGATCAATTTATTAAAGTGGTCAAGGTGTGCCTGTATGACTTTAAAACCTTGCATGTCCTACAGAAGCAGACCAGAGCTGTCAATAGTTTTATCTCTTCACCGTTGTCTGCAAAGGAGGTTGCAATAATAAAACAATTGTTAAATCATGTAGATAGGCCAGACAGTAAATATTTAAAAAAATTGTCAATTGTTGACGCTGCTTTGCAAGTATGGTTTAATTTGCAGCGTGAAAACAGAAGCCTACATCTCCCTTGGCAGCAACCTTGGTGACCGCGAGCTTAACCTGCTGCTGGCGGTGGCTGAACTGGGTCAGTTGCCTGATTGCAAGGTTGTCGCCTTGTCACGTTTTTATGTCACATCTCCTGTTGGTATGCCGGAGGACTCCCCTGATTTTTATAATGCAGTGGCCATATTGCAGACCAGCCTGCCACCTGAAGAGCTGCTCTTGAAACTACAGCAGATAGAGCAGGGTAAATTTGGCAGGGTTCCATCTTCAGCACCGATTTCGAGAAAGCTGGATCTGGATCTGCTGCTATACGGCGATACGGTTATGAATACACCAGAGCTTACGCTGCCCCATCCCCGTATGGCCTTGCGTAGATTTGTATTGCAACCACTGGCAGAGTTGGCACCTGATCTGATCATCCTGGGACAAAGCAAGACAGTCCGCCAGTTGCTGGCAACGGCTGCCACTGACCAACAGGTCAGGGTATTGGAATAGCACTATGTTCAGACTTGTTTTCCTGCTATTACTGGGCTGGATAGGATTCCAGATCATCAAGGGGTTGAGGACTTCCCGTAAGCCGGACAGTCTTTCGGAGCATGATGCTGCCGATGATGCTGTCCAGGATCCGGTCTGCAAGAAATACCTGGATAAGGATGAGGCGGTGGTAGGCAGGCTGGGGCAAAAGCGTTACTATTTCTGTTCAATGGACTGCCTGAAAAAGTTCCAGGATCAGTTGGAAGATAACTCAAAATAACAACCGGAGGTATTACCCATGAAGTTCTTTATTGACACCGCAGATGTGAAAGAGATCCGTGAGGCCCACAGCCTGGGTCTGGTGGATGGAGTCACCACAAACCCGTCTCTGATTGCCAAATCTGGCCGCAAGTTTAAAGAGGTGATTACAGAAATCACCTCCATTGTGGATGGCCCGATTTCTGCGGAAGTGATCTCACTGGAGGCAGAAGGAATGGTGCAGGAAGCTGCTGAACTGGCGGCTATCCACAAAAATATCGTTATAAAACTGCCGATGACCCCGGAAGGGCTAAAGGCAACCAAAGTTCTGGCTGCAAAAAACATCAAAACCAATGTAACCCTGATCTTTACACCGATGCAGGCATTACTGGCAGCCAAGGCCGGTGCTACCTATGTTTCACCCTTTGTTGGCCGTCTGGACGATATTTCCCAGGATGGCATGGGCATTATTGAGGAGATCCGTACCATATTTGATAACTATGGCTATGAAACAGAGATTATTGTTGCCAGTATCCGCAATCCGATCCATGTCCAGAATTCAGCCCTGATTGGTGCTGATGTCTGCACAATCCCCTATAGTGTTATGCTGCAACTGTCCAGACATCCCCTGACAGATGCGGGAATAGCCAGGTTTCTGGAAGACTGGAAGCAAGTACCTGCATAAACCCTGTAAATTTCACAAATCTATAAAATCTTATCAAATGCGTAGGGGCAGACCGA
>CAZRKG010000043.1:0-16139 GCA_964600635.1 uncultured Geobacter sp. | reverse complement strand
CGTTGAGAAGCCGATGACGAGCCAACGAAGAAGACGCTTTGATATGGATTTGGAACAACATCTGCCCCAACAGCCTGTTTACAGGATTGCCTCATTACCCTGCAACATGCTAATAATTGGCAACTATGTTTGACAGCCGACCAACATTTGCAGAGATACACCTTGATGCCCTGCGTCATAATTACAGTTTGCTTCGCAACACTGTCCCCCCCCGTACTGCAATTATGGCCGTGGTCAAGGCCGATGCCTATGGTCATGGTTTCCTTGAAACAAGTCGCGAGCTTGACCGGCAGGGGGTAGATGCCTTTGGGGTGGCCTTTTTGGCAGAAGCGATCCAACTGCGTAAAAGTGGCATAGACAGGCCGATTCTGCTGCTGGGCGGTGTTTATCCAGGACAGGAACGCAAATGTGTTGGCTTTGGAATCTCCTCAATAGTTTTTTCTCTTGATCAGCTTAAAGCCTTTGATCTGGCTGCTGCCAAACTGTACCGCAAAGCCTTTGTCCATCTGAAAATTGATACCGGTATGGGACGGCTTGGTATACCCTACGAGCAGGTTCCTGATCTGCTGGATGCCATTAAACTATTGCCCAATATATATCTTGAGGGTGTTATATCCCACTTTGCATCAGCCGATGAGCTGGATGAATCAGGGCAGTACTACACCCGCTTGCAGGCCGAACGTTTTGCCTGGACCATAGACAGAATACGGCAGGCCGGTTTTGCCCCCCGCTATGTTCATCTGGCCAACAGTGCCGGTGCATTGCTTAATGACTACCCCTTCTGCAACCTGGTACGGCCTGGCATTGCACTTTATGGTGCATTCCCGTCACCAGACTTTCAGGGGCAGTTGCAACTTAAACCTGTCATGAGGCTTAAAAGCAAGGTAGCCATGCTTAAATGGGTGGAACCACCAGGTTCCATCAGCTATGGCAGGCGGTTTACAGCCGAACAACGGACGCTGATTGCCAGCGTGCCGGTGGGTTATGCCGA
The DNA here is from genome assembly GCA_964600635.1 of uncultured Geobacter sp. Taxonomy (GTDB): domain Bacteria; phylum Desulfobacterota; class Desulfuromonadia; order Geobacterales; family Pseudopelobacteraceae; genus Trichlorobacter. Next base: position 15,148 of record CAZRKG010000043.1, on the reverse strand, counting down.
TGGTTATCCCCGTGCCCTGACCAACAGGGGTGAGGCTCTCATCTGCGGGATAAGGGCCAGAGTGGCTGGTACGGTCTGTATGGACTGGACCATGTTTGATGTAACCCACATACCGGATATTAAGGTAGGGGATGAGGTTACACTGATGGGAGCTGATAAAAGTGGTAATATAATTGGTGCAGAAGAACTGGCCCAATGGTCGGGTACAATCCCCTATGAACTTTTCTGCGGTATCAGCAAGCGGGTGCCGCGGGTTTACCTTGGAGCTGGCAGGAAAAAATGACTAACAAAAAGATTAAACTGACACAGACCGTTAAAGCGGCTGGCTGAGCGGCCAAGCTAGGCCCGGAGGGCCTATCAAACGCACTGGCCGGATTGAAACGTCCGGCAGACTCACGCCTTTTGGTGGGGCCGGAAACCTCTGATGATGCCGGAGTTTACCTGCTTACCCCTGATACTGCCCTTGTGGAAACCTGCGATGTAATTACGCCACCGGCAGATAACCCCCGTGATTTCGGCAGAATAGCAGCCGCCAACGCCCTTTCTGATATTTACGCCATGGGTGCCAGGCCGGTTACTGCCATGAACATAGCCTTTTTTCCGGCTTGCAGCATGGAGCCTGAAATACTGGCTGAAGTGCTGGCCGGCGGACAGGATATGCTGAATAAAGCCAACTGTTGTCTGGTGGGTGGCCATACTGTGGAGGATGAGCAGTTTAAATATGGTCTGTCAGTCACTGGCACGGTTCATCCTCAGCAGATTATCAGGAACAACACCATCAGGCCAGGGGATCTGCTTCTGCTGACCAAACCGATTGGTAGCGGCATCATCTCAACGGCGGTAAAGGGTGAGATGGCCACCGCCCTGCAAGAGACTGAAGCAGTACGCTGGATGTCCACCCTTAACCGCACAGCAGCAGAGCTGATGCTGCGTCATAACCCCTCTGCCTGCACCGATGTAACCGGCTTCGGGCTGGTCGGTCACAGTTATGAGATGACCAGTGGCAGCAACGCCGGCATCAAGCTGTACCTGAACCAGATTCCCCTTATGACTGGCGTAACAGAGCAGGTGGCCGACGGCATGATTCCGGCTGGCTGCTATCGTAACAGAGACTTCTATCTGCCAAAAACAGAAACCGACAAGCCTGCCTCAGATCAACTTATGCCACTGTTTGACCCCCAGACCTCTGGTGGCCTGCTGATTGCAATCCCTGATAAAGCAGCAGAGCAGTATCAACGGGAAGCGATGGATAACGGCATCTTCTGTGCTGTAATTGGCGAGGTCACAGAGGCAGGCTCCAGATCAGTACTGATTGTCTGAATTGTATACGCTATGCAAGGCCAAAAGCCCTTGGTTCAACAGGGCTGACATGCTACAAGTACTGAACTAATTTCTTCGATAAACAACCATCCCTAAACAAAAAAATCAGATTAACGAGGTGAAATCATGGCAAAAATCAGGCGGGTGTTGATCAGTGTTTCTGACAAGACCGGTATCGTGGAGTTTTCAAGAACGCTGGCAGGTTATGGTGTGGAGATCCTCTCAACCGGCGGTACTGCAAGTATGCTGCGAGAAGCCGGACTTAACGTAAAGGATGTCTCTGACTTCACCGGTTATCCAGAAATGCTGGATGGTCGTGTTAAAACCCTGCATCCCAAGGTACATGGCGGTCTACTGGGGATTCGCTCCAACCAAAGCCACCAGGCCCAGATGCAGGAACATGGTATCGAGCCGATCGATATGGTGGTGGTAAACCTGTACCCATTTGAGGCCACCGTTGCCAAACCGGATTGCAGCCTGGAAAATGCCATTGAGAATATTGATATTGGCGGCCCCACCATGCTCCGTTCTGCTGCCAAGAACAACCGTGACGTAACCGTGCTGGTGGATGCTGCTGATTATGCCCCTGTGCTGGAGGAAATGGCAGCCAATGACGGTTCTGTTTCAGAAAAAACCAACTTCCGCCTGGCAGTGAAGGTTTACCAGCATACCGCTGCCTATGATGGTGCCATCTCAAACTGGCTGGGCAGACGTCTGGAAGATCAACCTGAAGAGTTCCCCCAGACCTTCACCATCCAGGTTAAAAAGTCCCAGGATCTGCGTTATGGCGAGAACCCGCACCAGTCAGCGGCATTCTACACAGAGGCAGACATTGCCGAACCCTGTGTTTCCAATGCTGTCCAGTTGCAGGGTAAAGAGCTTTCCTTCAACAACATCATTGACCTTGATGCCGCCATTGAGACTGTCAAGGAATTTACAGACAAGCCTGCCGCTGTCATAATCAAGCACACCAACCCATGCGGTGTTGCCCTGGGCGACTCGCCGCTTTCCGCCTATCTCAAGGCCCGTGAGTGCGATCCGGTCTCAGCCTTTGGCGGCATAGTCGGTTTTAACCGCATTGTGGATGCCTCCGCAGCACAGGAACTGACTTCAACCTTTCTGGAAGCTGTCATCGCCCCTGGCTATGATGAGGAAGCACTGGCTATATTTACTGCTAAAAAGAACGTGCGGGTAATGCAGGTACCTCTGCTGGATGGACAGCCCCAGACCGGCTATGACCTGAAACGTGTGGTGGGTGGTCTGCTGCTGCAAGGCCGTGACCTGGGGATGGTGGCAGCCACCGACTGCAAGGTGGTTACAGAACGTCAACCAACCGTAGAGGAACTGGCTGCCCTTGATTTTGCCTGGCGGGTCTGCAAGCATGTCAAATCAAATGCCATTGTCTTTACCAGCAAAGACCAGACCGTTGGCATTGGTGCCGGACAGATGTCACGGGTGGATTCATCCAAAATAGCTGTCCAGAAGGCACTGCTCCCCACCAGGGGAACCGTGCTGGCTTCTGATGCCTTTTTCCCCTTCCGTGATGGTGTTGATGCAGCGGCAGAGGCTGGCGTAACAGCGATTATTCAGCCTGGCGGTTCTGTACGGGATGAAGAGGTAATCAAGGCCGCCAATGAGCATGGTATGACCATGATTTTTACTGCTATGCGGCATTTCAGGCACTGATACGATTTCTAACCAAATAAATCATCTGATTTTTTTCAAGGAGATAGCATGAAAATTCTGGTTGTAGGTGGTGGCGGTCGTGAACATGCCCTGGTCTGGAAGATGGCCCAGTCTCCACTGGTTACTAAAATTTACTGTGCCCCTGGTAACCCTGGCACTGCTGATCTGGCTGAAAACCTGCCGATTAAGGTTGAAGATATTGGCAAGCTGACTGAATTTGCCAAGGCAGAGGGGATTGACCTGACCGTTGTCGGGCCGGAACTGCCCCTCTCGTTGGGGATAGTTAACACATTCAAGGCCAATGGCTTGAGAATCTTTGGCCCTGATCAGGCTGCTGCCAGAATAGAATCAAGCAAGTCCTTTTCAAAGGATCTGATGCAGAAGTACCAGATCCCCACCGCTGCCTACGGGACTTTTACTGATGTTGCTGCTGCTGAGGCCTTTATCCGCAAAACCGAAGCCCCAATTGTGGTTAAGGCCGATGGCCTGGCTGCTGGCAAAGGGGTCATCATTGCCCGAACAGAGGCAGAGGCCATTACCGCAGTCCATGACATGCTGGCTGGCAATGCCTTTGGTGAGGCAGGTTCAAAGGTTGTGGTTGAGGAGTTTTTAGAGGGTGAAGAAGCCTCTTTTCTGGCTATCACCGATGGCAGGCATGTGATTCCGCTGGCCTCTTCCCAGGATCACAAGGCGATTTTTGATAATGACCAGGGGCCAAATACCGGCGGCATGGGTGCCTACTCTCCGGCACCGGTTGTAACTCCTGAAATCCATCAGAAGGCGATGGAACAGGTTGTACAGCGGGCAGTGGATGGTATGGCAGCAGAGGGCTGTCCGTACCAGGGGGTGGTCTATGCCGGACTTATGATTAAGGATGGAGAGGTAAAAACCCTGGAGTTTAATGCCCGTTTTGGTGATCCTGAATGTCAGCCGCTCTTAATGCGGATGAAGTCTGACCTTGTACCACTATTGGTTGCAGCGGCAGATGGTGATATATCAGCCCATAGTATTGAGTGGCACGACCAGGCTGCAATCTGCGTTGTTATGGCCGCTGAAGGCTACCCTGGTGACTATCCCAAAGGAGATCTGATTACCGGAATAGCCGAAGCTGAATCCGTGGGAGATCTGACTGTATTCCATGCAGGAACTGCCAGCAATGAAGCCGGACTTGTAACAGCAGGTGGCCGAGTGCTGGGCGTAACTGCAAGAGATAACAGCGTAGCAGAGGCAATTGAACGGGCTTACAGAGGTGTAGCACAGATTAAATGGCGTGGTGTCCAGTACCGGACAGACATAGGTAAAAAAGCCCTGAACAGATATTAGAACTTTACTTCAAACTCCCTAATGCTTGACTTGGCATTAAAATTTAAATATATTTATTTAAATTTTCAAACTACAGGGAGGTGGTAAAATGAAAAAGACAGTTATTGCATTGTTTGCACTGGTGGCCTTCGCAGGTTCCGCTTTTGCAGCAGCTCAGGACAACTATGTGTATGACAGCAAGTTCGGTAAGGTAGACTTTCCGCACAAAGCACACAAGATTGGATGCACCAAGTGCCATGAAGGCGGCATCAAAAAGATTGATATTAACAAAGAAGTTGCCCACGACAAACTTTGCGTAAAATGTCACAAGGCAGAGAAAAAAGGCCCACAGGGCTGTAAAGACTGCCACAAGAAGTAACTACTGTTTCATTTATAAACCAACAGAAAAGGCCGGCCAAAGCGTCGGCTTTTTTTGTATGAAACGAACTCCATATAAACAGGCCATAAAAGGTTAAAAAGAAAAAGCTGTTTTTTTTAATAAAAACCAGATATATAATACAAAAATAGTAGAGAATATTAAAATCAAAAACCTAAATCCAGATGGAGATCAGTCAGTGAGTAACCAAAAAAGTAGCTTTTCGCAGCAGATATGGGATTTCTTCTGTTCACTCAAGTTGGCCCTGTTTGTACTTTTCAGTTTAGCAATCACATCCATCATAGGAACAATCATTCCCCAGTTCCCCAATATTGACGAACGTTACTGGAGTACCATCACACCGGCCCGCAGGGCACTCTACGAAAAGCTGGGTTTTTTCGATATGTACCATTCCTGGTGGTTCCTGGCACTGCTGACACTTTTCAGCATTAACCTGATCGCCTGTTCCATCAAGCGTCTGCCCCATATCATCAAGTTTGTGACAGAACCGAACAAAACCTTGTCAGAGGGCCAGCAGAAAGCCTTTATATCCCAGGAAATCAAGCTGAAATCAGGGCTGGATGAGGCCAAAGAAAAGCTGATCAACTTTATGACCAGCCGTTTTTCCAAGCCCGAAATCACCCAGGTTGATGATAAACTTCACCTGTTTGCCGAGAAAAGCCCCTGGTGCCGCCTGGGTGTTTATGTAGTCCACCTGAGTATTCTTGTAATCATGCTGGGTGCCATTATTGGCAATGTTTTTGGCTATAAAGGTTTTGTTGCCATTGTTGAAGGGGAAACAGTCAAAAGTATTCAGGGCAGAAATGGCAAAACCATCCCCCTTGGTTTTGAGATCCGTTGTGACCAGTTTAACGTTACTTTTTACGAGACGCCCAGTGGTGCCCGCAGCCAGATGCCCAAGGAGTTCAAAAGTATCCTGACCCTGACAGAAAAAGGTAAGGAAATCCCGAATTACAAGCATGTCAGAGTAATAGTAAACGAGCCGCTGAACTTCAGAGGGATCACCTTTTATCAGTCAAGCTATGGCCAGGCCAATGAATCCAGTGCGTATTACTTCAGGGTCAAGGTTCGCAGTACCGGACAGGAATCTGATCTGCTGCTGCGTCCTGGTATGGAAACTGAATTGCCAGATGGCAGGATGACAGCCATTGTTGAACTTACCGAGAACCCATCGGAAGGCCCTGTGGCAGTGCTGGGGGTACGTGAACCTGGCAAGGAGCCAAAATTCTTCAAGGTATTCATGAACCATCCCACCCTGGATGAACTGCGTGGAGATTCTTTGATTTTTTCCTTCACCGGCACCGATGCCAAGATGTATACTGGTTTACAGGTCAACAAAGACCCGGGTTCCTGGATTGTCTGGCTAGGCTGTATTTTAATGTCACTGGGTCTGTATGTTGCTTTTTTTGTTTCTCACAAGCGGATCTGGGTTATTTTACAGCCAGGCAGTGCCAGGATCTTTGGCAATACCAGCAAAAATCAACCAGGATTTCTACTTGAATTTGAAGCAATGGCTGAAGAACTTAAGCAACAGGATATATAAGCGGAGGAAACTACAAACATGCTGAGTGCAAAACTCTTTAACGCCACAACGATTTTCTACATGTTGTCCACTCTGGCCTTCTTTGGTTTCATGGCCAGCCGCAGCAAGGCAGCCGGAACTGCCGGTTCATTACTGGCCTGGATCGGGCTTGCCATACATACCGTAGCCACTGGGCTACGCTGGAAAGAATCCTACGATCTGGGTATCGGACATGCCCCGCTTTCCAATCTGTACGAATCAGTTGTATTTTTTGCATGGTCCATTGTGCTGATCTTTGGCCTGATTGATATGAAGTACAAATATCGTATCATCGGTGCCTTTGTAATGCCATTTGCCCTGCTGGCAATGGCCTGGGGGCAGCTCTATCTGCCCGCAGACATAAACCCGCTCATGCCAGCCCTGCAAAGCAACTGGCTGCTGTACCATGTGTTGACCTGCTTCCTGGGATATGCTGCCTTTGCAGTGGCCTGCGGAATCTCATTCATGTACCTGATTAAAGCTGGCAGTGAAGAAAAAAATGGCGGCAACAGCAACGGCATTCTGTCACAGTTTCCACCGGCCAAGGTACTAGATGACCTGAACTACAAGGCTATCATGATCGGCTTTCCTCTGCTGACCATTGGAATTATCACCGGTGCAGCCTGGGCCAACTATGCCTGGGGTACCTACTGGAGCTGGGATCCAAAGGAAACCTGGTCACTTATCGTCTGGTTTATCTACGCTGCCTTCCTCCATGCCCGCTTCACCAAGGGCTGGGTTGGTAAACGGGCTGCCTGGCTTTCCATCATCGGATTTGCAGCCACCATTTTCTGCTATTTGGGTGTCAACCTGTTCCTTTCAGGTCTGCACAGCTACGGTGGTCTGTAATCAAAGCCATGCAACTGCACAAGTTAAAAAAGCCGCCAGAATCTGGCGGCTTTTTGCATTATGTAGCTAATTATGACTGGATCAGCTCCACAAACTCTGCTTCATTGAGTATGGTGATACCAAGACTTCTGGCTTTATCCAGTTTACTGCCAGCTTCACTACCCGCCACAACATAATCTGTCTTTTTAGAAACAGAACCGGTCACGTTACCCCCTTCATCCTCCACCAACGCCCTGGCAGCATCACGGGTAAGGTTTTCCAGACCGCCAGTGAAGACAAAGGTCTTACCAATCAGCCGTCCACCAGATGCTCTGTTACCGGATACAGGATTGATCCCTGCTTCACCAAGCCGCTGTATAAGCTGTTGATTTGCCTTGTTTGCAAAAAAGCTGATGATGCTTTCCGCCACAACTGCACCAACATCACGGATACTGGTCAGTTCGTCAATCCCTGCCTGGGACAGCTTTTCCAGGCTGCCAAAACGGTCTGCAAGCAGCCTGGCAGTCCGCTCTCCAACATGGCGGATACCAAGTGCAAAGATAAGCCGTGACAGATCCTGTTTCTTGCTGGCTGCAATCGCATTCAGCAGATTCTCTGCCAGCTTGTCCCCCATCCTTTCAAACTGCATAAAATCAGCCCTGGTCAGGCTGTACAGATCAGCCAGATCCTTGACCAGCCCCAGTCTGATTAGCTGATCAATATATTTATTACCAAGTCCCTCTATATCCATTGCATTTCTGGATGCAAAGTGAATGATCCCCTCCGCCAGTTGTGGGGGACAGACCAGCCCGCCACTGCAACGGACAGCCACCTCTCCATCCAGACGACCGGCCGGAGATCCGCAGACCGGACAGGCAGATGGCTCAGGCAGCTCTTCTTCTGTGCCGGTACGCTGCTCTGTCAACACACGTACCACCGCAGGAATAACATCTCCGGCCCGCTCCACCAGCACAGCATCACCAATTCTTACATCCTTACGACTGATTTCATCCCAGTTATGCAGAGTGGCACGGGATACGGTTACACCGGAAAGCTCCACCGGCTCCAGCATAGCCACAGGGGTAATCACACCGGTACGTCCTACAGACAGCAGAATATCTTTGATTATGGTTACAGCCTGGCGTGGTGGAAATTTGCAGGCCAGTGCCCAACGGGGTGAGCGGCTTTTCTCACCCAATTCCTGCTGTAATTGAAGGTCATTCACCTTTATTACCATACCATCAATTTCATAGGGCAGCTCTTCCCGCTGCTCCATCAGCCTGTTGAAAAAAACGATGGCCTCCCAGATCCCTTCTACACAACAGGCAAATTCGCTGACCGGCAAACCCCATTTTGCAAGGGCTGAAATAACACCATGCTGAGTACTGCCCAGCGGAGTCTGCTCCCCCTCCGCCAGGCCGATTCCATAGGCAACAAAGGCCAGTGGCCGCCTGGCAGCCACTTTGGGATCAAGTTGACGGATGGAACCTGCCGCAGCATTGCGAGGATTGGCAAATACTGTCTCTCCAGCCTCTTCCCGGTGCTGATTAAGTCTGCGGAAACCTGCCAGGGGCAGATAAACCTCACCCCGCACCTCCAGCAGCTCTGGCCAGCCGCTACCCGACAGGCACAGGGGCAGATTACGGATAGTGCGGACATTGGCGGTGACATCCTCACCAACCTCACCATCACCACGGGTAGATGCCTGCTCCAGCAGACCATTACGATAGACCAGCTCTATGGCCAGTCCATCCATTTTAGGTTCACACTGGTAACTGATTACCACCTGTTCAGCCAGCCCCAGATAACTGCGGATTCGCTGCTCAAAGCCACGGATCTCGGCCTCATTGAGGGCGTTTTCAAGGGATAACATCGGCAACCGGTGACGCACCGGCTCAAAACGATCCAACGGCCTGCCACCTACCCGTTGCGTTGGTGAATCAGGGGTCAGCAGATCAGGACGCTCTGCCTCAAGCTGTGCCAGCTCCCGCAACATATCATCATACTCTGCATCACTTATCTCTGGTGTATCCAGCTCATAATACAGGCGGTTGTGGTGCTTTATCCGGCTACGCAGGGTGTTGATCTGTTCCTGATGCCGATCAAGATCTGCCTGATTTTCTAAAAGTGATAGTTGCTCCATAACCCCTCCTTTAAAATCCACTATAACAAAATTTTTAACCCTCCCCTTGATTTTTACCTGGTGTCAGTCTATATTCTCTTTCGTTAGCACTCAAACAGCAAGAGTGCTAGCAGGCAAAGCCTGACAAAATCAACAACACCATAGAAAGGAGAAGTACCAGTATGAAGTTAAGACCGTTGCATGACCGTATCATCGTAAAGCGTCTCGATGGCGAAGAGAAGACCGCAGGTGGCCTGTTCATCCCTGACACAGCCAAGGAAAAGCCACAAAAGGGTGAGGTTATTGCCGTGGGTAATGGCAAGAAAAATGACGAAGGCAAGTGTACTCCCCTTGATGTCAAGGTTGGTGATTCCATCCTGTTTGGCAAATATGCCGGTACAGAAATCAAGGTGGATGGCGAAGAGTACCTGATGATGCGTGAGGATGACGTTCTGGCCATTGTTGAATAACAACTGATCGTACAACAAAACAAGCAATTATAAAATTCAGGGAGGATAATACATGTCTGCAAAAGAAATTCGCTTTAATGAAGATGGCCGTAACGCCATTTTGAAGGGTGTCAACGCCCTGGCCGATGCCGTCAAGGTAACTCTTGGCCCCAAAGGTCGTAACGTAATTATAGAGAAATCCTTTGGTTCCCCGCTGATCACCAAGGATGGTGTTTCCGTAGCCAAAGAGATAGAGCTTGAAAACAAGTTTGAAAACATGGGTGCCCAACTGGTTAAGGAAGTTGCCAGCAAGACATCCGATGTTGCTGGTGACGGCACCACCACTGCAACCGTACTGGCCCAGGGTATCTTCCGTCAGGGTGCCAAGCTGGTTGCCGCCGGCCACAACCCGATGGAACTGAAGCGTGGCATTGACAAGTCAGTTGAAGTGATTGTCAGTGAGCTGCAAAAAATCTCCAAACCGATCAAAGACCACAAGGAAATTGCCCAGGTTGGTACAATTTCTGCCAACAACGATAAAACCATTGGCGACATTATAGCCGAGGCAATGGAAAAGGTTGGCAAGGAAGGTGTTATCACTGTTGAGGAAGCCAAGGCGATGGAAACATCCCTGGAAACCGTGGAAGGGATGCAGTTTGACCGTGGTTATCTCTCCCCATATTTTGTTTCCGATGCAGAGCGGATGGAAGCTGTGCTTGAAAACGCTCTGATCCTGATCTACGACAAGAAGATCTCCAACATGAAGGATATGCTGCCAGTTCTGGAGCAGACCGCCAAATCAGGTCGTCCGCTGATGATCATTGCAGAGGATATTGAAGGCGAAGCACTGGCAACACTGGTGGTTAACAAACTGCGTGGTGTACTGAACGTATGCTCAGTCAAGGCTCCTGGCTTTGGCGACCGCCGCAAGGCGATGCTGGAAGATATTGCTGTCCTGACCGGTGGCACAGTAATCTCCGAAGATATGGGCTTCAAACTGGAGAACACCACAATGGATATGCTGGGCCAGGCCAAGCGTATTGTGGTTGATAAGGACAACACCACAATTATTGATGGTAATGGCACTGATGCCGATATTCAGGGACGTGTAAAGCAGATCCGTGCCCAGATTGAGGATACAAGCTCTGATTATGACCGTGAAAAGCTCCAGGAACGTCTGGCCAAGCTGGTTGGCGGCGTTGCAGTAATCAAGGTTGGTGCTGCTACCGAGACCGAGATGAAAGAGAAGAAGGCCCGTGTTGAGGATGCCCTGCATGCAACCCGTGCGGCAGTTGATGAAGGCATAGTACCTGGTGGTGGTGTGGCCTACATCCGTGCCCTGAGTGCACTTGACAGCCTGCAACTAGCCGCAGAACAGCAGTTTGGTGTAACCATTATCAAGGTTGCCCTTGAAGCTCCTCTGCGTCAGATTGCTGCCAACGCTGGTATTGATGCCTCCATTGTGGTTGACAAGGTTAAAAACGGCAAAGATGCCTTTGGCTTTAACGCCGCCGACGACAGCTACGTTGATATGCTGGAAGCCGGCATAATTGACCCAACCAAAGTATCACGCTGTGCCCTGCAAAATGCTGCCTCTGTGGCTGGCCTGATGCTGACCACTGAGTGCATGATCGCTGAAAAGCCAAAGCAGGATAGCCCGATGCCTGCAATGCCTGGCGGTATGGGTGGCATGGATATGGGTTACTAACCCCAGCTCCTCCGCTGCAACAACGGAAAAGCCGGATGCTTATAAAAGCATCCGGCTTTTTTATTGATACAAGCCAGGTAAAATAACTTCCTTCTAAACCACCTTTTCCTCCAGCCTGCGGATAGCACCTTCCAGAATAGCGTTGTTAACCCCCATTCCCATATAGCCGGTCTGGCCGTAAGTGTCATAATGATCAATCTGGCAGGCCAGGGCCTCAATCTCTTTTGTAAAAGACTGATACTTTGCTGCATCAGATGCGATCCTGAAGATCCGCTCGGCCAGAAAATCAGGCAGTTCATTCAGATCCTGGGCCTGGATAGTTACCTGTTTTAACTGTTCAAAAACATTCATAAGCCCCCCTACAAAAGACCTTTTAATCGTTCAGCCAGCCCAACGTCCGTTTAATATCCTCATGGTCATAGGCCCATTTACAGCAGCCAGCCTCGGCATAAACATCATACTCCCGCAACTGTGCGGTTAAAAGCTCCACCAGATATTCCTTGTCGCTGTACTGCTCCTGATTTGCAAGCAGCTCATAAACCGGATCTGCCAACCATTTAGGCAGCTCGCCATGCTCATACTGCTCATCAACCACCTGCTTAAGCTCATCAAAAATAGTCATTGCCATTCTCCTTTCAGGCTACTGTTTCCTTAATTGCATTAACGTTTCCACAACCTTGCTCCAGTCCGGCTCCGGTGTCAGATGGCACCATGATAAACGGATGGAGCTTTCTACCCTTTCCGACCCAAACCCCATCGCCTCCAGTACATGGCTGGGGGTGCGGGTGTGGGATGTACAGGCCGATGTACTTGAAACCGCCACCAGACGCTTTAATGCTGAAATCGCCCTGTCAGAGGCTATGCCAGGCAGTGATATGTTGATGGTATGGGGCAGGACATGCCGCTGATCACCATTAAAAAGAGGGGCAAGTGGTACCAGGGCTGTTAACAAACGCTCCCTGAATGCCAGACAGTATTCACGCCTTTCCTGCCAGTTACGTTGCGACAGCTTGACCGCTTCGCCCAGCCCTGCAATCAGCATCACTGGCAAAGTACCCGGCCTTAAACCCTGTTCCTGCCCACCACCATACATAAGTGGTGTCAAAGGTAGAAAACTGTTGTCACGCCTGCGTACCATCAATGCCCCGATCCCCTTGGGACCATAGATTTTGTGACCACTGATGCTGATCAGGTCTATCCGTTTATCCTGCAATGGCCTAATATCCTTACCAAACCCCTGGGCAGCGTCCAGATGCCACAAGGCCGGATGGTCTGCCAGCAGTGCCGACAGCTCCGGCAATGGTTGGCTGACACCGGTTTCATTATTAACCTGCATGGTGGAAACCAGCAGCGTATCGGGTCGCAATGCAGCAGCAAGGCTGTCCGGGTGCAGACGGCCAGACTGATCCACTGGCAGCAGCTCCAGCTCAAAGCCCTGCTGTTGCAGCATTGCCAGCGGCTCCAGCACCGCCTTATGCTCAATGGCAGTGCTGATCAGATGCTTGCGACCTGTTGCCTGCCCATACTGTAACAGACCCAGGATTGCCATATTATTGGCCTCAGTGGCTCCACTGGTGAAGATGATCTCATCACGTCTGGCAGCAAGCAGCTCTGCCAAAAGTCCACGGGCATGTTCCACCGCCATTCTGGCAAACTCGCCATAATCATGAATCGGGCTGGCAGCATTGCCAAAATCACGCTCCATAAACCGCTGTACCAGCTTCAGTACTCCTGGCTCCATCGGTGTTGTGGCATTACAATCAAGGTAAACAGACATTACACTGACCTCTTCAACTAATGTTTGGAATGAAAGATGTGCTGAATATAGTGCATCCAAATAAATATCAAAAATATATTGTTTTTATTGATATAATATATTTTAGATATTAGATGTGGGAATGGAGGAGTGGATATGGACCTGCGGCAACTACGTTTCTTTATGGCGGTGGCTAAGGCAGAAAGCTTTACCAGGGCAGCAGAACAGATGAACATTGCCCAGCCAGCCCTGAGCATTGCCATCCGCAATCTGGAGGAAGAGCTTGATCTGGTCCTTTTTAACCGCAGAAGCCGTAAAGTAACCTTGACGGCTGAGGGTGAGGCATTGCTCCGTCATGCCAGGCTGATTGCTAAACAAGTAACCGATGCCAGGCAGGAGCTTGATGAACTGCGTGGACTGGTCAGAGGGCAGGTCAGGGTCGGGCTGCCGCCCATGCTGGGGGGTTACTTCTTCCCCCAGATTGTAGCTGCTTTCAAGCAGAGCTATCCTGCCCTGCAACTCTCTGTAAATGGCGACAGTGCCAGCAATATTCAGCGTAAAATCTCCACCGGACAGCTTGATATTGGAGTGATTGCAGGTAATGTACCAGAGGGGCTGGATTCCCACCTGCTGTTGCGGGATGAAGTAGTGGCCTGCCTGCCGCTGCGACATCAATTGGCAGGTAAGGGTAAGGTACTGCTGGCAGAGCTGCTGGAAGTACCGCTGATTCATTTTACCGAGGGCTACCATTTGCGTGAGCTGATTGACCAGCGGGCAGCCGAAGCAGGTGTCACCCCTGTAATAGTGGCAGAATCCAACCTTTTTACCCTGGCCCGTTGCCTGGTTAAGGAGGAGCTGGGACTGGCCTTTTTCCCGAAAATGGTGGTTGGAAAGGATAGTGGTCTGGCAACTATCTCCTGTGATCCGCCCCTGCTACTGGATCTGGCCGTGGTCTGGCGTAAGAATGCCGCGCTCTCCCGTGCCAACCGTGTTTTTGTGGAGTTCATCACCCGTGAGGTGGATGAATATTATCTGCTAACCCAGGCTGCCGGCACTTTTCCTCTGCCATAACCTCCATTCTCTGACAAACAGGGCCGCATGGTTAGACATCAGCTTTTCGTCTCGTCTGCCGTCTGTCTGCAACACTTACCTAAACGGATGATGCCGATTGTGAAAGCAACTGCATAAATCGGAAACCAAACTGACCACCATGTAGCTGAAAAAAACTCTGCCGATGCCTTCTTAAAGAAAAGCAGCACCACCAAGTTCAAGACTGCGGGCCATACGATCCAGAACAGAACAGTCCAAGCGATCTGATTTTTTGTTGTATTCATATTTTTAGCGTACCTTCCGCAGTGTCTGATGTGTCAAAGCCCAGCACTGATTCATAGAATTCTCGGGTTTCTTTCAGGTCGGCAGTACGCAAGAGAAGTGTCAACGGCATGTAAAGTCTCCCAGCAGGTCTAACGTTTGAGTTCAGCGGCGTTCGGCTTTTTGTGCGTCCGCAGGATTGAATTGTTAGTGGAATGTGCGGTAATCAACAGCGACCCCTTTTGAAGATTTTTCTGCACGTATGATGCGAGCAAGCTCATGATGTTGTATTTCTAAACTACTATTAGACAACCAATTCAGTCGAAGCTCAGGCCCATGTTCCTTACCTTCGGGGGATCTGCCATGATTTCTGTCAGCAACGAAAAAACTTTTAGGTAGTGCGTCTTTTTGGGAAACATCCTTATTCCACGGAACGATAGCCACTTGGCTATTGAAATCGCTGGTGGTACCACAGTCGATTTGAAATACGACAGCTTTGAGCTTCCCGTTTGGCGATGCAACTTGATCGATTACGGTTGTTGCACACATGTCGTAAAAAAGGTGATTAAGCAATGTGATACAGCTACCAATCGTGATAATTGCTACGGTCAACAGTCCTAGAACAACCTTTTTCCAAGTCGCCATGTCAATACTGCTAACTATAATTAGACACCCTAAATTTTAGCTAAAAACGTCAAATTATATGAA
>CAZRKG010000042.1:3176-16199 GCA_964600635.1 uncultured Geobacter sp. | reverse complement strand
GTGTGCCATTGGTTTTTCTGTGTTTTATATGATTTGTTTCGTGAGATTCGTGCAATTTGTGGCTCTGTGTTATTTAACCGCCTAAACAAACAACAAAAGGCGGCACCGTTTCCGGTGCCGCCTTTTTCTTTACCACATACTACGTTACTAAATTAGAAGCTGTAACGTGCCTGTAGACGCATGGTGTATGGGTTATCAGGAGTCTTAACAGTTACACCGTCATTTGCAAGTACGGAGTTCTTGTAGTAGCCACCGTTAATCATATAAGCACCAATGGCTTGCACCTTCAGGTTTTTATAAAGCTGATAGCCGGCAGTAAGGGCAATTTCTGTACCCATAAAGTCACTGGCATTACGCTTGTTTACTTTCAAGTCTCTCGGTGCATCAGCAGAACTTGGTGCCCAAGAGAAACCAACGCCTGTATCCAGGTTAAACTTATCAGTCAGCTTTGCATCATAGCCCAGGTAAATCAGACCCTGGTTGGTAATAATGCGGCGAATGTAAGAATCTGTTGCAGTTGGGCTGTTAGCGGTATTACGGGTCAGGAGTACCAGACCAGACTCGTTAAAAGACTGAACACTTTGAGGACCTTGTCCGCTGTTCAATACACCCTGCCAGCCTTTTTGGCTACTATCACCGTTGTCACCGGAAACAAACAGACCACCCAGGCGAGCTACACCAGGGCCTACCTTGGTCTTGGCACCCAGGTTAGCTGCCCAGCCATGATAGTTTTCACTACCACCTTGTGCAGTAACACGCTTCTGATGACCAGCCTGCATGGCAACAAAACCACTCAGATCAATGTCTGCCAGCTTTGTCTGTCCACCCAAACCGAATGTGTGCAGCAGTTTGGCCTTGTTACCTGATGTAGCATTTCTGTTAGCATAGTCTGCGTTGAAATAGTAAGAGAAGGTTGCCTTGGTATCTTTGTTGAAAGCATAGGTGTTATCAAGAACAAACAGGTCGGTATTGCTGTCACCAACACGATCAGGACCACCAGCTATAAAGAAATCGTCATAGTAACGGCCATAACCTACACCTAAGGTATAATTACCCAGCTTGGTTGTGGTACGTACCATAGGCAGGTCTGCATCAATGAAAACACCCTTAAGGGTATCTTTATAAGGCTGGATACCAACCTTTGTATTGAAGTTTTTACCGATGTTGAAATCAAGGTAGGCCCACTTGGTTACCAGGTTAACGGAGTCTGCATCAAGACCACCAGAAGTACCGTTACCAGCAGTCTTCGAAGCTTTACCCCAGTTGCTGTTTACCTCAAAGTGGGTTACCAGCTTCAGGTCATCAGATGCCTTGGCAGTGTACTGAATCCTCAGACGCTGCTCAAAGTAGTTGTTCATTTTAGCCTTGTGGCCAATGCCTACAGGGCTGAAGTTACCTGAAGAACCATTGTTATAGTTGGAGAATACGGTGTTAAAGTTGAACAGTCCGTGGAACTCATGCTCAAAGGCCATGGCAGGCAGTGCAGTTACCGCACTAAGGGCACCGGCTGCAGCAATAGTAAACATCTTCTTCTGAAACTTTGTCATAACTTTTACTCCTCCCTCATGTAAGTGTATGTGCTGCTTGTTGTTTTATACTGCTTTTAAAACACCTTGAATTTCTGAAATCGATAATCAGTATGCTACTTTCTAAGTTTGCTTCACCTCCTTTTTCATTGGAATTTCGACGTAAATACAGCAAAGACAATCACATTTATATTTTATCTGTTTTAACAAAGATGGGACATCTTACTAAAAATCAAACACCTGTCAAGCGTAAACATCTGTTTTCTTTATTTTCATTGTATCAAAACAAATTTTCAATTGCACTGGCAAAGCTCTGTAAGAACGCTGTGGCTACTCTTGGGATGCACAAAGGCTATCATGGTATTGTGTGCCCCAGATCTGGGTTCTTCATCTATCAACCTGGCACCTTGCTGTTTAAGTTGGGACAGGGCTGCATCTATATCATCCACCTGATAGGCAATATGATGAATGCCTGGGCCGTTTTTCTCCAGAAACTTTGCTATCGGGCTATCTGCACTGGTTGGTTCCAGAAGCTCAATCATGGATTCACCTATACCCAGCATAGCCACCTTTACCTTCTGTTCTGGTACTTCTTCAATACCGTGGAACGGCATTGCCAGTGTATCGCGGTAAAAAGGCAGGGTTTCATCCAGAGAGCGGACAGCTATACCGATATGGTTGATCTTGTGCAGCATGTTGGTTCCTTTTCTATATTTATATAAAATTTATAGTAGGGGCAGACCTGCGTGTCTGCCCTGGTTGATATATCTGGGCGAACACACAGGTTCGCCACTACCCTTCACCGCCTGAAGACATCCAGTAGTCTGCGTGCGGCGGCGGATGGTGTTGTTATCCCCTCTTCCACTGCCTGTTGAATCTGGGGCAGCAGGCTTGACACCTGACGGTGCTGCATAAACAGCAGTTTAAGGTCATCCTTCAACAAGGCCCACATCCAGTCAACCGACTGCCGCTTACGGGTTTCCTGCAACTCCCCTGTTTCTGTCATGGTACTGCGGAAGTTGGATAGCATCTGCCAGACATCTGCCATCCCTTCCTGTTTAAGACTGCTGGTGGTCAGAACCGGCACTGTCCAGCTTTTGCTCTTTGGCCGTAGAATATGCAGGGCGTTCTGGTGCTGCTGTCTGGCAAGTTCTGTTTTATTGCGGTCAATATCTGCCTTGTTGATGATGATCCCATCGGCCAGCTCCATGACCCCTTTTTTAATACCCTGCAACTCATCTCCGGCTGTGGCCAGTTGCAACAGCAGAAAGAAATCCACCATAGATGCGACAGTAACCTCTGACTGCCCAACTCCTACTGTTTCAACAATTACAATATCATAACCAGCGGCCTCACAAAGCAACATGGTTTCACGGGTGCGACGGGCAACACCACCCAGGGTTTCACCAGCAGGTGAAGGGCGTATAAAGGCGTTGGGGTTGCGGGATAGCTCTTCCATGCGGGTTTTATCCCCCAGGATACTACCGCCAGTGATCTGTGATGAGGGGTCTATGGCCAGCACCGCCACACGATGTCCCTGGGTGGTCAAATAGCTGCCGAAGGATTCTATGAAGGTACTTTTGCCAACACCAGGCACGCCGGTAATACCGATCCGCAGGCTGTTGCCGGTATGGGGCAGAAGCAGATCCAGCAGCTCTGCCGCCTGAATGGCATGCTCCGGCTTTTTGCTTTCAATCAGGGTAATCCCTTTGCCAATGGCACGGAGGTTACCTTTAAGTATATTTTCTGCGAGGGGCTGTAGTTGCATATTTTTTCTTTTTAACACGGAGAACACATATTAGTAGGGGCAGACCTGCGTGTCTGCCATTATACCTTGGGCGAACACACCGGTTCGCCCCTACCATGTGCTTATATACGATTTTCGTTTCAAGCCTGCTTTTTCTTAATCGCCTCCAGGGTTTCCCTGGCAGAGCGGGTTACCTGTGTGCCAGGCCCAAAAATACAGGCTGCACCAGCTTTATACAGCTCATCATAATCCTGCCGTGGGATTACACCGCCGCAGACCACAACAATATCCTCTGCATCCAGCTTTTTAAGTTCTGCCACCAGTTGTGGCACCAGGGTTTTGTGACCAGCAGCCAGGCTGGAGACACCAACCACATGCACATCGTTTTCCACCGCCATTTTTGCGGTTTCTTCCGGGGTCTGGAAAAGCGGGCCAACATCCACATCAAAACCGGTATCTGCATAGGCTGTGGCAATCACCTTGGCACCACGGTCATGGCCATCCTGCCCCATTTTTGCAATCAGTATTCTTGGCCGACGGCCTTCCTGCTCTGCAAAGGCTTCCACCTCTTTTTTCAGCTCTGCAAATTCATCGCTGTCTTCATACACCTTGCCATATACCCCCGAAACCAGCTTGATCTCTGCCTTGTGGCGACCAAAGATCTTTTCCATTGCATCTGACATCTCACCGATGGATGCCCGCTTGCGGGCAGCATCAACACAGGCTTCCAGCAGGTTGCCATTGCCGGTTTCAGCAACCTTCGCAATCGTAGCCAGGGCAGCCTGACAGTCGGACTCATTTCGCTCTGACCGTAGCTTATGCAAACGGGCAACCTGGGCTTCCCGCACAACTGTGTTATCTATATCCAGCACATCTATCGGTGTTTCTTCAGCCAGTTTGTATTTGTTGACACCCACAATTACATCCAGGCCACGGTCAATCCGGGCCTGTTTGCGGGCGGCAGATTCTTCAATTTTCAGCTTGGGCATACCAGATTCTATGGCCTTGGTCATACCACCCAGACTGTTGATCTCTGCAATCAGCTTGCGACCTTCATCAACCAGAGCGGCTGTCAGGGATTCCACATAGTAGGAGCCGGCCAGCGGGTCCACCACCTTGGTTATGCCTGATTCCTCCTGAATCACCAGTTGGGTGTTGCGGGCGATACGGGCGGAATGGTCTGTTGGCAGGGCAATCGCTTCATCCAGGGCATTGGTGTGGAGCGACTGGGTACCGCCCAGCACTGCCGCCATCGCCTCAATGGTGGTGCGGATTACGTTGTTGTAAGGGTCCTGCTCGGTCAGACTCCAGCCGGAGGTCTGGCAGTGGGTACGTAACGCCAGTGAAAGGGGATTTTTTGGATTAAACTGGGACATCAGCTCTGCCCAGAGGAAACGGGCTGCCCGCAGCTTGGCAATCTCCATAAAGAAGTTCATGCCGATGGCAAAGAAGAAGGAAAGCCTTGGTGCAAACTGATCCACCTCCAGACCCTTTGCCAGGGCCGCCTTGACATACTCCACCCCGTCGGCCAGGGTAAAGGCCAGCTCCTGCACGTTGTTTGCTCCGGCCTCCTGAATATGGTAGCCACTGATGGAGATGGAGTTAAACTTGGGCATGTACTTGCTGGTATACTCGATGATGTCGGCAATAATCCGCATGGATGGTTCCGGCGGGTAGATGTAGGTATTGCGAACCATAAATTCCTTGAGAATATCGTTCTGGATTGTACCGGCCAGCCTGTCCTGACTTACCCCCTGCTCCTCGGCAGCAATAATATAGAAGGCCAGAATCGGCAACACCGCCCCGTTCATGGTCATGGAGACAGAAACATCCCCCAGTGGAATATCCTTGAATAGAATCTCCATATCAAGGATAGAGTCTATGGCTACCCCTGCCTTGCCAACATCCCCCACAACCCGCGGGTGGTCAGAATCGTAACCACGGTGGGTAGCCAGGTCAAAGGCAACCGAAAGCCCCTGCTGACCAGCAGCCAGGTTGCGGCGGTAGAAGGCGTTGGACTCCTCGGCGGTGGAGAATCCGGCATACTGGCGTACTGTCCAGGGGCGACCAGCATACATGGTGGCCTTGGGGCCACGCAGATAGGGTGCAAAACCTGGCATGGTGTTGATGTTTTCCAGCTTTTCAAGATCTTCCAGCGTGTAGAGCGGTTTTACCAGAATCCCTTCAGGGGTTTCCCATATAAGGGGGGCTGTACTGTCTTTCTTAATCTCTTTTGCAGCCAGTTTCTCCCAGTCTGCCATGCTCTTTTTGTCAAAAGTTGCCATTTGTGCATATCCTCATTGGGGTAAGACGATCAATCACAAGGGCAGACACACAGGTCTGCCCTTACTTAAAGTAGTGGTTTAGTAGGGGCGGTGCTTGCTCCGCCCAACAGATGTGCAACATATTCATGGGTGCGGCAAGCAGCACCCCTACCGATCAGATCAGCCCAGAATTCCCTTTACCAGTGCCATTACATCTTCATTGATCTGATCAGGGTGACGTGATGATGAGGCATCTACAGCTACACCACGCCAGCGGGGCAGCTCTTGCAGATAAAATTCCCTCATGTTGCGGTAATAATCAAGCCCGCCTTCATGATTGATCTGCAACACCTCTTCCACCCGCTCATAGGCTGCTTCCGGTGTTATATCAAAGAAAATGGTCAGATCAGGGAAGATCTCATCACCAAACAGAAAGCCACGGGCAATTTTATCAAGGTGACGCAACACGTCAAAATCTTTGGTGAAACCACTAATCCAGGCATTAGCCAGAGATGAAATACTGGATTGTTTACAAAGCACAATCTTGTCTTCATTTAATGCCGGACGGATAACACCTTCAAAAACCCTGGTACGGACTGCACTTTCAAAGAGAAAATCTGCCCTTGGCTCCGAACCAAAGGGCCAGTTTACCACCAGGGATGCACCCAACTCTTTGGCACGGCCTGCATCAGGGTTAGCACATTCCACCACATTATACTTCTGGGCCACCAGGGCCTTATGCAGGGCAGTCAGCCCGCTTGTTACCTGTTGACCAGATCCTATGATTCCTTCAAGTACAATCAGTTTGCCTTTTCTCATTACTCACCTCCCGTGAGAGATTATTCCAAGTCCATATCAAAGCGTCTTCTTCGTTGACTCGTTATCGGCTTTTCAACGTACTGCCTGTACGCCTTCGTCGAAGATCTCATTGCCGCCTTGAACCGATCTCTGATCTGGAATTGGATTAGGTGTTAAAAAAGCTGCCCGGACTTAACTGGGCAGCTTCTGCTTGTATGCCAGTTATCAAAGCACAATTTTCAGATATTCAAGGGTTTTTTCCCGCTTTACACGGTTGATCTCTCCCGGATCAATCTCAACAAATTTTTCATCCGGTGTGATTTTGAAGAGGGGCTGGCCCTTCTGGACAATGGTACCATCACCACCCTGGATGATGATCTTGTCAAGTGTGCCGGCAAAAGGTGCCCGCACTGTGTTAAACATCTTCATAACCTCAATAATGTACAGGGCCTGACCTTTTTCAAAGTGCATCCCTTCGGTTACAAATGGCGGCAAGCCCGGGGCTTCCTGGCTGTAATACATGCCACCACAGATGGATACAATCTCATCGGCCTTGGTGGCTGGCGGCGGAACCAGTACCTTCTTCATCTGGTTCTGTAATTCCACATCATGCAGATAGGCCGGAATAGTCACCTCCAGATCTTCCTCAACACGGAAGTCCCAGAATTTGACCCGATCTGCAACCACAAACAGCATCCCCAGCAGTTCTACACCTGCCTCAAAACCGGCATGGGCGGAGCATACAGTGTTCCACTCATCGGCTGAGAAGCCGGCCTGTGGTGCATCGGAAGCCAACAACTCTTTCAGGTTGTCATACTGGTGCAGGTCAAGTTTCAGCCGTTCAGCAAGAGTGGTATAGAAGCGTAGGCCAGTCTGTAGCAGCTCCTGGTCGTGATCCCAGATCACATCGGCAGATGGGGCTTTGGGATCCCACTGCATGTTCAGATATTGGTAGGTTTCTGACAGAATAACGTATGGGTTATCATGCCAACACAGCTTGTTGTTCTCCAGGCTGAATCGGTTACGATTGATGGATAGCCAGCCTGACAACAGGTGCGGATCTTCAATCAGCTTGTCCATCGGGCGGGTCACCAGTAGCCCTTTGCGATCCAGGATAGCCGACATATCCTTGCCCACTTTGGGATCATTGGGGAACTGTTCAGCCATTTTCCTGGCCCAGGCTTTTTTCATCTGGACAAAGGCAAAGACCGTATCCAGCTTCTGGGCTTCTTCCTTCAACTGGCCCATCAGGGCCAGGTATGGCACAACAAAGCGTGTGGTTGGCTTGGCCATTACATTGTAACCAAGGAACCAATTGGTGAGACCAAACTGGAATTGCAGGTTAGTGGCCAGGTCTGTACCCCGCAGGCTTGTACTGCCCAATACACGGGACATTTCCAGATAAGCCTCTTTGCGGCAATGTCCTTTGGTAAGAAGCAGGGCGATGTTGGAGTCATAGGCACCGGCCACGCTGTAACGCATGAACTGGTTTGTGTCTGGATTGACCAGGCAGATCCCCTGGTCATCACGGATCTCGCCTTCCACCGGCTTGGACCAGTAACGGATCATACCACCGGCATGGGGGGAGAGGGAGGCATCTGTGGCATTAAGGCGGGCCTCAACACTGGCTCCAAAGCGTGGAATCCGCTCTGGTCTGGGCAGGCTCTTTTTGTGGCGGGCCAGCAGAGCCATCGCCTCCACCAGAGATTCCACAACAAAGAAATCATCTGGATCATCGGGATTAGTGAATTTGAGGGAGTAGCACAGCTCGGAAACACGGTGCTCCACCTGAATACGGGTGTTGACCTCCATAAAGTAATAACGATCACGGTCAACAATACATTCAAAGGTGGATGCGGAATCCAGCCCCACCGCAGCACCAAACTTGGCAGCATCTTCCTCCATCCTGGTCAGCACGTTCAGGTCGCTTTCCAGTGCCTTTACCTCGGCTTCCTTACCGGCCTGTCTGGACCTCTCTATGGTCTTTTGCAGCCCTTCCTGGGTAACGGAAACCTCCAGCAGCTTCTGCTCGTGCATCTGCAAGGAACAATCACGGCCACCAAGAGATACACACCAGTCACCATTGCCCAACAGTTGAATCTCATTGTGACGGGTCTGCTCAATATTAAGCTCAATCAGTACGTTCTTGTTATCGCCAATACCGTTGGCCTTAACCTCGTTCAGCACCTCACGCACAAGGCCAGGGGCTTCGGCGGAAGCCTCCTTGATCTGTGCATCACTGGGGTTCTTGACGGTCAGAAGTGATGCCCCCAAAATCCGCTGTCCCTTACCGCCACCACCGCCAATCGCCTTCAGGCGTATCCGGCTGGCAGGGTACTCACGGAACATGGTCTCAACCTCATACTGTACCTGAACAGATAGTTCTTCAATGGTGTACAGGTCAATCCCCTTGGCATAGGAAGCATACAGGATTGCATCGGCCAGTTCCTCAAGGGAGAGACTGTTGTTGTTGGCAACAGACGGATCTATGTTCAGGTCGTGGGAGGCTGCCAGCCCCAGCAGTTTATCACGGGTATCGCACTTTTTAACCAGGGTGCGGGCAGTGACGTTGTTGATGCCAGGAGTCACGGAAACCCCCACCTGCAAGGCGGTCCGCTTGGCTTCATCCTTCTTGCCTGCATCAGCCTGGGTACGGGAGTTGGGGCCGATAAACTTAAGACCGGCATTTTCTATGGCAGCCACAAACTCTTCATCTTCAGCCATGAAGCCGTAACCGGCAAAGATGGAGTCATAGCCGTTATCCTGGGCAATCTGGATAATCTGGTTGATCCGCTCCACCCGCTCTTCTTTGGATGCACCGGAATAATCCGGTACACGGTGTACGTTTTTGGGGTTCTTAATCTGACGCAGCTCTGGTGAAAGGGCGTTGGGGTAGACAATGGAATCCTTCTCTGACAGCAGGATACCAACCTGGGTCATTCCCATTTCACCAAAGACATCCAGGGCTTCCTTACGGATCGGGCCACGGCAGACAATCAAAGGCTTAAGGTCTTCAGAGGCAAAGGAACGTACCCAGGCTGATTCTGACTGGCCAAGGCGACGATCCCGATGGATTAACGGGTTGTTTTTGTAAAGATCATTGGTCTGGGTCATGGTTATCTATCTCCATATATTAATTTTGTAACTGAGCTACACACGGTTTTTACTTCAGGCTTTTAACCTGGTGATTTCAGATGCGGAAGTTGGTGATTTTTTCTTCTGGCCAGGAAATCCAGGGCTGTGCGGAGGCGTACAGATCAGTACGCCACACAAACAGGCCCGCAGATTGACACCGCCAGCGAGGGAAAAGCACCCCTTACGCACTGAAATTAATGAAATTCACGCTGAGGTGCCATCATCGGACCTGGCTTATAATGCCGCAGCAGGAAGTTCATGTTTTCACCCAGCACCTTACGCAGGTCTGTGGGCATGACAATGGAAGAGATGGAACCAAGTGCCAGACCTTCCCTGGGGTTCATCAGTTCTTTCTCATAACGCAGGTTAAGGGCAGCTTCCTGACCACGCAGCCATTCGCCAGCCTCTTTTTC
Organism: uncultured Geobacter sp.; assembly: GCA_964600635.1. GTDB lineage: Bacteria > Desulfobacterota > Desulfuromonadia > Geobacterales > Pseudopelobacteraceae > Trichlorobacter. The sequence goes on along the minus strand of CAZRKG010000042.1, from coordinate 6,316 downwards.
TGCATCCTTCTTGGCTGCCGCACCATCCATACCGGCGTTCACTCTGGTTTCAGTACCTTTTTTAACCATATCAGCAGCTTCGGCCCGCACCTTACGCAGCTCATCCTTATAAACAAACTCTTTACCAGCCGGCCCCATTACAGCCAGACGGGTGGTGGGCAGTGCCAGTACCAGGTCTGCTCCTGTTGGATAGTTGTTGTAGGAGGCATAGGCACCACCAAAGGCATTACGCAGAATCAGCAGAATCCGTGGTGTACGGACATCCACAATGGAATCCAGCATGGAACGTCCGGCCTGAACAATCCCGCGGGTTTCCTGCTCACGGCCAGGCAGGAAGCCGGTGGTGTCTTCCATGAAAATGATCGGGATATTGTATATGTTGCAGAATCGTACAAAACGGGCGATCTTAACCGCTGAGTCACAGTCAATCTGCCCGGATGCCACGGCGGAGTTGTTGGCCACAAAACCAACCACATTACCACCCAGGCGGCCAAAGGCAGTTACCACCTCCCTGGCCCGCTCTGGTTGCAGCTCAAAATAATCGCCATGATCACAGATCTGCTGGATGATGATGGAAACATCAAATGGAGTGTTGAAGCCGGTGGGAGAGTTGAAGGCTTTTTTCAGCAGGGTGTTGATCTCCCAGGTTTTACGATCCAGCGGGTCGCTTGTGGCCTGGTAAGGGGCCGTTGTAAAGTTGTTGTCAGGGATGTATGACAGCAGCCGGACAGCTGTACGCAGGGCAGCAACTTCATCGGCCACGGTCAGGTCTGCCACGCCAGATGCACCATGTATCTTAGGACCACCCAGCTCTTCCGGGGTAATATCCTCACCAAGCACAGACTTGACCACACCAGGGCCAGTCAGCCCAAAGAAGGTATCATTGGGCTGAATCACAAAGCTGCCCTGGCGAGGCAGATAGGAACCACCACCAGCATTAAATCCGAACATACACATGATGGAAGGCACTACACCGCTGATCTTACGCAGGGAGGTGAATGCCTCGGCATAGCCATCCAGACCACCCACACCAGCAGGAACAAAGGCACCGGCAGAGTCGTTCATGCCAATAACCGGAATCCCCTTTTCGCCAGCCAGATTAAACAGGTTGGCCAGTTTGGTACCGTTAGTGGCATCAATGGAGCCAGCCCGCACTGTGAAGTCATGTCCATAGACAGCAACATCACGACCGCCGATATTCATAACCGCTGTCACCAGTGAAGCACCATCCAGGTTTTTGCCCCAGTTCTGGTAAAGCACATTTGGTGGCTGCTCAGAAAGCAGCCGAAGACGTTCCCAGACCGTCATCCGTTTCTTGAAATGCTGCTTTTCTATCTGCTCAATCTTAACAGATTTAATGGGACGCTGGATCAGCTCATAGCCTTCCTGCATCGCCTCTTCATAAGCACCTGTGGTTTTGCAGATCTCACCAGGGATGGTGAACTCTACCTTCTCCGGGGGATCAAATGGGTTATTCAACACTGGTTTGATTTCTTGCTGTGCCATAAATACCGCCTTCCTTTGTTGTGATAAATAATCTTCAGCTAAAATATCCATGAATATACAAGAGTTTTTTCAGATATTAATAATTACCTTGCAACCACTGCCAGAACCTGTAAATCCCCTTCACCCCTGGCTATCAGTCGGTGCTTCAGCGATGAATCAAAGTAAACACTATCCCCTTCAACCAGCTCAAAACGCTGGTCATCCAGAATCAATTCTGCCGAACCTTTCATGACAAAAAGAAACTCCTCACCGTCATGGCTGTAGGTGTTTTCTTCTGTAGGTCGTTGTCCTACGCTAAGAAGAAAAGGCTCCATTTTTTTGTTCTGTTTACGCCATGAAAGGGATTCATAACTGTAGCCCTGGCTGGTACCGGCACGGGAAATCACCCGTGGCATCAGCTTGCGTTCATTGGCATGGACAATCTCAAAACGGCACTCTTCTTCATCATCTGCAAAGAAATGGCCTATTTTCACATCAAAAAAACGGGCAATTTTGGAAAGTGTAGCAATGGGTGGAGAAACGTTATTGTTCTCTATCTGCGAAATAAGGGCCGGAGAAAAGCCGGTTTCCCTGGCAACAGCCTGAAGGGTAAGCTTTTTCGCCAAACGCAGTTTTTTAATCTTTGCACCTATGTTGTACTCGCTGCTCATCATCTGCCCCGTAAAAATATAATCATGTTTTGTTTTTTGGGGGTTTGTATCCAAAAAGTATTATAATGTCAATAAAATTGGTTTTACTCGTAGCATAATTTACTGTGAGTGTGAACTTAGATTTAATTTGCAGAGTCAATTATTTCTTGAACCCGTCATTTTTTCTGGTGGGTAGCCTGGTATGGGTAGGATATTATGCTCAGATTTATTATAGGTTTTTACCATTGGCAGGCCAGCACTTGAGTTAATTGTATTAGTTGTAGATGATTATTGGAGTTACTATGATATTACGTTCAAAGAAATCAGCACCGTTGTGCAAATCGATAAGCTACAAAGAATGTCCAGCTAAAACTTATATGGATGAACAGGGGAATATTCGCCCAGGCCGCTCAGTACCTGAACATTGTCACATCGTGGGTACAGTGGCACAGCGTCTGATTGCACTTTACCCACCTGCCTTACAAGAGCGGCTTTTTCCGCCTGATTCCGCATTTGCGGCTGCTTGTCATGACATCGGCAAGGTCAGCCCGACTTTTTTTGAAAAACTGCGGCGCAAATTCACCGCTGGTGCTGATGGTTTGCCCAAAATCCCAGATGCCACCCCCAGCCAGGAACCCCTATGGGGTGGCCATGCAGGGGTTAGCCAAGCCGCTGCCAAAGCTCTGGGCTGTCCCAAGTTGGTTCCTGAAGTTTTAGGCCAGCACCACGGCTTTTCACCGCAGCTTGGGAAAAAAGAGGCTAACGCTGAAGTTTTTGGCGGTACTGCCTGGCAAGAGCAACGCAGCCTTTTAATACAAGACTTAAAGCAATGCCTGGGCATGGACTGGCCTCAATTGCAAAACCATGCACAGGCCCGCTTGGTCGCAGGGCTAACCAGCGTGGCGGATTGGATCGGTTCAGGCCAGCACTTTGAAGACCCAGCTCAGTCTTGGCACGATCTAGTAGATGTAGCACTGCACGATGCAGGTTGGATCGTGCCAAGAC
>CAZRKG010000042.1:0-3166 GCA_964600635.1 uncultured Geobacter sp. | reverse complement strand
TACAAAACAGGACTTAATTTTGCGGACATATTTGGCTTTAGCCCACGCTCCGCCCAGCAACAGCTAATGGATGCCGCCACGCAAGCTGGCGTCTATGTACTGGAAGCACCGATGGGATTGGGCAAGACCGAAGCTGCCCTTTATGTGGCCTACCAGATGCTGCAAAGCGGTCAGGCCAGTGGTATCTACTTTGCCCTGCCTACACAGCTCACTTCCAATAAGATTTACGAACGCTTCAACACTTTTCTGGAACATATCTTGACAGCGGATTGCCCACATAGCAGTGCCCTGTTACTGCATGGCAAAGCCTGGCTGCAAGAGCACGAAATGGGTGAAGAAGGTCGTCCTGGTGGTGCCTGGTTCAACAGCAGCAAGCGTGGTCTGCTGGCTCCCTTTGCCGTGGGTACCATAGACCAGGCACTGATGGCTGCAATGAATGTCAAACATGGCTTTGTGCGTGCCTTTGGGCTGGCGGGCAAGGTGGTGATTCTGGATGAGGTGCATACCTACGATGCCTACACCGGCACTCTGCTGGATGCCCTTGTCAAGCTGCTGCGGCAGTGGCACTGCACTGTCATCATCCTGAGTGCCACGCTTAATCAGGATCGCCGTGCTCAAATGCTAGAGGCCAGCCTAAACAGTCAGGCGTACCCTCTAATCACCTCTATTCAAGGTGAGCAAACAGAAGAGATCCCAATAGAGCCTCCACCACCCAATACCGTGCAAATCACGCTGCAAGTCGATACCACATCTGCCGTACAGGAAGCCCTGGATCGTGCATCCCAGGGTCAGCAAGTGCTCTGGCTGGAAAACACAGTGGCCGAGGCTCAGGAACGCTATCTTGATCTTGCCGCCCGTGCCCATGAAATCGGCATTGACTACGGCCTGCTGCATTCACGTTTTACCGCAGCAGACCGCCAGACAATTGAAGAACGTTGGGTCAACGTCTTTGGTAAGAACGGACATGCCAAACGTGTTAAGCAAGGACGTATTCTGGTGGGAACCCAGGTGCTGGAACAATCACTGGATATTGATGCCGACTTTTTGGTAACAGCTTTTGCCCCCACAGACATGCTTTTGCAACGCCTGGGCAGATTGTGGCGACATATTGATACGCCACGCCCTGCTGGTGCGGTATGTGAAGCCTGGATCATTGCACCTGATCTAAACACTGCCATTTCACAGCCCTACAGCACCTTTGGTAACAGTGCTTATGTTTATTCGCCCTATGTACTCTGTCGCAGCCTGCAAGTATGGGAAAAGTTGCAACAAGTTGAACTGCCCACCGACATCCGCCCATTGATTGAAGCTACATACGTTAAACGTGAAGAAGAAGGAGAAATGTCCCGATGGTTACAGGAACTGGATAACGGCAGACCACAACGTCCCGGACAAGCAAAGAAACTCGGTCGTATTGCCATGAAGCAGCTCGCCAACATCAGTTTAGCCAAAGGCGGCAAAACCGCTTCTGATCTGGATGCCCCTACTCGCTACAGCGAAAACGACAGTTATGAAGTTTTGCTGCTACGTCACGTGACTTACGACAGAGACTCACAAAACACTCAACTCACTTTGCTGGACGGCAGCCGTATAGATTTGCCCACCCAGCGGCATCGCCTGAACAAAACGGAATGGAAGCAACTCACCACCCTGCTCATGCAACAGCAAGTGCCTGTGTCCGAACGGCACGCCCCTGCCAGCCCATCACGTGAACGGTTGAAAAAGCTGGGGTTTGGTAACTGCTTCTACCTGGGGAATCCTGAATGGGCGGGGGACCACAGCACACTGCGTCTGGCTCTGGTAGATGAAACTGGAACTTTACTGGGGCTTGAAGGTACAGTCACTCACGAACGCTACAAACTGGAGTACCAACCTGATTTGGGATACCGACATCTCAAACAAAATGCTTGAAAGATAAAGGACAAACCTATGGAGAACCGATTCAACCTGATTGATGAGCCTTGGCTGCCCATTGCCGATCTAGGGCGTGTCAGCCTGCGTCAACTGTTCAGTGATCCTTCTTATCGTGCCATTGGTGGCAACCCGGTACAGAAAATCGCCCTTATGAAACTGCTGTTGGCAATCGCACAGGCCTCCTGCACACCAGAGGATGAAGAAGAATGGCAAAATCTTGGTGCAGAAGGTCTGGCACAGCACTGCCTGGCCTACATGGAAAAATGGCATGACCGTTTTTATCTGTATGGCGAGCAGCCGTTTTTACAGATGCCTGCCATAGCTGCGGCCAAGATGCAAAGCTACGGGGCGGTAATGCCAGAAGTATCTGATGGTAACACCACAGTACTTCTGCACTCTCAAGTCGCCCGTCCACTGGCTGATACTGATAAAGCTGTTTTGCTGATTACTCTGATGGGTTTTGCCCTAAGCGGTAAAAAAACCGATAACAGTGTAGTCCTCAGCACTGGCTACACTGGTAAAAGCAATGATAAAGGCCGGCCCTCATCAGGCAAAGCCGCACCCTCTGTTGCACACATGGGGCTATTGCATAGCCTGCTGTTAGGAGAGGATCTCTGGCATAGCCTTTGGCTCAACCTATGGAGCCAAGAGCAACTGATCTTTACCAATCTTTATCCCCAAGGAATAGGGGCTGCACCCTGGGAACAGATGCCCGCTGGCGAAACCTGCCCCATTGCCCAAGGCTTGCAGCAATCACTTATGGGAAGGCTGGTGCCGTTATGCCGCTTCTGTCTGCTTAAAGAAGATGGCCTGCATTATTCCGAGGGTATTGCCCATGCTGATTATAACGGTGGAATGTTTGATCCCACCGTGGCTGTTGACACATCATCAAACAAGCCCAAAACCTTATGGGCCAACCCCGAAAAACGCCCTTGGCGTGAACTTACCGCCCTTTTGGGCCTGTTTTCACAGGTCCAAAGCCGTGGCTTACAATGCTGGCAGATAGATATGGGCTTAAAGCGTGTGAACATAGCCAGCCCTGTTTTCTCGCTCTGGTCAGGCGGCCTACGCGTTAGCAGCAATGCCGGTGAGCAATATGTTTCTGGAACCGATGATTTTGTAGAATCTCAGGTATGGCTGAATAGCGAAGCATTAGGTGACAACTGGTTTGCTAATTTGCAAAGCACCATGACTGGTTTGGATGATTTGGCCAAACAACTTTATGGCTGCGTTATGGCCTACTTTAAGACCC
>CAZRKG010000041.1:0-16314 GCA_964600635.1 uncultured Geobacter sp. | reverse complement strand
GATTGTCGCTGGATGAGCAGGCGGCCAGTATCAGAAGTGACACAAGGCAGATGAATGTAAAATAGTACGAATGGATTAAAACTGAAGATGGTCTTGTTTTCATTGAATTTGCCCCCTTATTTTATTTTACATAAAGCATTTGAAACAGAGGGGCACAATGTTTACAGAGTTAAATATACAACTTTAGCCTCTTGCAAAAGGATTCCAAGCCAGTGCCTCTCTTACGCCAAAGGAGAGTTTTCCAGGTCTTTGCAAGAGCCTCAGCTAAAAGCAGCTTTTTTGAATAGGCGATATGGTAAAGCTTGTTTGCGTTCAAGTTCAGATCTCTCCGTGTGCCAGGATTTCTGTGCCACGGCGTTGGTGAACTGCTGTTTTTTTAGTTTTAATGTCAGACTGTAGCTGTTTAGAGGATGGAATGTGTTAAAATACCTCCTTGTTATCAGTCATGGTTCATATCTGATGGTGAGTATAGCTTGATAATGTTAGTTGACAAGGACAGCTAAGTAAAAAATATATAATGCTATTTTACTTAAGTAAAGTAAGTTTAGCTACTATTAGCTGTCAATGCTAACTACTGTATGGAGCGTGGCAGTCTGGTGATTTTATAGTAGACTGAGCTTTCGGTATAAGGCCAGTGGCCTGGAAGGTCACATAACTTTTAAAACCAAAGCTTTAAGTCTTAGTGTCCGGCCCGCTCCTGTGTTTAATCCGGCATTAGTAATGGATATTTATTTTCTATTGACCATCTGACAGCTAAGTGCTAGCCACTCAATTATGTATAATGCTGAATGTGGCAGAGCCGTCAATGAAACCTTAAAGAGCCTGCATAAACCCAATATGTCGATTATACGCCCCATGATAGAGTCTGACCTGCCCCAGGTGCTGGCCATTGAGCAGGTCTGTTTCCCGGAAGGGTGGAGCCACAGGCAGTTTCTGGATGAGCTGCAAAATGGGCGGTCTGTCTGTGTGGTTGCAGAGGCTGAGGGCAGGGTGGCCGGTTATCTTTGCCTTTCATTTCTGCTGGATATTGCCGAAGTTATGAATATTGCGGTTGATCCAGCCAGACAAGGCTCTGGAATTGGCAGGTGCCTGCTGGAATGGGGCTGTGCAGAGGCGGTCAGGCGTGGTGCTGATAAAATTCAGTTGGAGGTGCGGGCCAGCAGCAGTCCGGCCATAGCCCTGTACCGGAAGTACGGTTTTGTGCAGACCGGCTTGCGTAAAAATTATTATAAGAATGGCATTGATGCGATATTGATGGATAAACAAACAGGGGGAAAATCTGATGCAGTTTAAGGCAATGATTCTGGATAATATAGAAATTTCACCAGGTTACTGGCGGATGCGGACAACTGCTCCGCCAGAGATGCTTGTGGCCCAGCCTGGTCAGTTTGTGATGGTGCAGGTGAATCAATCCATTGATCCCCTGATCCGTAGACCATTTGGGGTGTTTGATGTCGGGCTGTACCAGCCAGGCTATACCGGTGCTTTGCCGCAGCCATATCTGGAGATGCTTTACCGGGTGGTGGGAAAGGGCACCGGTATGCTGTCTACCCTGCATGATACTGATATTCTTGATATTCTTGGGCCGCTTGGCAGTGGTTTTGATCATGGCCCTGTTGGTGAGGAGAAGCTGATTGTGGGAGGTGGTGTTGGTCTGGCTCCGCTTTATCTGTTGGCAAAGGAGCTGGTTAAACATTCGCCGGTGCGGCTTTTTGCAGGTGGCAAGACAAAAGATGACATCCTCTGCACAACCGAGTTTGAACGGCTGGGGGTGGAGTGCTATACCGCCACAGAGGATGGCTCGTTGGGTGAATGCGGTCTTGTTACCAAGGTGCTGGAGGATCGGCTTGATAAAACCAGTAACAACGGAAGGATCTTTGCCTGTGGCCCCCACGGTATGCTAAAGGCGATTGCCGAGATCGGAGCCAGGCGTAATGTGCCGACCCAGGTTTCACTGGAAGGCTACATGGCCTGCGGCATGGGGGCCTGTCTGGGATGTGTCTGCCAGGGGGCCGAACATAGTAATGAAACACCGGATTACCGCTGTGTATGTACCGAAGGGCCGGTTTTTGATGCAACGTTGCTGAAATGGGAGGGGAACTGATATGAGGCCGGATCTGTCCGTTACTGTTGGCAAGTTGAAGTTACGTAATCCGGTTATGACCGCCTCTGGCACCTTTGGCTATGGGGAGGAGTTTCAGGAATATGTTGATCTGGAAAAGATAGGGGCATTTGTTACCAAGGGCCTTTCCCTGAAACCCCGTGCCGGTAATCCAACCCCCCGCATTGTAGAAACACCGGGCGGTATGCTTAACGCCATCGGCCTGCAAAATGTGGGTATTGATAACTTTATCAACCAGAAGGTGCCTTTTTTCCGCACCGTTGATACACCGGCCATTGCCAATTTCTTTGGCAATACACCGGAAGAATACGCAGATCTGGCGGCTCGCCTGGATGCCATACCCGAGGTTGCAGCACTGGAGGTAAATATCTCCTGCCCCAATGTAAAGCAGGGCGGGATTGTCTTTGGTACTGATCCGGCCTGTGCTGCCGGTGTGGTGGCTGCCTGCCGTGATGCCACCAGCAAGACCTTGATCGTTAAGTTATCTCCCAATGTGACCGATATTGTGGAGATGGCGAAGGCCTGTGAAGCTGCTGGTGCCGATGCCCTTTCAGTCATTAACACATTGACCGGTATGGCCATTGACCTGGAGCGTCGCCGTCCGGTGCTTGCAAATATCACCGGTGGACTGTCTGGCCCGGCCATTAAGCCGATCGCCCTGCGGATGGTCTGGCAGGTTGCAAAGGCGGTTAAAATACCGGTGATCGGCATTGGCGGGATTATGAACGCTGTTGATGCCCTGGAGTTTATCCTGGCCGGAGCAACAGCGGTGCAGGTTGGTACTGCCAGCTTTGTAAACCCTGGTGCTGCCCAGGAGATTGCGGCTGGTATGGAGCAATGGCTTCGGGAACATCGGGTGGCTGCGATTAAAGACCTTATAGGCACACTGGAGAGCTAGATGCTTGATGTGGAGAGATTATTAAAAAAGTACTGCACCTCTGATACGGTGAATGTTCTGATGACCCACGGCAGGATGGTGGCAGGCAAGGGGCTTGCCGCCTGTGCTGCTGTCAATGCCGATGCCGAGACACACCGGCTGGTGATAGAGGCAGCCTATCTGCATGATATTGGTGTCTGTAAAGTTAATGCAGCGGAGATCGGTTGTTTTGGTGCAGAGCCTTACATCAGACATGGGGTGCTGGGGCGGGAGATTCTTGAGGCAGAGGGGCTGACGGAACATGCCCTGATCTGCGAACGTCATACCGGTGTGGGGATTATGGCGGATGATATTGAGCAGCAGAAACTGCCGCTGCCGGAGCGTGATCTGCGACCACACAGCCTGGCCGAGCGTATTATATGCTATGCAGATCTGTTTTATTCCAAGGAACCCGATTGTCTGACGGTTGAAAAGAGTTTTGAACAGATTAAGGCTGGTTTACGGAAATATGGTGATGATAAGGTGGCTGTTTTTGAAAACTGGTACCATGAGTTTGGAGGATAACCGGCCTGAAATTGTTCTTCCAATTCCAGATCGAAGATGGATTCCAGGCGGCGAGGAGATCGGCGACGAAGGCGTACACGTAGTACGTTGAGGAGCCGATGACGAGCCAACGAAGAAGACGCTTTGATATGGAATTGGTATTACCTCGGCAAACTTGCTTCATACAATGTGCTGCCCTTCTCAAACCTAACAGATGTTGGCCTGATCTCTGCAACTCTGGCACCATTTAAAACCGCACCTTCACCCACCAGGGTATCATTTACCACTGCCCTACGCAGGTTGCTGACCGGTTGCCAGGCGATGCCGGACAGGGTTATGCCATCGGGCGTACCTGGAATGGCCTGTCTTTCCTCCCTTGCCGGAGGTTTTGGCTGCTGTGCTTCTTCACGGATCTTTGCCGCCTGCTTCAGTTTGGCTTCATCCACCGCCTCTCCCTTGAAAACATCTGGCTTTTTAACCGGTTCGGCTGCCACAACAGCAGGTGGTTCTTCTTCAGCAATAACCACTGGCGGCTCTTCACCTGCTGCCTGTTCTGCATCAACAACCTGCTGCGTCTGTTCAACGGGAGCCAACGAAATCGGTGCAGACGTAGCAGGGCTGCTGGCTGTAACCGGAGCCTTGTTTGCGGCCACCTGTGGCTTTGATGCAGGGCCATAAAGAAACCAGGCCAGCAGTAATAGTATTACTGCACCGCTGCCGGCAATCAGGATTGCACGCCTGTTTGATGTTGTAACAGCGGATTTGGGACGCTGGCTGATCAGCGGTTCTGTTGCAGAGCTGCTGGCGTTGGTTGTATCTGGCACCTTCTGTTCTGACTGTGCCTTGCGTAGTGCGTTCAAAATTGTACTCATGGTTGCGTACTCTCAATAATCTTAATGTCTGGTTGTGGTGTACCAGCAGCCTGACTGTAAAGCATCAGTAATGTTCGGGCACCGGCAACACCGTCCGGCTCAAGCCCGTTTTTACGCTGGAACAGCAGCAGAGCATCCCTGGTCAGCAGATCGTTTGGCACAGAATCCGGCCCGGGTTGTGCTGCGGCACCGGCTGCCACCATCAGATCCACCAGTTGCCTGCGTTGGTCATCATTACTTTTATACGGGCAGGGGATTTGCAGCTTGTAACTGTTCAGCCAGGGGATGATGGCCTTGCCGGACCAGTGGGCCTCCAGGCTGGCAGCCCTGATCCGTGTCAGTTTGCTTTCCTCATCAACCACCAGGGCAAGATCCTGTTCCAAACCACAGAAGAAAAGATACAGTTGTCTGCCATTAACAGACAACTCCAGTAATGCCGGATAGCTGTTTTTGACCAGTCTGCCCAGATTGCCATTGTATTGGTAGGTTTCCAACCCTGCCTGTTTCAGGCGGTTTTCCAGGCTGCCCTGCAAAGGCAGTCTGGTGACAGGCAGCTTCCAGACCTGTAGCATGGTATTCAGGCTGGCCTGGTTAAGTCTGTCAACATTACTACTGGTCAAAAATTGCTCAGTACTGTCATTTATGTCCGTGGTCTGTGTCAGTGGTGTCTGCAACTCGACCTGCTCTGATTTCACAGTCAGGCTCCATAGCAATGCACCGCTTAACAGCAGGATTATTGCCAGCAGGATGGTAACCAGCATCTGTTTGTTGCGTTGACTTTTACGTCTGACCCTATCAGGTGTAACCTCTTTAATGGCCTGGCGTACTATCTGATCATCAATCTGACGTTGCTCACGGCTATAGCCGATCAGCAGGCAGCGGTCAGCCACTGCATTGACCAGACGTGGCAGGCCACCGGCAAAGTTGTGGATCTGTCTGGCAGCAGAGTCACTGAAGCGGATCATATCCGGCTTGCCATTGGCAGCCCTTAAACGGTGGGTCAGGTAATCACGGGTATCACTGGCAGACATCGGCATAACATGGTAGCGGACAGTAATCCGTTGGTTAAGCTGACGCATATCATCACGGGCCAGCAGAGTTTCCAGTTCCGGCTGTCCCACCAGTACAATCTGGATCAGCTTCTCTGTGGCGGTTTCCAGATTGGAAAGCAGCCGTACCTGTTCAAGTACGGCAGGTTCCATATCCTGGGCTTCATCAATCACCAACACCACAATTCTGTTAAGTTTTTTCTGTGCCAGCAGGAAGGTGTTAAGGCTGTCAACCAGCTCGGCCGGTTCAGTGCCACTATCAGCAATCCCGAACTCACGGTTAATAGTTTTAAGAAGGCCAAGCACAGAAAGCATCGGGTTAAGAATCAGGGCAGTGGCGTATTTTACAGGTTCCAGACGGGTCAGCATGGTGCGGACAACTGTGGTTTTACCAGCCCCAACTTCACCGGTCAGGGCAATGAAGCCTGCCTTCTGGTCGATACCATACATCAGGTGGGCAAATGCCTCCTGGTGGGCAGCACCCAGAAAGATAAACTCCGGGTTGGGGGTAAGTGTGAAGGGGCGTTCCTTCAGTCCGTAAAATGTGCAGTACATGGCGGTAGTATATAGCTTATCAGCGGTTTTGACGCAATCAGGTATTTAATATGGCGGCTCTTTGTTTCTGACTTATCCAAATTCCATATCAAAGCGTCTTCTTCGTTGGCTCGTTATCAGCTCCTCAACGTACTTCGTGTACGCCTTCGTCACCGATCTCCTCGCCGCCTTGAATCCATCTTTGATCTGAAATTGGAATTACCTTATGGATGGCTTTTATTCTTTACATTCAGATGCCCGTTGATTATCTTTCCTGATTCAGTTTATTCTTTATTATAAATATTAATCATATATCTTTTACCCAGGACAGGCTATTTGATGAACATCAGCAAGATCCGCAACTTTTCTATTATTGCCCATATTGACCACGGCAAATCCACCTTGGCAGACCGCCTGCTTGAGTATACCGGAACACTTACATCACGGGAGATGCAGGAACAGTTCCTGGATAAGATGGATCTGGAGCGGGAGCGGGGTATTACCATTAAGGCCCAGACCGTCCGCCTGCGTTACCTTGCTGATGATGGTGAGGAATACATTCTGAATCTGATTGACACACCTGGTCACGTTGACTTTACCTATGAAGTGTCCCGCTCACTGGCTGCCTGTGAAGGTGGCCTGCTGGTGGTTGATGCCTCCCAGGGGGTAGAGGCCCAGACCTTGGCCAATGTATATCTGGCCCTTGATAATGATCTGGAAGTCTTCCCTGTGCTTAACAAGATTGACCTGCCGGCAGCCGAACCAGACCGTGTAAAACATGAGATTGAAGAGATTATCGGTATTGATGCCAGTGATGCGGTCATGGCCTCTGCCAAGGAAGGGATCGGCACCAGGGAGATTCTGGAGCAGATCATCAGTAAAATACCTGCACCGTTGGGGGATGTTGTTGCACCACTTAAAGCGTTGTTGTTTGATTCCTGGTATGACCAGTACCAGGGGGTAATCATCCTGGTGCGGCTCTTTGACGGTGTTTTGAAAAAGGGTGACAAGATCCAGTTGCTCTCCACCAATCGTAGCTATGAGGCACTGAAAGTCGGTGTGTTTGCACCGGTGATGGTGGAGGTGCCCCAACTGGCTGCCGGTGAGGTTGGCTTTGTGATTGCAGGTATCAAGGATGTGGCTGATGCCAAGATCGGTGACACCATCACCCTGTTACACCGTCAATGCAGCCAGCCCCTTGGTGGCTTCAAAGAGGTCAAGCCGATGGTGTTTTCCGGGCTTTACCCCATTGATACAGCACAGTATGAGCAGTTGCGGGACGCACTTTCCAAGCTGAAACTGAATGACTCATCCTTCTCCTTTGAACCTGAAACATCGGTGGCCCTTGGCTTTGGTTTCCGCTGCGGCTTCCTTGGCCTGCTGCATATGGAGATTATTCAGGAACGGCTGGAGCGGGAGTTCGGCCTTGACCTGATTACCACTGCACCAACGGTTGTCTATAAGGTCTTCAAAACCGATGGCAACATGATTGAGATAGAGTCTGCTGCCAGAATGCCGGAGCAGCAGCATATAGACTATATTGAAGAGCCATTTATTCTGGCCCATATCCATGTTCCCAATGATTTTGTTGGTGGTGTGCTGGCATTATGTGAAGAAAAACGTGGTGTTCAACGTGAGATAAAATACCTGACCCCCACCCGTGTGATTATTGTTTATGAGTTACCCCTGAATGAGATTGTGCTGGATTTCTACGATCGCCTTAAATCCATCACCAAAGGTTACGCATCACTGGATTATGAACACCTTGATTTCCGTCAGAGCGACCTGGTTCGGATGAATGTGATGATTAACGGCGATGTGGTTGATGCCCTTTCGCTGATTGTGCATCGTGATAAAGCCTACTACCGTGGCCGTGATCTGGTTTCCAAGATGAAGGAGCTGATTCCACGCCAGATGTTTGAAGTAGCGATTCAGGCTGCACTTGGTAATAAAATTATTGCCCGTGAAACTGTTAAGGCGTTGCGTAAGGATGTGCTTGCAAAATGCTATGGTGGTGACATCAGTAGAAAACGCAAGCTGTTGGAAAAGCAGAAGGAAGGCAAGAAGCGGATGAAAAATGTGGGCAATATAGAGCTGCCCCAGGAGGCGTTTCTGGCTATACTGAAGGTTGATGAGTAAAAAAGAAGGGATTGCTGACTTGCATGATACACCTGAATTAAATACAAACCAGACTGATAATTCTGCTGAAAGACCAAAGAAAAAAAGTCTTTTCCGTGAATACGCAGAATCAATTGTTATAGCCATCCTGCTGGCAATGGTGATCCGCACATATTTTGTACAGGCTTTTAAAATACCATCCGGCTCAATGGAAGATACCCTGCTGATTGGTGATCACTTGCTGGTGAATAAATTCATCTACGGTACAAAAATCCCGTTTACTGATACCATGGTGATCAAACTGCGTGACCCGCAACAGGGTGATGTGGTTGTGTTTGAATACCCTGAAGATCCAAGTAAGGATTTCATAAAGCGGATAATCGGCCTGCCTGGTGATGTGGTGGAGGGCAAGGACAAGCAGATCTTTGTAAATGGTGAACTATACGACATTCCACAGGCTGTCCATAAAGAGACAACAATCATACCTAAGGAGCAGAACCCACGGGATAGTTTCGGGCCGATAGTTGTGCCTGAAAACTGTTATTTTGTACTGGGTGATAACCGAGACCGTTCCTATGACAGCCGTTTCTGGAAGTTTGTACGCCGTGATCAACTAAAGGGGCTGGCCTTTATTAAATACTGGTCCATAGATGGCACCTGGTACAAATTTAAAATTCGCTGGAAAAACATTGGTCGCTTGATTGATTGAAAGCAGCCTTGCACTTTAACTGATTCTGACCTCCCTTATTAAAGGGAGGATTCATATTGCCAAGCAGAGGGAGATCTGTCAGATGGATTTTTTAGGCGACTGGAAACGTACAGATTATTGTGGTGCTTTAACTGCCAGGGATATTGGCCGTGAAGTGATTCTGATGGGGTGGGCCTTGCGTCGCCGTGACCACGGTGGTCTGATCTTCATAGACCTGCGTGACCGTGAAGGTATAGCACAGATCGTGTTTGACCCGGAGGTGAATCAGGCTGCCCATCAGGTGGCTGAAGGGGTACGCAGCGAATACGTACTGGCCATTAAAGGTAAGGTAATTCCACGCCCGGAAGGTACTGTTAATTCAAATATGAAAACCGGTGAAGTGGAGATTCAGGTGCTGGAATGCAAGCTGTTAAACCGTTCCAAAGTGCTGCCTTTCATGCTGGATGAACATAGCGATGTTAACGAGAATATCCGCCTGAAATACCGTTACCTTGATATGCGTAGGCCACAACTGGCCCAGAACCTGATCATGCGTCATCAGGTGGCCCAGGTCACCAGGCAGTACCTTTCTGACAACCGTTTTCTTGAAATAGAGACACCATTTCTTACCAAATCCACCCCGGAAGGGGCCAGGGACTTCCTGGTGCCATCCCGTATTAACCAGGGGGATTTCTACGCACTGCCGCAATCCCCCCAGATCTTCAAGCAGATCCTGATGATCTCAGGCTTTGACCGCTACTTCCAGATTGTACGCTGTTTCCGTGATGAGGATCTGAGGGCAGACCGGCAGCCGGAATTTACCCAGATTGACTGTGAAATGTCCTTTATAGACCGTGAGGATATTATTGCGGTGATGGAAGGGCTGATCGCCAGGATCTTCAAAGAGATTAAGGCTGTTGATGTAACCCTGCCGGTGCAGCGGATGACCTACCAGGAGGCAATCCGCCGCTTTGGTGTGGATAACCCTGATCTGCGTTTTGGGCTTGAACTGGTGGAACTGACTGATATTGTTAAAAACTCAGGTTTCAAAGTCTTTGCTGACACCGCTGCCAGGGGCGGTATTATTAAGGGGATCAACGCCAAGGGCTGTGCTTCTTTCTCCCGCAAAGAGATTGATGATCTGGCCAGCTTTGCTGCTATTTACGGTGCCAAGGGGCTGGCCTATGTCAAGGTAACTGCCGAAGGCTGGCAATCACCGATTACCAAGTTCTTCAGTAAGGATGAGATTGCCGCCATGCAGGAAGCATTTGGTGCAGAAGAGGGCGATCTGTTGCTGTTTGTGGCAGATAAGCCAAAGATTGTGAATGATTCCCTTGGCAAACTGCGTAACCATCTGGCCTCTATCCTTAAACTGACCGATCCTGAAGATTTCCGCTTTGTATGGATTACTGATTTCCCGCTGTTTGAATGGGATGAGGATGACAAACGCTGGTGTGCGGTACACCACCCCTTTACTGCCCCAATGGATGATGACCTGCAATATGTTGAGTCTGATCCGGCCCGTTGTCGTGCCAAGGCCTACGATCTGGTGCTTAACGGCAATGAGATCGGCGGAGGTTCTATCCGTATCCATCAGGAGCAGGTACAGTCCCTGATGTTCAAGATGCTTGGCCACTCTGAAGAAGACAAGCAGGCCAAGTTCGGCTTCCTGCTGGATGCCCTGGAGTATGGTACACCGCCACACGGTGGTATTGCCTTTGGTATGGACAGGCTGATCATGCTGCTGACCGGCTCTGATTCCATCCGTGACGTTATCGCCTTTCCCAAGACCCAGAAAGGTACCTGCCTGATGTCAGAGGCACCTTCTTCAGTTGATACAAAACAGTTGAGAGATCTTGGTCTGCGTCTGGCCGCACAACAGGGGGCGGCAACTGCCTGATTCTGATGCAAAGGCTACCCTTCTTCATATTATTGCTGTTGTTCAGCCTGTTAAATGCCTGTACAGGTCATGATCCGGCTTGGCGGCATAAGGCACAGCTTTCATTGCTGCAACTACAGCAGGATGGAGCTGCTGTCAGTAACCCGGCGGCCTTGGCTGATGTTGAACAGACAATAAAGCGTGGCGAGGAGTTACTGAAGGAGTTTGCAGAGGTCAGAGCTGATGATCAGTTTAAGCTGGCCTACCAGAAAAGTCTGATCCTGTATGAAGAAATGACCATGCAACGGGAAAAAGAACGGATGGCCACAAAGCTTAAGGCACTGGAAGATCAGATTCAGCTAGAGGAAGAAGCCAGAATAAGGCGGGAAGAACAACGTAAAATAGAGTATGAAGAGGCGATAAATAAGCGGATTGAGTCTTTAAAACAGGAGCCGCCCAGGATCAGACAGGAAATACAGCCACCGCCCATTCCGACGGTACATTATACTGTCAAGCGTGGTGAAACATTGCCGCAGATTGCAGCTAAACAGGAAGTTTACAGCGATACTAACCTATGGCCGCTGATTTACAGGGCTAATCGTGATCAGGTTCGTGATCCATACCAGCTCTGGCCTGGTCAGGTCTTAAAGATTCCCAGAAATTTCAGTAAAGAGGATGCCATGGAAGCCCGACGACAGGCATATAAATCTGCAAAATAAAACAGATTGATATATTGAGACGGGCTTTTTAACAGCAGGTAATATAAAGTGATTTTCCCTTGACAGTATTGTGACTTTTGCATACTGTATACAGAATTTTCCAAGGATCTGACTATACAGGATTTTAATGTTGAAATTCTGTATATTTATCGGAAATATCACATAAATAAGGAGAAAGTATGGCTACACACAAGATTATCTGGACCGAGATTGATGAAGCACCAGCTCTGGCGACCTATTCGCTGCTTCCGATTGTACAAGCCTTCACAAAAGGTACCGGAGTTGAGGTTGAAACCCGTGACATCTCTGTTTCTGGCCGTATTCTGGCCAACTTTCCTGAATACCTGTCCCCTGACCAGCAGGTTGCTGACTTCCTGACACAACTGGGTGATCTGACCCTTGTCCCTGAAGCTAACATAATCAAACTGCCTAACGTAAGTGCATCTGTACCCCAGTTGAAAGAAGCCATTGCAGAGCTTCAGTCCAAGGGATTCAAGGTGCCTGATTACCCTGAAGTTCCAAAGAATGATGAAGAAAGGGCGATTGCAGAGAAATATGCCAAGATTCTGGGTAGTGCAGTAA
Organism: uncultured Geobacter sp.; assembly: GCA_964600635.1. Classification (GTDB taxonomy): domain Bacteria; phylum Desulfobacterota; class Desulfuromonadia; order Geobacterales; family Pseudopelobacteraceae; genus Trichlorobacter. Next base: position 4,331 of record CAZRKG010000041.1, on the reverse strand, counting down.
ACCCTGTGCTGCGTGAAGGTAACTCGGACCGCCGTGCCCCTATCTCTGTAAAGAACTTCTCCAAAAAGAATCCCCATAAGCTTGGTGCCTATGCTGCTGACAGCATTTCTGAAATAGCACACATGAATGATGGTGATTTCTACGCTAATGAGCAGTCTGTAACAGTTGCTGATGGTGGTAATTTCAAAATTGAGTTTGTGGCTAAGGATGGCAGCTCCAAGGTGCTGAAGGATGGCCTGAAGGCAGAAAAAGCAGAGGTACTCTCTTCCTCATTCCTGAGCAAGAACGCCCTGCGTGCTTTCTATGCCGAGCAGATTGAAGATGCAAAGGCCAAGGGCCAGCTTCTGTCCCTGCATCTGAAGGCCACCATGATGAAGGTATCTGACCCGATCATGTTCGGTCATGCTGTTGAAGTTTTCTATAAGGATGTTTTTGACAAATATGCCGCAGATTTCAAACAGGCTGGTGTTAACCCAAACATGGGTCTGGGGGACCTCTACAAAAAAATTGAAGTTCTGCCGGCAGACAAGAAGGCAGCCATTGAGGCAGATATTAAGGCTGTATATGCCAAGCGTCCGGCCCTGGCAATGGTTGACTCTGATAAAGGCATTACCAACCTGCATGTGCCTAATGACATCATAGTTGATGCCTCCATGCCGGTTGTAATCCGTGACTCTGGCAGAATGTGGAATGCTGAAGGCAAGTTGCAGGACACCAAGGCAATGATTCCTGACCGCTGCTATGCCACCATTTACAAAGAGATCCTGCAAGACTGTCAGAAGAATGGTGCACTTGATCCTGCTACCATGGGTTCCGTGCCTAACGTAGGTCTGATGGCACAGAAGGCTGAAGAGTATGGTTCACACCCGACCACCTTTGAGATTCAGGCTGATGGTCAGGTAAAGGTAATCGGTGCTGATGGTGCAGTACTTATGTGCCATGATGTTGAAGCTGGTGACATCTGGCGTTTGTATCGTGCAAAGGATCTGCCTATCAAGGACTGGGTCAAGCTGGCTGTAAACCGTGCCCGTGCCACAGGTGCCCCTGCTGTATTCTGGCTGGACAGCAACCGTGCCCATGATTGCGAGCTGATTGCCAAGGCTCTGGTCTATCTGCGTGATCTGGATATTTCCGGCCTGGAAATAAAGATTATGGCACCTGTACAGGCAATGCGTTATTCACTGGCCCGTATCCGCAAGGGACAGGATACCATCTCTGTAACCGGTAACGTACTGCGTGACTATCTGACAGACCTTTTTCCGATCCTGGAGCTTGGTACCAGTGCCAAGATGCTTTCAATTGTTCCTCTGCTGAGCGGCGGCGGACTTTTTGAGACCGGTGCAGGTGGTTCTGCTCCTAAGCACGTACAGCAATTTGTGAAAGAGGGTTACCTGCGTTGGGATTCGCTGGGTGAGTTCTCTGCCCTGGCAGCTTCCTTGGAGCATCTGGGAACCCAATTCAAGAATGACAAGGCCATGGTTCTGGCTGAAACACTGGATCAGGCCATTGCCAAGTTCCTCGACAACAACAAGTCGCCAGCCCGTAAGGTTGGTCAGATTGATAACCGTGGCAGCCACTACTACCTTGCTACCTACTGGGCAGAGGCTTTGGCAGCACAAGGCAAAGATGCCGAGCTTAAAGCCAAGTTTGCCAGCATTGCCAAGCAACTGGTAGATAATGAAGCCAAGATCAGTGAAGAGCTGATCGGTGCCCAGGGCAAGCCGGTTGATATGGGTGGCTACTATCGCCCTGATCCAGCCAAGACTGGTAAGGCAATGCGTCCAAGTGCAACACTTAACGCAATCGTAGATGCTATCTAAGACCTGTGATTGATTTGTGGGGATACGGTTCTTGACCGGCTCCCCACATTATTTTATAACTGTAGCATTTAAACATCAGCTAACAACACATCACACGAGGAGGAAGGACATGGGACGTAAGAAGATTGCATTGATTGGTGGCGGTCAGATTGGTGGCGTACTCGCTCAGCTTTGCGCACTGCGTGAACTGGGTGATGTTGTCATGTTTGACATTGTTGAAGGTATGCCGCAGGGCAAGATGCTTGATATTGCTGAGGCATCTCCTGTTGACGGCTTTGATATAAGCCTGAAAGGTACACAGGATTACAAAGATATAGCAGGTGCTGATGTTGTTATTGTAACTGCTGGTCTGCCTCGTAAACCAGGTATGAGCCGTGATGACCTGATTGCAACCAACTCCAAAATTATGACTTCTGTATCTGAAGGTATCAAGCAGTATGCCTCCAATGCATTTGTTATCGTGATTTCCAACCCGCTGGATGCAATGGTTACACTGTGCCAGCAGATCACCGGTATACCACACAACCGTGTAGTTGGTCAGGCTGGCGTACTTGATTCTGCCCGCTTCAGAACCTTCATTGCCTGGGAGCTGGGTGTATCTGTAAAAGATGTTATTGCCATGACCCTTGGTGGTCACGGTGATGATATGGTGCCTCTGGTACGTTATGCCAGTGTAAACGGCATTCCTGTCATGGAACTTCTGGAGCAGAAATACGGTGCAGACAAGGCCAAGGAAGTTATGGAAGCAATGGTTAACCGCACCCGTCTGGCTGGTGGCGAAGTTGTTGCCCTGCTCAAGACCGGTTCCGCCTTCTACTCACCAGCATCCTCTGCCATTTCAATGGCAGAATCTGTACTGCGTGACCAGAAGCGTGTACTGCCAACCTGCTGCTTCCTGAAGGGCGAGTTTGGTGTAGATGGTTACTATGTTGGCGTACCGGCAGTATTAGGCGAAAATGGTGTTGAGCAGATCCTCCAGTTCAAACTGGATGCCACTGAACAAGCCATGATGGACAAGTCTGTAGCAGCCGTGAAAGGTCTTGTTGACGCACTGCCAGGAATCCTGCAGGGCTGATAAGCCTTAACTACAGGGCTTTTTACGAATGAAGCAAAAGAAGGGTGGTCAAGTACCGCCCTTCTTTTGCCACGTAAAGGGCCATATTTTACACCTACGAATACGGACAAAGGAGTTTTACGAATGTCAGCAGAAAAGAAACTTCCCAGGATTGAGATCATCGAGAAGTACTGCAAGGGCTGTGCAATCTGTGCAGAGCTCTGCCCCACCAAGACCCTTGAAATGCGCGGCTTTGTCGTTGCAGTCAAGGATATTGAAAAGTGTATCAAGTGCATGCAGTGCGAGCTGCGTTGCCCTGACTTTGCAATCAGAGTTCACGCTGAATAACAGAACGGGAGGATTTTACAGTGTCTAAAAAAGTTGCGTTTCTTCAAGGGAACGAAGCAGCCGCACATGGTGCCATCTATGCAGGCTGTAAGTTCTTTGCCGGGTATCCCATCACACCTTCCACAGAAGTAGCTGAAGTGATGTCTGCTGAACTGCCAAAAGTTGGCGGCAAGTTCATCCAGATGGAAGATGAAATCGGTGCAATGGCTGCTCTGCTTGGTGGCTCTCTGGCTGGTTTCAAGGCCCTTACTTCTACCTCTGGCCCTGGTCTTTCACTCAAGCAGGAGCTGATCGGTTATGGCTGCATTGCTGAGATCCCATGCGTTATATTCAACGTAATGCGTGGTGGCCCTTCCACAGGTATGCCTACCGGTCCTTCACAGTCTGATGTCATGTGTGCCCGCTGGGGTACCCACGGCGACCATGCTACCATCGCACTTATGCCAGCCTCTGTTCAGGAGTGCTATGACATGCTTGTGCGTGCCTTCAACCTGGCTGAAAAGTACCGGCTTCCTGTCCATGTACTGCCAGATGAGATTGTTGCCCACATGCGTGAGCGGATTGAGTTCCGTGAGCCAGGCGAACTGGAAGTGATTGATCGTGCCAAGCCAACCGTGTCGCCTTCAGAGTATAAGCCATACGATACACAGTTTGGTGATGTACCACCGCTGGCCGCATTCGGTTCTGGTTACAAGTTCCACGTTACTGGCCTGAATAAGCTGCCAGATGGCTTCCCCACCACCAAGGCAGAGTACGTACAGGAAGAAGAAGAGCGTCAGGTACGTAAGGTTTATAATAATATAGATGAAATTGTTGATTTTGAAGAATTCATGCTGGACGATGCAGATGTTATAGTTGTGGCCTTTGGCTCAACCTCCCGTTCTGCCCGTTATGCTGTTAATGCAGCTCGTGAGCAGGGTATCAAGGCCGGTATGTTCCGTATCAAGACCTTCTGGCCTTTCCCTGACAAGCAGATCAGGGCACTGGCTGATAAAGCCAAAGGTTTCATTGTGCCAGAAATGAACCTGGGTATGTGCAGTATTGAAGTTGAGCGTTGTGCTCAGGGTAAAGCCCCGATCCTCGGTATCAACCGTGTAGATGGTGAGCCA